>JABFXN010000099.1 GCA_013361705.1 Acidobacteriaceae bacterium
AGCACTGCATGAAGTGCCGGAGTCGTTCCGGACCGTGCTGATCCTGCGCGAGATTGAAGGATTTGCCTATGACGAGATCGCCGAGATTCTCGATATCAACATGGGCACGGTAAAGAGCCGGTTGCTGCGCGGACGCGCAGCGATGCGGCAGGCACTGGAAGCGCGCGAAGCTCTCGAATCCGAGCAGAGAGCTGCCGCATCCAAACGAGCAACCGAGAAGTGGATGGAGGCTGCACGATGAATACGAACTGTGAACAGGTGCGCTCCCTCTTCTCGGACTATCTCGACGGAGCCCTTACCGGCCACGAGATGATGGATGTCAGCTCGCATCTTGAGAGCTGCAAAGCCTGCAAGACGGAGTTCGCCGGCTGGCGCACCATGCAGCACAGCCTGGCAATGATTGGCACAGCAAAGGCTCCGCAGAACCTGGGCCTGAAGCTGCGGCTTGCCATCTCGCACGAAAAAGTTAAAAGCAACACGACCTGGAAGGATCGTCTGGAGCTGGCCTGGGCCAACACCCTTCGTCCGGTCGTGCTTCGTACCGCTGCCGGCCTGGCCTCCGCCACCATCATTGTGGGTGGCATGCTGGGGATGCTGACCGCGGTGACACCTGCGGCGCAGTCGGTCATGGCCGATGACGACCTGGGCGCTTACACCCAGCCCCACTATAAGTATTCGGCCGCCAATATGGACGCCGTGTTGGTAGATGCGGACAATCCCGTCGTCGTCGAGGCCCTCCTGAACGCCCGCGGGCAGATCTATGACTACAGCATCGTCTCCGGAACGCTTTCGGCCGACGCCCGCCACAACCTTGAGCAACGGCTGCTGGTGAGCGTCTACGAACCGGCCAAGGTCTTTGGAACCCCGGTGCGGAGCCGCATCATCCTTACCTTCTCGGGTATCTCGGTCCGAGGCTAGCCTTTCCTACCCCCTCTCTTCAGTGCAGGGTCGGCTGACGTAGACTATTCCGGTACGTCAGACTGATCAGCCGTGTATTTAAACCGCATCATTTCGCTCGGATTGTTCTTCGCCCTGCCCCTCGCGGCAGCCGCACAACAGTCGTCTTCCAGCTCGTCTTCGTCCCAGGCTCCGTCGGACTCCACCTCGCAACAACCGGCCCAGACCGGCCCATTGCGGCTGGGTGGCGTCGAACGAGCCGGCTCCGGAATCCAACTAGAACCGAGCGAGTCGCTCTTCGATATTGGAGCGGCGTTGAATGCCTGCGGCTACGACGCAGACCTTACCAACTCTTCTCCAGTGCGGCAGAAGGTTCGCGACGACCTCAATGCTGCTCTGCAAGACAGCGCCGAAGCTCGCGATGCCCGCGATAAAGTCTGCGCCTACATTGCGGCCCACAACCTGGGCGACTCGACGCGCAATCTCTCGCAGTTTGTGTCACTTGGCATCTATCTCCATCCTCCGCCGGACCTCACGCCGATTACCGATCTGACCGAGCTGCCACCCGATGCTGCGCAGGTGGTGGAGATCCTGCCGCTTCTGCGAACCTTTGCCGAGACGACGCAGCTCCACCTGATCTGGGTGCGCAATCGTCCGGAGTACGAAGAACTGATCGCCCGCATCCACGATCCGATGACCAAGGCCATTCTGGATTCGAACATCTATCTGCACCAGCCGGTTTCGAGTTACGACGGCCGCCGCTTCCTGGTCTTCATGGAGCCGATGTTCGCTCCGGCGGCGGTAAATGCGCGCGTCTACGGCCTGGATTATGTCGTGGTGTTCTCTCCGACGCAGGGTGCAGAGGTACGGCTGGATGACGTCCGCCACATGTATCTGCACTATCTGGTGGAGCCGATGATCTATGCCCGGCCACAGTCGATCGACCGACTGACTCCGCTTCTGAAGACGGTGCAGGACGCTCCGCTGGAGTTCATCTACAAGAACGACATGGTGGCGCTGACTACCGAGTGCATGATCAAGGCAATCGAAGCTCGCGTGATGGATGTCGGCTTCCCAAAGCCGAAAAAACCGTCGCAGGTCAAACAGCGTAGCGACATGGAAAAGTATGAAGCAGACCTTACCGACTATGAACGCCGGGCAGAGGTCGTGCGCCAGCGCCTGGTAGATCGCGATATGCGTCTCGGCTATGTATTGACCGACTATCTCTATGGCAAGCTGGCTCAACTGGAGCACACCAACGAAGCACTGAAGGACAGCATCGGTGAGATCGTCTACGGCATGGACGTGCAGCACCAGGTCAGCGTGGCGAAGAATATCCAGTTCTTTCCTGAAGGCACGCGTGAGTTTGTAGGCCGTACGCCGGTACGCCAGCCGAAGGGACTTGATCTCGCTGAGATCAAGCTGATGAAGGGTGATCGCGCAGGCGCCGACGAGATGGCGCAGAAAGCGCTGACGGTGAATCCGAACGACCCTCAGGCCCACTATCTGAAGGCACGCATCGCAGTGCTGGACAATGATCCGGATTCTGCCCTCGACGAGTTCAACCAGGTGCTAAAGCTTTCCAAGGATCCACGTACGCTGGCATGGACGCATATCTATTTGGGACGCATGTATGACACGCAGCGTGAACCGGACCGTCCTCGCGCCATCAGCGAGTACAAGGCAGCACTCGCGGTGCGCGACGCTCGCCCGGACACGAAACTTGCGGCTGAAGCTGGACTGAAGAAGCCCTTCGCGGCGCCGAAGCGGGAGCACGCCACCAGCGACGAAGAAGATAACGAACCGATCGATCCCACCGGTAAGAAGGAAAAAGAGGCTTACCGGCCGAAGTAAGAGCGGCGAGCGAGACCAGGTCCCTGAATGCGAGCGAAAAAACAAAACGGCCCGGCGGAGCTCGATTCCCTGCTGATGGCCCTGGGCCACAAGTTCCAACGTCCGGATCTGCTGGAAACGGCACTGACACACAGCTCACTGGCTGCCGAAAGCTCCAGTGGCGCAACCGCCGGCAGGGACAATGAGCAGCTTGAGTTTGTAGGTGATGCCGTGCTGGGCCTGCTTGTCGCTGAAGCTCTGTATATACGTTTCCCTGCATTGACGGAGGGTGAGCTGACGCGCATGCGAGCTCTGCTCGTAAGCCGTTCGCATCTGGGTGAAGTGGCCGAAACCTTAACCCTTGGCAACTATCTTCGCCTGGGGCGAGGTGAGGAGCAGAGTGGCGGCCGCCAGAAACGTGCACTGCTCTCAAACGCACTGGAGGCGGTGATTGCCGCTATGTATCTGGACGGCGGCTTGCCGCCGGCACGAGCGTTCGTCGAGCAGCATGTCATCGCTCCAAAGATTGAAGAGCTGAGTATCGCTGTCACCGAGGGTGCGCGTTTCGGTGGAGCGATTGGGGACTATAAGAGCGCATTGCAGGAGTTTCTGCAGGCGCGAGGCAAGGGCCAGCCAAAGTACACCGTCGTAGAAGAGAGCGGCCCCGATCATAAGAAGCGCTTTCGTGTGCAGGTGCAGCTACGGGAACAGACCGAAGCTCCTGCCGAGGCCGAAGGGCGCACGAAAAAGGAAGCACAGCAGGCTGCCGCACGCGTAGCCTATGAGAGATTGCTGGCCGCAGATGTCTGACCAGAAGGATGAGATCGTCGAAGCCGCCGCCGAAGTCGTCGTCATACAGACGCCGGAAGAGACGGTTGTGCGGAAGACAGTCGTCGTCACCCGGCGAGAGCTTCCGGCGAACGGCCCACTCGAGGCGTTCACCAGCCTGCTACCGATTATTACGGTAGCGATCTTCATCATCACCTTTCTGGCGCAGCCGTACCGTATCCCTTCCGGATCGATGGAAAACACGCTGCTGGTCGGCGACTTTCTGTTGGTAAATAAGCAGATCTACGCTCCCGGTGGAGCGTGGCGCTGGCTGATGCCCTATCGCAATCCCCGACGGGGCGACATCATTGTCTTTCATAATCCGCTGGATGCGAACGATCACCTGGTGAAACGAACCATCGCGCAGCCGGGAGAGCGCATTCGGCTGCGGGGTGGACGTGTGCTGATCAACAGCCAGCCGATCGACGAACCATATGCGATCTACATCCCATCGCGGCCTGACCACTTCCGTGATAACTTTCCGACGCTGCACGATGCCGATCCGGAGATCGATGCACAGTGGTGGATGCAGATGCGCACCCTGATCGACAACGGCGATCTTATTCTTCCAACAGGCAATTACTTCATGATGGGCGACAACCGTAATAACAGCCGCGACAGCCGCTACTGGGGATTCATGCCGCGGGAGTTCGCCGAGGGCATGCCAATGCTGGTGTATTTCTCTGTGCCTGCGCCGGAGGAACAGCAGCGGGGTATCCATGGACTGGCTCGCTGGAGCCGGATGTTTACCATTCCCCGTTAACGGAGCGGTAACACTCAAACGGTTGACCAACCGGTAAAGTCGCGCTTTACTTGGAACTGCACGATTCCCTTTTTTCTCAGGACAATTTATGAACGCCCTCGCTGCCGTTGGTCGCATCGCAGTCTGCCTTGCGTTTTCTATAGGCTTGTCAGCCCAGACGCCTACTATTACAGTTACCCCAACTGGAACCGCCGGCGTATACACCCTCGCCGGTCAATACACGGCACAGGCGCAGGCCGGTCCGCCCACAGGAAATGTGACGTTCGAAGATACAACGTATTCGAATGCGGTGCTTGGCTCAGCGCCGTTTTCTTCTTCCGTGACTTCGTCCATCGCGCAAAATGGATCCCAGTCGTTCACCTCGTTATCCGGTTACTACTACTCCAACGTCTTTGTCCGCGACTTCGATGGAGACGGGAAAGTCGACGTTCTATTCATTGGCCTTGACCAGTACCTGCATTTTTTCAAAGGGAATGGAGACGAAACCTTTCAGGCCGGTATCACCGACAGTTCGGTCACAATGCAGACTACCCTGCTGGCAGTGGGCGACTGGAATGGAGACGGCAAACTTGATATTGCGGCCTCATCTGGAGCACTCGTCGATACGAGTTCAGGCCCTGCCCACTCAACGACTCTGATACGCCTGGGGAACGGCGACGGAACGTTCCAGGCCCCCACGCAGTTCACCGAGACCATATCCCAGTCTTGTCATCAAGTCTCACTGCGAAGCGGCGATTTCAACGGCGATGGAAAACCGGATCTATTCAGTAACATGGGATGCTATCCGAGCCATCTCTATCTTGGAAATGGTGACGGCACGTTTGCGGCCGCCGTAGACATCTTTCCAGCCAGCGGCCCCATCGCAGATTTTAACAATGACGGCCGCGCTGACATCTACGAGAGCAATTACACCCAGCTTGGGTTGAGCAACGGAACCTTCCAGAGCGTCAATCACACCTCCGGACCCATCGGCACCCAAGCAACCGCCGCGGACTTCAATCATGACGGCAAGCTTGATATAGCGGGATTCAGCGATGGGAATGCCATGGTCTCTTTCGGAAATGGCGATGGCACGTTCCAGGCTGTATCCACTTACAATATTGATCCTGGGCCCCTAGGGGGGTACCTGGGTTCCTATCACTTTTCCTACATGTCCGTCGCGAGCGGAGATTTCAACGGGGATGGTTTACCCGATCTGGCGTTCTTAGGAAACTACTACTCCGATTCTGCACCGACTCCATATTATCCGCTGTACAGAATATTGACCGTTCTCTTTGGACGCTCGGACGGCAGCTTTTCTTCTCCACAGACTTTTACAGATTCAGACGCAATATTCAGTCATCCTCACCCTTTCCTATCGGTTGATCTAACCGGAAGCGGCATCGATACATTACTCGAGTTTTATCCTGACGGTGATGACACGACGCAGTTTGCAGGTGTGCGTCGCTATACAGCGGCAAATACCTTTACTGCGACCGCAACCAATGTGATCGTGTCGCCGGGTGGCACCCATCAGGTACGGGCACATTACGCCGGCGATGCAAATTACGGTGCTGCTATCTCCACAACCCAGGCGGTTACCGGAAGCACTTCGCAGGCGACGCTCTCGTTGGCCATTAGCCCAAATCCGTCGACTTATGGGGCTAGGGCCGACATGACCGTCACGGTGACTCCCTGCACGGTCGGCAGCTACTCCTGCGACAGCGACTGGGTCGATATCTATGATGGATCGACCGCTGTGGCTAGCGGATATCCGTCCGGCGGTGTGGCTCATGTGATCTGGAGGAACTTCAGTCAGGGAACGCATCTGATCACGGCCCGAATTCGCGGCAACACCAATCTGTCCTCCGCCACCAGTAATGCGGTGACATTGACCGTAGGACCGCCGCTCGGCATTGTGAGCACCCTCACCCTGGCTGATCCGCAGCAGGTCGGTAGTACCTACACACTTAGCGCACAGCTCACCACACCGGCCCTCGACATCGCTCCGACGGGCAGCGTCTCGTTCGTCGACCTCACAGCAAACAACAGCTCGCTCGCGACTGCTACGTTTGGTCCTCCAACACCAGTATTGCAACCGACGAAGTACACCAGCATGACCCACTTGCCTGGCGCCCTCTATGCCGCAGACTTTGACAACGACGGCAAGGCTGACCTCATTTATCCGGTGTATCCGGTGGGAGGGAATTCCATAGCTTTTCTGCACGGAAACGGCGACGGGACATTTTCAGGAACGCCAACTGCCGATGGATTCAGCCCATCTTTCGCAGTCGCCGACTTCGATCATGACGGCAAGCTGGATGTCGTTTTGACGGGAACCTCCGGTCTATCTCTGCTGCGGGGAAACGGGGATGGGACCTTCGCGACCGCTACTACCATCGGCAGTGGCGACACATCATATTCCCGTGTTTTCGTAGGTGATTTCAATGGTGATGGCAAACAAGATATTTACAACCGCGAAACCCTCTTCCTCGGCAATGGCGACGGGACCTTCCAGAGGGTAATTGCCACTGGAGTTTCCGGACAATTAGCTGCCGATTTCAATCATGATGGGCGGACGGATCTGTTTGCTTACGGGACCCTTTATCTGGGACAGTCGGATGGAACATTTACAGCCATACCTGCTCCGACTTATTACACAGCACTCATCGCCGACTTCAACCACGATGGCAATCCGGATCTTTTTACGGGTGACGCCGTGGTCCTGGGCAACGGAGACGGCACCTTCCAGGCTCTCATTCCGGTCGATCTTTCTGACCCGTATGGGTATTCGAATGGAATCTATTTCACAGGTGACTTCAATGGAGACGGCAAAGCCGATCTCGGGATGGCCACGGCTTACGCCGGGGGTTACCACGTGCCGGGCAATTACTTCGTGTCCGTAACCTTTGGCGATGGCACAGGCGCTTTCGGGAACAAAATATCAACTCGCGGATTCTCGAACCAGGATGTTGAATTACCTGCTATACCGACCTATCTGCCGGATTTCAATGGAGATACCACCTCGGACATCCCCGTATATACCCAGGCATATATTGGCCCCCCCCTAAGTATCGCGATAACCCTGTACACCGCGCCTACGGTCTACACTGCCACCGCGACAGGGATTACAGTGAACGGCCCTCCATATGGCTACCATTCCATTCAGGCCACGTATCCAGGAGATACCAACTATCTGGATGAGACTTCCAACACCGCCACGATTATCGCGCCGATTCCGGTCACAGTAACGCTGGCGGTGAACCGCAATCCCATTAATACCGGCCAGCAGGTGACATTTACCGCAACCTTGTCTCCGTTCAGCGATGGGAATCAAATGGCAAATGGAACGATCAGCTTTTCGGAGGGATCGACGATCCTGGGCACCGGCACTCTAAACAATGGAGTGGCGCAGTTTACGACTTCATCGCTCTCCGCAGGATCGCATAGCATCATCGCGCAATTTCCGGGCTGGGGTATCTTCGGGCAAGCCGCCAGCACGCCCCTCTCGATGCAAGTCGGCCCCACGGCCGTGAACATCACCTGGTCTTCGCCAGCCGCGATCACCTACGGCACGGCTCTTTCTTCAACGCAGCTCAATGCGAGTACAGCGATTGCGGGCAGCTTTACGTATTCGCCCGTGGCAGGAACGGTACTTGTGCCCGGAACTCAAACGCTATCGGCAACCTTCACGCCAACCGATACGGTGACGTATAGCACTACCACCGCAACGACAACGCTGGTCGTAAATAAAGCTACGCCCTCGATCGCTGTGACGCAGACCTCACCCGCGACGACGGGTACCAACGTGGGCACAGCCACAACGTTACTGGCCACACTCGCCGCAGGCTACGGGACACCTACCGGCACCGTTACTTTTTATGACGGCCCCACCTCGATCGGCGCAGGAACACTAAGTGGCAACACGGTCAGCATCACAACAACATTTACCACGGCGGGCACGCACACGATTACCGCGGTGTACTCGGGCAATACCAACTTCAATACCGTTACTTCGCCAAGCTTCAGCGAAGTGGTCTCGAAGATCACGCCCACCATTACCTGGCCAACGCCCGCGGCCATCACCTACGGCACGGCGCTCTCCGCAACTCAGTTGAATGCAACCGGCTCCGTGACAGGAGCCTTCGTTTATTCCCCT
>JABFXN010000338.1 GCA_013361705.1 Acidobacteriaceae bacterium
GGTCCATACAGTCGGTGAACTGAATTTGCGTCATGCTGCCTTGGGACTGGGCGAGGCGAGCTTCGGCATCTTCGCTCCGGCTATCCTTTCGGACTTCTTTCCGGCGCAGGAACGTAACCGGGTGATGACCATCTTCAACCTGGCTATTCCCGTCGGAGCGGCGCTCGGCTATCTGATTGGCGGCATGGTCGGCAGCCATTTTGGCTGGCGCGCTCCGTTCTATGTCTCGGCCGTTCCGGGCATCCTCTTTGCGTTGATGATCCTCTTCCTGATGCGTGAACCGGAAAGGGGAGCCAGCGAGGTGGAAAAGACCAAGATCGGCAAGGCCGACCTGCTGGCGCTGGTGACCAACCGCGCTTATCTCAGCTCCATTTTGGGGTATGCATTCATCACCTTCTGCATGGGCGGTCTCTCCTGGTGGATGCCGTCGTTCCTGCACCGGGTGAACGGCTACTCCCTGGGGCAAGCCGGATTCACCATCGGAGCCATCACCGCTGTCACCGGCATTGTGGGGACGGCCACCGGCGGCTGGGTCGCCAGCAGGCTGCTGCGGCGCAACTCCAGCGCGCTGTATCTGGTTTCGGCGTTCGGCTGCCTTGCTTCGATCCCATTCGCTCTGCTGACCTTTTTCGGCCCATCGTGGATCACGTTGCCTGCGCTCGCGGGGGCAGAGATCTGCCTCTTCCTTGGTACCGGGCCCATCAATGCCGCCACGGTAAATGCGGTGACCGCCGCTAATCGAGCGTCGGCACTGGCCGGTCAGCTTCTACTCATCCATCTGCTGGGAGATATGCCCTCTCCGCTGCTGATCGGTCTGGTAAGCGACCACACTAATCTGCGGCTGGGTATGGGCATTACAACCCTCGCGCTCGTTATCGCCGGGGTGATTCTTCTTGCAGGCGGCCGATTTGTGAAACGGCATCCCGTAGCCGCATAACGGCGCTTCACGGCCGCATAACTTCGACATCGTTCGAAGCGTTTACGGAAGTGACGTCATCCAATCACCATGAGCGAACTTCGCCTGAGCGTTCTGGACCTGGTGGGGCTGCGGCCCGGAGAAGAGGCATCGGAGGGCATCGCCCGTTCCGTGACCCTGGCGCAGCATGTGGAGAGGCTCGGCTATCAACGCTTCCTCTTGGCCGAGCATCACTCCATCGCGGGTATCGCCAGTTCGGCGACAGCCGTGCTCATTGGACATATTGCGGGCGCGACGAAGTCGATCCGTGTCGGCTCGGCCGGCATCATGCTGCCCAACCACGCCCCGCTGGTGGTGGCAGAGCAGTTCGGCACGCTGGAGGCGCTGTATCCCGGACGCATCGATCTTGGCCTGGGACGCGCTCCCGGCGGCGACTTCCACACCATGCGAGCCTTGCGCCGAGACTTGAAGCAAACTGGCGACGATTTCCCGGCGCTTCTGGAAGAGCTGCGGACGTATCTTGGAGATCCAAGGCCTGACCAAGTCGTACACGCATTTCCGGGTGAGGGAAGCCGGGTTCCCGTTCTGCTGTTGGGTTCCAGTGCTTTCGGCGCACAGCTGGCGGGAATGCTCGGCCTGCCATATGCCTTCGCGGCACATTTCGCGCCCGAATATCTCTACGCCGCGGCTCGGCTTTACCGCGAGATGTTCCGCCCGGGTGTATTGCAAGAGCCATACATGATGGTCGGTGTACAGGTGATCGCTGCTCCGACAGACGCGGAGGCGAAGCGGCTGTTCACCACTCCGCAACAGCGCTTCCTGCGGCTGATCCGCAACCAGCCAGTGGAGCTGCTACCGCCCGTGGACTCCATGGACGGCCTGTGGGCTGACTACGAGCAAGCAGCGGTGGAGAGCAAGCTGGGCGCTGCGATTGTCGGTAATCCGGAAACGGTACGTGCCGGCATCGAAAAGCTGGCTCTCGACACCGGCGCCAAAGAGATCATTGCCGTGACTGACACCTACAGCTTCGACGACCGTTTGCGCAGCTATGAACTGTTGGCAGAGGCGGTACGTCCGGTCCCTACTGTGTAGGATCGATCAGCTTCATGCCCGAAGGATCATCCGGCCGCTTCTTCAATGGCGTGTTGTTCACGGTCACGAAGAATTCAAGTGTCGGATTAACATTCAACTCCCACACATGACCGCCGACGGTAGAACCATCGCGCTTGCTCAGAACAGCATGCATGTGCACGACAGGCTTCTCCTGAAAGGTCGCGATGTCCCCTGTCAGAGAGACGACTTCGACCTGCTGCTGCACCGGAATGGCAACATAGATCTTGCGGGAGAGATCGAGCCAGCCGAGAGTGGCGCTGCTTATGGCTCCGATGGCAGTGAAGTGCGCATCATTGGCGTGATACTTGTTGGCGAAGTCGACCATGCCGCTCAGCGCCTCATCGCCCTTTAGGAAGATGACGGCGTAGACCTTCTCTTCCGGCGTATCTTTCACCAGCTTGACCTGCATATGAGGCGCTTTGCCCGGCGGAATAGGTCGTGTGGGCAGGATGGTCTGTTCCTGTGCGTGGGCTTGAGTGAGAGCGAGACAGAGGGAGATTGCCAGAGAGATCACAAACGGTCGCATGCCGAAAGAGTATCGTGGATACACAAAGAGCATCTTCCCAACGGCGTTTTCATTGCGGAAAACGCATCATAGGATGCGGAAGTCCTACACTACACCTACAGGGAATGCTCCAACAGTGGCGACGCTCAAGGAACAGGCAAAACAGATCTACCTTCGGACTCTCGAAGCAGCCCGGCTCGACACGCATCTTGCGGAGCAGGTGCGGTGGGTCGACGGTATCCTTCAGGTTGGAGAGCATAGTTTTCCGCTTGAACTCTACCGGCGTGCCGTCATCATTGCACTTGGCAAGGCGGCAGTCCCCATGGCCGTATATAGTGCGGATCTGTTGCGGGGATACCTGCCATTCACGGGACTGGTGCTGGCGCCGGAAAACTCAGGAGCTCCGGCAGAGCTTACGTTTCTGCGTGGCTCTCATCCCTTTCCTGATGAGAGCTCGCGCCGTGCCGCCGAGCTCGCTCTCGAGCTGGCGCGCGAAGCAGACGGTGAGACGCTGGTGTTGTGGCTCATCAGCGGAGGAGCTTCCGCGATGATGGAGATGCCGTTAGTGCCTGAGATCTCCATGGATGAGATGGCGGCGTTCCATCGCATGCTGGTGCACTCGGGGCTGAACATCGCCGAGATGAATGCATTGCGCAAACACGTATCCGCGGTCAAAGGAGGCCGGCTGGCTGTTGCCGCAGCAAATGCTGCGACACAGGTGACCCTGCTGGTGAGCGATGTGCCGGAGGGGCGCCCGGACGTGATTGCTTCCGGACCCACCATTCCGGATGGGAGCACGATTACCTACTGCCAGGTGTTGCTGTCTCGCTTGAAGGAACCGTTGCCTCCCGCGATCGCTGAACTGTTCGCGAGCTTCGAGCTGCCGGAGACGCCAAAGCAGAACGATCCAGCTTTTGCCAGGGCCTTCTATCTGGAAGTGCTTTCGTCATCCACACTCTGTACCGAGGCCGCTGCCATCGCTCGCGATCTCGGATTCGAGGCGGTAGTCGACAATGGTTGCGATGAATGGCCTTATGACAAGGCGGCAGTCTATCTGCTCTACAAGCTTGCCCGCCTGCGGCAACCGGGCAAACGGATAGCATTGATCTCCGCGGGAGAGGTTTCTGTACCTGTTAGCGAACCGGCGGGTACGGGCGGACGCAACCAGCACTTCGCGCTTTACGCGGCGCAACTCATCGACGGTATGGCAAATACTGCCGTGTTGAGTGCCGGCAGTGACGGTCTGGACGGCAACAGTCCGGCTGCGGGAGCAGTGGTTGATTCCGATACTTGGGAACATGCGACGGATCCCGCCGGCGCGCTCGAACGATTCGATTCAGGAACCGTCTTCGCTGACCTAGGGGATTCGATTGTCACCGGTCCGACTGGGAATAATCTGCGCGATCTACGGGTCCTTCTGGCGGAAGACTGAGCGGATTGCACAATGCTGTCATCCTGAGCGAAGCGAAGGACCTGCTTTTTAACCCTTCTTCATCATTTAAGTCACGAGCTTTAGATTCCAGGGCGCTAACTCGCTTCATCAGAGCGAACCGTAGAGAAGAGCGATCCATCCTCCATCCTCCGGAGAAAGCGCCCCATCGAAAGAGCTCTCGGGAGCGCGAGCGCATAATCGCCGTACAAGCTGGGATGGTAGGTTGAGGGCCACTGTTCCACGAGCCGGTGAAGCCGTGGCAAATCGATAGCACGCCGGACCAGGTCGACCTGCTCCATCTGTGCAAGCTCAAGCCGAATGGCGGGAAGCTCCGCTGTGAGCAGGGGAAGGAAGTCTGCGGCCTGCAGGCCGCGGCGGCGTTCGTTGCGCACCATATCAGGAAGGCGATCCTTCATGGTGGTGCGGATCAGCGAACGGCGGTCGCCATTCAGACAGCAGATCTCCTCCGGGATCGATAGACAGAACTCGATCAGATCGCGATCGAGAGGTGGGACGACATCATCAATCGACGCGACCGTTCGTCCGAGCATGTAGACCTGTTCCAGGTCCAGTCCTCCGAGGACCACAACGCGCTCCGATCGTCCATCAAAGCTGGGATGGAGACGTTCGGCGAGATGTCCGGACTTCTCCAGGAAGCTGAGAGACGCCCCCATACCAACTCCGCGCGCCGCCGCTTTCCTTCCGAAGAATGACATCACGGAATGGTGTGTCTTCGGGAAGAAGGGCTGCATGAGGTTCGCGAGGATGTGCTTCCAGCTTTCGCCGTTGCGGTGCAGCCCTAGGATCACGCGGCTCAAGCTGGGAATCCGTCCTGCGGCAAGCAGACCGGGAAGAGCACGCTGACCGTGATAACTCAGGGTAAAGTTTCCGCCGACTCCATTGAGCAGCGTGACCGCGCCATGCTGAGCGGCTGCCTGCAGAATCGCAAGCAGCCATACGGCGTTTGGAGGGTTGAGGGAAGGGCGCTCCGTGGCATCGGTGCATCGGTCAAGAGCCTGGAAGAAACCGTTTGCATGATTCGAGATCAGGATGTGCTCGATATTCGAGTGCCGCTGCACCACCGCCCGGGCAAAAGGGGTCTCATCGGTAAAGCGGTTTCGGAAAAGGCTGTCGTCGAGCGGTGTGGCCGGAACAGCGGTAAAGGCGAGGAGCGTGCGGCCCTCGGGAGCCAGAAAGCGGGCTGCCGTATCTGCGAGAGTGGAGCTATCCAGCCCCCCGCTCAGATGAGTTGCGAGCAGGCCATGATCGGGAATGCGCCGGTGTACTGCCTGCTCCACGTAATGCAGCAGGCCTTCGGCATACTCCCGCGGATCGCGAAGGCGAAGGACGGGTATCTTAAGGGGATTCCAAAACGAACGCGTGGTGTGCCGGCCGTTTTGCCAGACGAGAACATGCCCCGGAGATACCGCCTGAATCCCTTCAAAGAAGGTATCGCTGGAACGATGAAAGTGCCCTCCCATCCACTCCGCGACTCGCTCTTCGTCAGGCTCGGCAGGCTTGCCGGTGAGCTGCAACAGATGCCTGGCAAATGACGCGAACGCAATACCTTTCGGGGTGAAGGTGAAATGAAGAGGACGGGTTCCGGCGACGTCGCGGGCCAGCAGAAGTTTGCGGTGTGAGCAGTCCCAGATCGCGAGCGCAAAGTCCCCTGTGAGGTGCTCGGGCAGCTCGTCTCCCCACCTAAGCCAAGCATTCAAGAGGAGATCGGAAAGGGAAATATTGATGGCCAGGCAGAGCGTCGAGGTTAGGTCGTTGCGGTTATCAAGCCGCCCATCAAAGACCAGAATATGGCTTGCCGATGGAAGACAAACTGTATCGGGAGAGGTCAGGAAGAGCGCACCCGGAACAGGGTGCTGGTCGCTGTTTCGAAGTACATCAGAAATGCCAAGAGACGTCGGAGAGCACGACGCCTCTTGGCAGATTCCTGCAATACCCATGCTGAGAGGATAATTCCTGCTAGATGGGGTTTACGAAAGAACGGAGCCGTCTGATCCTGCGACAGTGCCGGTCTCGGCATCTGCGGCTTCCAGAACGGTGAGGGTTGGCTGGTGCCACTTGGGGGTGATTTCGGGGGCCTTGGACAGTTCGGGGGAGGATGTGACTTCCTGCATTACTAACCTCGTACGTGGAATTTGGATGAATTCGAAGCTAAGGTAGCATGGCAAGTTCAACGTAACAAAGCCCCTGGCTAAATATCGCTATACGACGTTTTATTTGATTCCCATTTTGGGAACGCTACTGGGCTTGGTTTTGGTTACTTCAGAACGTCGATGGGCGTTTTCCATAATGAAACGCCCCCGCCCGCCTCTTTCGGGATACTCAGCAAGAGGAAAATGCTCTAACTGATCAGCATGCTAACGATCGAGGCTGAGACCAGATTGGCCATCGTACCGGCCAGCATGGCGCGCAGGCCTAGCCGGGCAAGGTCGTTGCGGCGGCTCGGAGCCAGGGCTCCGATACCGCCAATCTGCATGCCGATGGAGCCGAGGTTGGCGAATCCGCACAGGGCAAAGGTCGCAATCGAAAGCGATCGTGCGGAGATACCGTGCGCGTTTGCCAGGTCGCCGAGGTTCTTGTAGGCGATGAACTCATTCAGGATGGCGCGGGTTCCCAGCAGGTCGCCTACGGTGCGGGCTTCATGCCAGGGAATGCCAATCAGCCAGGCCACTGGAGCGCAGAGAAATCCGAGTACCGAGTTCAGCGAAGGCGGAAAGGGAATATGTTTCGCAATGCCACCCATGATGCCGTTTGCCAGGCCCACCAGCGCGAGGAAGCTGATCAGCATGATGGCCACATTGAAGGCGAGCTGTCCGCCATCGATGGTGCCGCGGGCGATAGCGCCGATCAGGTTCTCTTTGGAGTGTTCCCCATCCTGCGGAGGCATGTGAACCGTACCGGCAGTAGCCGGAACTTCCGTCTCCGGAACCAGCATCTTTGAGAGCAGGATGGTACCGGGCGCGGTCATGATGACCGCCGAGAGCAGGTCCTTTGCATGGATGCCGAAGGAGATATACGCCGCCATAATGCCGCCGGAGACATGCGCCATGCCCGAGGTCATGATGGTCATCAGCTCTGACCGCGTCGCTCCATTCAGAAACGGGCGAATGGTTAGCGGCGCTTCGGTCTGGCCCATGAAGATGCTGGCGGCAACGTTCGTGCTCTCCGCGCCGGAGGTTCCCATCGTCCGCTGCATCACCCATGCCATGCCGCGAATGACCCATTGCATGATGCCCAGGTGATAGAGCACGGCAAAGAAGGCGGAGACGAAGATGATGGTCGGCAGAACAGCGAAGGCAAAGATGCTGAGTGGGCTCTTGGGATCGCCCAGCGGGCCAAAGACCATCGAGGAACCATCGACCGAATGGCCCAGGAAGGTGGTGATGAAGTAAGAGCACTTGGCCAGGATCTGTTGTCCAACCGTCCACTTGATGACCAGGAAGGCGAAGAGTAGTTGCAGCCCGAGTCCCCAGCCCACGGTGCGCCAGCGAATCGCTTTGCGGTTGGTCGATAGAACGTACGCGACGCCAAGCAGCGTCACCAGGCCAAGCAATCCGGTAAATCGACCCAAATCATGACTCCAAGCGATGGACGGTGTACACGGAGTGTAACGGCTGCCGCGCCGTTTCGAAAGTGGGAATTAGGCGGCTAGACGATGGAGTCCCTCGTCGCGGGATACTCGGACAACTTTGATGCTCTTCCCGAAATCCTTGTCGCTAGGTGGATGTCGTGCTCCACCGGCAGATTCTGGATGATCCCACGTAAATACACTAAGGCCATGAGCAATGTTCTGTGGGAAGCGCCAGTAGCGTCTACCGGATTTGTGATCGGGCCCGTGTTTCAGGAACATCCGGGGCGCACGGTTCTCGTTTCTTTTGATTTCGAAAATGATAGAGACAGATTAACTAAGGCAGAAGTTACATTCTTCAAGCTTGTTCAGTTTCATATCACCTATGAGGCCGCGCTTCGAATAGAAATGTTTGAAGCTTACGATAAGATCATCGAGTTGTTCGATAGCGAGGAACTGCAGGATTTGACCGAAGCGCTAGGAAGAAAGAAAATTCCATATCCTTCACGTGTTAGACATTTTAGGCTTTGCTTTGATGGCGGTCCATGCTTTGACATGTTTGGGGAGAGCATTGAGGTTCGCTATTCTGATGGCTTTTCGACGCAACTCTGAACTGAGCTTCGGTAGGTAATTGTCGGTTCATATTTTTAAATGTCAGCTGCAGTAATCGGTTTCAGGATGAGCGGGCGCACCTGCGGCTTCGTATCGCTGATCTCCATTGTCCCGAGCAGCATTTCTGCCGGCTCGTCGATCTTCGATGAACTGGCTGCGAAGATCGTCACCAGCGGATCGCCTTCCTTCAGATAGTCGCCAAGCTTGGCATGCATCGTCAGGCCGGCGTCCGCGCTGACAGGG
>JABFXN010000015.1 GCA_013361705.1 Acidobacteriaceae bacterium
GGCACCTCCATGAACCTGGGGCAGTCTGTAGCGGTCTGTCTGTGGGAGCTCACTCGTGATGGAGTGGGCGGAGGTGCGATGTCGGAGGATGGTTTTGCCGACAGCGCTGCGGTAGACCGTTTCGAAGCGGTGCTTCGTGAAGGCCTGACAGCGACCGGATATGAGGCTAAGTTTCCGGCCAACTGCGGCGAAGAGATGACACGCCGCCTGGTGCGTCGACTTCGGTTGAACCGGAAGGATGCCGAGATTTGGACCGGCATCTGGCGGCAGGTGCTTTGGAAGCTGCGGCAGTAGAGCATATTCCCTGTAGGTGCAGAGTAGGGCTTCCGTATCTATGAGCGTTTTCCGTGATGAAAACGCCGCTGCACCTCCACGTCCGGGACACCCAGCAACAGGGAAAATTCTCTAGTGTGCCGATGTATGCTCAATGCATCCATTTTGGAGGCAGTTTCCTGATGCGTCTTTCCGTGCACTCTGGTGCGTTCCTGTGCGTTTTGAGCACCGTCGCTCTGGCCCAGCAGGGCCGGGTTTATACCGATGCAGATTATGCCGCCGCTGAGCAGCGGCTTAGCTACAACGTCAATCCGCTGGTCTATCACCAGGTCAACCGTGTGGAGTGGATGAAGGATGGCCGTTTCTGGTATCGCGACGTCGGCCCGGAGGGGGCACAGTTCTTCGTTGTCGATGCGAAGGGAGTCAAGTCCCCAGCCTTCGACGCAAAGAAGGTCGCGGCTTCTGTCAGTGGATTGCTGAAGCGGCCTGTGGATGCGGCGCGGCTGCAGGTCAGCTCGCTGGAAGAGGGAAGCGACGGCAAGTCTCTGGAGATTGGAGTGCAGGGCGGGAAGTTCCTCTGCCAGAAGGCGGACTGGAGCTGCACGACGATTATTGCGCCGTCTGGTGGAGCGGCAGGCCGGCGTTCCCCGGAGGCCCTGAGCCCCGATGGATCTCAGGCTGCCTTCATCCGCGACTGGAACCTGTGGGTTCGCGATGTGAAGTCTGGTGGGGAGAAGCAGCTCACCACCGATGGCGTAAAGGACTACGGCTACGCCACAGATAACGCCGGCTGGACACACTCCGACAGCCCGATCCTGGTTTGGTCGCCTGACGGCAAGAAGATTGCGACCTTCCAGCAGGATCAGCGTAAGACCGGTGACATGTACCTGGTTTCAACACAGATGGGGCATCCGAAGCTGGAGCAGTGGAAGTATCCGCTGCCTGGCGATAAGGATGTGACGATGATTGAGCGCGTCATCATCGATGTACCCACTGCGAAGGTTCTGCGCCTGAAGATGGAACCTGACCAGCACCGGTCAACCAACTGCGACGATGTGAGCTGCCGTGGCGGTTCCGGATGGGATGACGTGCAGTGGGGCGACGACTGCAAGACGCTGGGCTTTGTCTCTACCTCGCGCGATCACAAGTCCGCGACTTTCCGCATTGCGGATGTCGAGACCGGCGAGATCCGCACCGTGATGAACGAGACGGTGAAGACCTACTTTGAGAGCGGCCATGCCGCGGTGGACTGGAAGTATCTGCCCAAGTCGAATGAGCTGCTCTGGTTTTCACAGCGCAGCAACTGGGGCCATCTCTATCTCTACGACCTGAAGACCGGCTCCTTGAAGAGCCAGGTCACCACGGGGGAATGGAACGTCTATACCGTGCCGAAAGTGGATGAAGAGAAGCGGGTGATCTACTTCACCGGCATGGGCCACGAAAAGGGCGATCCCTACTTCCACTACTTCTACAAGATCGGTTTTGACGGAAAAGGCATGAAGCTGCTGACGCCGGAGACAGCCGATCACAACATTGTGATCTCGAAGGACGGCAAGCTCTTCGTCGATTCGTTCTCCACCGCCGATACGCCGACTACGACCGTGCTGCGTGACGACGACGGGAAGCAGGTGGCGGAGATTGCGAAGACGGATGTTTCCAAACTAACGGGATGGCTGGCCCCCACGCCGATTACGGTGAAGGCGCGTGACGGCAAGACGGATTTGTACGGCTATCTCTACAAGCCGGTGAATCTCGACCCGTCGAAGAAGTATCCGGTCATTGATTACATCTATCCGGGACCGCAGACCGGCTCGTGCGGTGGTCGCAGCTTTGCTGCAGCGCGCGGTGACAACCAGGCGCTGGCGCAGCTTGGGTTTGTGGTGGTGTGTATCGACGGTATGGGAACACCATGGCGCTCGAAGACCTTCCAGGACACTTGGTATGGCCAGATGGGCGACAACACCTTGCCCGACCAGGTAGCCGGTATCAAGGAACTGGCGGCGAAGAATCCGTGGATGGATCTGAATCGCGTCGGCATCTGGGGCCACTCGGGTGGCGGCAATGCGACGGCGGATGCCATGTTTGCCTATCCGGATTTCTTCAAGGTGGGTATCTCCGAGAGCGGCAACCATGACAACCGTTTGTATGAGGATGACTGGGGCGAGCGCTATCAGGGCATGCTGGAGACGAGCCCGGATGGCAAGACCAGCAACTACGACAACCAGTCCAACATCACGCTGGCAAAGAACCTGAAGGGCAAGCTGCTGCTGGCTCACGGAACGATGGATGATAATGTTCCGCCGTACGAGACGCTGATGGTGGTGGATGCGCTGATCAAGGCGAATAAGAACTTCGATCTGTTGCTGATTCCAAACGCGCATCACGGCTATGCCGATGCATCGCGTTACATGATGCGGCGGCGTTGGGATTATTTCGTGACCAACCTGATGGGTGCGACACCACCGTCGGAGTACAAGATGAGCACGAAGCCGGACGTGTTCTAGAAGTTCGTGAGTGGTAAAAGGGGCATGGCCGTTGGCCATGCCCCTTTTGGGGTTGTCCCATGCACCTTTGTTTGTCATCCAGTAGGGACCTGCTTCTCTATTACGGGTGTGAATCCTTGTCGAAAGCAGATTTCGCCGCTTCCCTTTATCCCAGCCAGCAAGCTGGCCGGGAACCCCGGTCGCAGGAAATGACACGCAAAAAGATGGTTCGCGCGAGGTGCGAATACCAGTGCGTCTGAGTGCACGCCGTCGGTTCGCAGCTACTGCTGGCTTTCCGCCAGTTCGTTGATGTTCAGCACGCCGGCCTGTTTAATCGGAAGGATCCACCCTGGGATCTGTCCGCGATTATTGATCTGCGTTGCGAAGACAAATATCAAGTTGTCGGGTGGCAATGGCGCGCTAAAGGAAACGACTCGGCCGGATTCATACACGAAACCATCGCACAGAATCTGGCCCACGTCGTTGATCCAGATTGCAGAGGAGATATCCTGTCCGTTCGGTAGGGTGGTCAGGTCGATCATCTGCCCGGACTGGTAGAGGAACCCGTGTGACGTGCCATCTGCCAACTGGGATGTGCCTACGATCTGACCGAGATTGTTGATGCTGCTCGCAATACTGTTGGCGCCGCCCAGCGTGCCGAGGTCCGTCATCACGCCCTGCCAGTATAGGAAGGCATGCTTCGAACCATCCGCCAGGGTCGAGTTTCCGACAATCGCGCCTGCCTCATTGATCGCTACCGCCTTACTGGTCGATCCTCCTAGTGTGCCGAGGTCCGTCATCACGCCCTGGTAGTAAAGAAAGGCGTGGTCGCCCGCGTCGCCGACGACCTGCCCGCGATTGTTAATGGCATACGCATGGCTGTGACCTCCCGGCCGAAGCAAGCCAATGTCGGTCATGACGCCCTTATCCCAAATGAAGGCGTGAAAGAAGCGTCCTCCCGGAGGAATGGGAAACGAAAACAGCGCAGTGCCGACAACCTGATCGCGTTCGTTGACGGCATACGCATCACTGAAGGTTCCAGAGGGCAGCACGCCCAGGTCCATCATCTCTCCGTTGCGGTACAGAAATGCGTGGTTGGCCTCCTCCCGAAGGATGAGCGAGCCGACCACGTGTCCTTGAGTATTGATTCCCCTTGCCTGGCTTGCATTAAACTCGGGCGGCAAGGCGCCAATGTTCGTCAAGACCGGTTGATCCGAATCCGGATTCACATTCGTCACCTGTGCAGTTGTCGGATGGTTGAGCATCACGGTGGCCACGATAAAACTCAGGATTGCGCGCAGCGCCATTCGTCTGAAAGTGCCTCTTCTCTCAAGGTTGTTCATGTGTAGCTCCTTTCGTTTTGGGTTACATCTCGGTGAAGGGGAAGCAGCATGAGTCAGAGCCCGCATGTGTGCATTCTGTTGCTGATGTTTGTCCCCATCGTTACTGCTGACCTGTCGCAGGTTTGTTGATGTCCAGCAGGGCGGCGTGAAATGTCGGGAAGATAGAGCCGAGGACCTTGCTCTCAGGTTCATCACCTTTCCGTTCTGGTACAGAAAGGCACGGTCGCTCCTCTTCCGATTTCAGGAGCGAACCGAGTACCAGAAGGATGTAGTGGAACTTTAGCCGTGTGGTCTGAAGATGAGTCTCAACAGGTGCGGAATGGAAACTGAGCGCCATGAAACACATTCTTTTCGCGGCCGACTTGCAATAAAAATAAGAGTGCTCGTCTCCGGGAACCGAAGTCGGTGATGGCGATCACACTGGCTGCCCGACGAACCGATCCTGAAGCCAGCGTTGCTGCATCGATTGGTGGGACAAGTGTCCTCACAGAGACATGATGTAGCGTCGAGTTACCAGAAGCTCCGATCCTATTAAATCCTCGTTCTGGCCGCTCATATGGCGCTTACGTATCGAATAATGACGTACGCCTTCTTACCCTTGACACAATCTTCTTCCTGATCGAGAGGCCCGGGGTGTGTTGGCTTATTTCATAAAGCTATCGATTAGTTGCTGGGCAGAAATACCTTGTGCTCGAAGAGTCCTCAACGCAAGCGCGTCGTGGCGTTTGGCGAGTCGTTCGCCGTGATCGTCCAGCATGAGCTCGGTGTGGAAGTATGCCGGTGTTGGAAGACCGAGTGCCTGTTGCAGCAGTATCTGTCGCGCGGTAGACCTCAACAGATCGCGGCCGCGTACGACCTCGGTGATCTGCATGGCTGCATCATCGACGACGCAGGCGAGCTGGTAGCTGGGCAGGCCGTCCTTACGCCATATGAGGAAGTCGCCGAAGTCTTTGCCGGCGATGAACTGTTGCGAGCCCAGATTGCCATCGATGAACTGAAGAACCTCGCCGTCCGGAACGCGAAAGCGGTAGTTCACGCCGGCAGCGAACGGCTGAGGTTCCTGCTCGGCAGGACGGCAGTGATTGTCATACACCGGTTCGTCATCGTCCTCAGCATGTGGAGCAGCGATGCGTGTCAGGTCTTTGCGGGAGCATGAGCAGGCATAGGCAAGTCCCGTCGCGAGCAGACGCCGCAATACATCTTCATAAAGAGGCAGCCGCTGTGATTGGGTATAGGGAGCAAAGGGGCCGCCGACGTCGGGACCCTCCTGCCAGTCGAGCCCGAGCCATCGCAGGTCTTCCAGCATGGCGGCGGTGAACTCCGGTTTGCATCGTTGCCGGTCCAGGTCGTCATTGCGCAGCACCAGCACACCACCAACAGCACGCTGCTGCGCGATCCAGAAGGTACGCGCATGCCCCAGATGCATGTATCCCGTCGGAGTAGGAGCGATGCGGCCCCGGTAGAGGATGGACATATGTCCATCCTAGTTGCTGGTTGCTAGTTCCTGGTTGCTGGTGGGTCCTCGTCCGCATCTGCTCTCCAGGCCCTTCCGGAAGCGGTCCCCGTCGTCGATACCGGCAAGAATCAACCAGCAACCAGGAACTAGCAACTAGAAACTCGCTATACTTTGGGCCATGCGGAAACTCCTCCTGAGCTCTCTCTTTGTCGTGACGTGCGCACCGGTGTGGTCACAGAAGGCGCCTACGGTTGCGGATGCGAAAGCGTTTGTCGATAAGGCCAATGCGGAGCTGCTGAAGCTCTCCATCGACGCGTCGCACGCGGAGTGGATTGCGGAGACCTACATCACCGACGACACGGAGGCGAACACCGCGCTGCAGAATGAGCGTGTCGCGGCACGCTCCCTGGAGCTTACCGCTGAAAGCCACAAGTTCGACAAGGTGAAGCTGCCGGATGATCTCCGCCGTCAGATTCTGCTGCTTCAGCTTGGAGCGCCCGCCGCGCCCAAGGATCCCAAGCTGCTGGCAGAGGAGGCGCAGCTTGCCGCTCAGTTGACCGGCATGTACGGCAAAGGCAAGTTCTGCGTCGAGCCGCAGAAGTGCCTGGGGATCGATCCGCTGTCACAGATCATGGCCAAGTCCCACGATCCTGAGGAACTCAGGAAGATCTGGGTGGGATGGCATGACACCGGTGCACCGATGCGCCAGAAGTACGCGCGCTTCATCGAGCTGCAGAACATCGGTGCGAAGGAGCTGGGCTATAAGGACACCGGCGAGCTGTGGCGCGCAGGGTATGACATGACTCCGGCTGAGTTCTCCGCAGAGCTGGAGCGTGCCTGGACCCAGTTGCAGCCGCTCTATGACGAGCTGTTCACCTATGTCCGCACGCGGCTGATTGCGAAGTATGGCAAAGCGGCAGAGCGTGCTGACGGAAAGATTCCCGCGCAGCTGCTCGGCAACATGTGGGCACAGGAGTGGGGCAATATCTATGACATCGTCGCTCCAACTGATCCGAAGCTGGCGCAGTACAAGCCGGTGAACCTGGAAGAGGCATTGAAGAAACAGATCGCGGCGAAGGATCCGGCAGCTGCTGCGGCATTCGCCTCCAATACGGACCTGACGAGCGATGCCGGCCAGGCCGCGAAGCTGGCAGCCGGTACAGCGATGGTGCACTACGGCGAAAGCTTCTTTACCTCGCTTGGATTTCCGGCGCTGCCCGCCACCTTCTGGGAGCGCTCACAGTTTGTGCATCCGCGTGATCGCGATGTCGTGTGCCACGCTTCGGCCTGGGACCTGGACTCGGTCGACGATCTGCGCGTGAAGATGTGCATTGAGGTGAATGATGACTACTTCACCACCGTGCACCATGAGCTTGGACACAACTTCTACCAGCGTGCCTATAACAAACAGCCATTCCTCTTCCGCGGTGGAGCGAATGATGGCTTCCATGAGGCGATCGGTGATGCGGTAGCGCTGTCGATTACGCCCTCTTATCTGAAGGCGTTGGGCCTCAGCGAATCGGAGCCTCCTGCCGAAGCCGATATTCCGCTGCAGCTCCGCACCGCACTGGATAAGATTGCATTCCTGCCCTTTGCGCTCGCGCTCGATAAGTGGCGCTGGGGGGTCTTCTCCGGAGAGATCAAACCTGCGGATTACAACAAAGCATGGTGGGAGCTGCGGGGTAAATACCAGAAGGTCGCTCCGCCCGTGGATCGTTCCGAGACCGACTTCGATGCGGGAGCAAAGATGCATGTTCCCGCCAACGTGCCCTATGCCCGTTACTACCTGGCGCGCATCTATCAGTTCCAGTTCTATAAGGCCATGTGTGATGCCAGCGGTTATAAAGGACCGTTGAACCGGTGCAGCTTCTTCGGGTCGAAGCCGGCGGGAGACAGACTGGCGAAGATGCTGGAGGCCGGACAATCGCAGCCCTGGCAGCAGACGCTTAAGGAGATGACCGGCAGCGATCATCTCGATGCACAGGCGATGGCGGACTACTTCGCTCCGCTGTACGAATGGCTAAAAGTGCAGAACGCAAAAAAATAAGCTAACCGGAAGCCCTTCTCCCGGTCTAAGTCACAAGCCGGGCCAATTGCTAAAACCGGAAGAATTGACATACGAATCATTTCGTTGCAGTATTACGAAGTAATTCGTACATTGATTCTGTTTCCCGGATGCTGAGTAGGGGGAGGGTTCCGTTCGATGAGAACCGTGCTGCGTTTTTTTGCCTTGTTTGTTTGCCTTTCGGCTACCGCGCTGATTGCGCAGGCTGTGTCGCATCTCTCGCAGGTTTCGTTGACGGTGCTCGACACCTCCGGTGCGGCGATTCCTGGTGCATCAGTGCATGTCTCTCCGGAGGTAGGGGCAGATCGCCAGACCGATGGTCTGGGAAATGTGACGATACCGTTACCGGCCGGAAGCTATGACATCACGATCAAAGCCCATAACTTTCGTGAACGCACGATGAAGAAAGTGCTCGTTCTCGATGGCCGAACCACGCCGTTGTCGGTGGTCTTAGTCGTGGCGGGCGAGGACGAGGTGGTCGAGGTCTCTGGAGAGGAGCAGGTCTCGAACGATAGCAGCTCGAATAAGAGTGCCCTGGTTTTCAAGGGCGACAAGCTCGATACGCTCTCGGACGATCCGGAGATGATGCAACAGCAGCTTACGTCACTGGCCGGAGGCGATCCGACCAATCCTCCACAGCTCTATGTGGATGGCTTTGCTCACGGAGAGCTGCCTCCGAAGGAGAGCATCCGCGAGATACGCGTCAACCAGAACCCGTTCTCGCCTTACTACGATCAGTTTGGCGGCGGC
>JABFXN010000211.1 GCA_013361705.1 Acidobacteriaceae bacterium
GAAGCCCTGGTGGGCACGATCGAGAAGGATGGTACATTGATGGCGCAGCCGATCGGCACAGTGACAGCGGATGGTACGCTGTCGGTCACGGTAGGCAGTGAGAACGTGATCCGCGCGGCTGTTGGTGAGTTGAAGCAAGTCTGGTCCCAGGCTCTTGAATCACGCCTGGCGACGGAGGTGCTGGCGTAATGAATCACGTGCAGCCGGACGAGATCGAACTCGACGCCACTCCCTTTGACAAGCTGCGCGAAGAGTGCGGCGTGATGGCGGTGTATGGCCACCCTGAGGCCGCCCGCATGACCTACTGGGGCCTGTATTCGCTGCAGCATCGCGGACAGGAGTCCGGTGGTATCGCCACCTCGAACGGCGAAGACATCATCGATGTCAAAGGCATGGGTCTGGTCTCGGAGATCTTCACCGACGACGTCCTGCAGAAGCTTCCCGGGCAGATGGCCATCGGCCACACCCGCTACTCCACCACCGGCGACTCGGCGCTGCTGAACGCGCAGCCCATCCGTGTGGAGTCGACCAAGGGCCTGATCGCGATTGCTCACAACGGCAATCTGGTAAACCTGGGTACCGCGAAGGAGCGCCTGGAGCGCGACGGCGCCGTCTTCCAGACCACCAGCGATACCGAGATCATCGTTCAGTTGATCGCGCACTCCGCCGAGACGACGCTGGTGGACTGCATCGCCGACTCGCTCTCACAGGTCGACGGCGCCTTTTCCATCGTGATGATGACGCGCAACCGCATCTTCGCGGCGCGCGATCCTCGCGGCTTCCGTCCGCTGTGCATGGGCCGCATTCCTGGCGTCGACGGCAAACCTGATACTTTTGTCTTCGCCTCGGAGACCTGCGCTCTCGACCTGCTGCATGCGAAGTACGAGCGCGATGTGCAGCCGGGTGAGCTGGTGATGGTCTCGGAAGACGGCGTCACCTCGCGCTACTTCAACACGACCACCAAGCAGGCTAGCTGCATCTTCGAGCACGTTTACTTCGCGCGGCCAGACTCCAAGGTCTTTGGCCGCTGGGTGCAGAAGAGCCGCGAAGAGATGGGCCGTCAGCTTGCACGGGAGTCTGGCGTAGAAGCCGATCTCATCGTTCCTGTACCGGACTCCGGCGTGACCGCAGCTATCGGCTACTCGGCTGAATCAGGCATTCCGTTCAACTTCGGGCTGATTCGCAACCACTACGTGGGCCGTACCTTCATTGAGCCCACGCAGCGCGTCCGTGATTTCGGCGTGCGTATGAAACTGAATCCGTCACGTGCATTGCTGGAAGGCAAGCGCATCATCCTGATCGACGACTCGATCATTCGCGGAACGACGAGCCGTAAGATTGTCCGCATGTGCCGCGCCGCCGGAGCCAAAGAGGTGCACATGCGCATCTCCTGCCCGCCGACGATCTCGCCGTGCTTCTATGGTGTCGACACGCCCAGCACCAAGGAGCTGATCGCTGCGAATAACACCATCGATGAGATCTGCAAGTTCATCGAAGCTGATTCGCTGGCGTATCTGTCGCTTGGCGGCGTGCTGAAGGCTTGCGGAGCGTACGAGCCGCATGGCAACAGCTACTGCACGGCGTGTTACACAGGGAACTATCCGACGCAGTGGGTGGATGTGGATGAGATTCTGCCGGCGGTGGCGGTGAAGGTTTAGGCGTCCATAGCTTTCTGTTTGTTCTGGGGATCGCGCGGTGCGCGATCCCTTTCTTATTCCAAGCAACATTGTGACGAACCGTTTGGAATGGTGCTCGGGAAAGTAAAGGCCGGCCCCAGGTCCCCAAGGGACCTGGGGCACCCAGTGCATGGGTTATCTCGAATTTGCGGATATACCTTGAGCTGTTACTTCTTTGGGCGGGCCGCGACCACCATGACTTCGATCAGACCGGTGGGGACGACCAAGCGGCTGACCTGGACTGTGGCGCGGACGGGTTTGTTGGGTTGTTCTTTGCTTCCGAAGCGTGACTGGTAGGCGCGGTTCATGCCGTCCAGGTCCATGACACCGGTCTTCGGATCGGGCGCGAGGAAGACCTGCATCTGCACGATGTCACCGAGGCCCAGGCCTTGTTCCTTCAGAACTTTCTCGATGTTGCGGAAGGCGCCGAGCGTCTGCTGCTCCGTGTTCTGGTGAAAGACCGGCGGTGTGCCCGGCTCATCCGGTGTGCCCATCACGCCGCAGACATACAGCAGGTCGCCAACCCAGATCGCCGGCTCGATCTTCACATCCGGAGCACCGAGACGCTTGACCACCACGCCCTGCTGGGCGAAGAGGGTACCGGAGAGCAGGAGCGCGGCGACCGCCCGTTTCATACGCGCCTCGCGGCCACGAAGAGATAGTCCAGAGGGAACTTCATGGTGATTTCGTGCTGACGCAGCAGGGTTGTCATCTGCGCGTAGTGGCGGATGGCGTGGGTCAGCGCATGAAAGAAGACCGCCTTGCGCGTCGCTACCATCGCGCCCAGAGAACGGGTCACGAACTCAATCTCTTCGTCCCAGTTCACGCTGCTGTCGGCCAGCACCTTACGATAGAGCTCCATCGCGCGGTCGTGGGTCGCATAGACCTCGGCTACGGTGCCGTAGGGAATCTTGTCGTACTCGGTTTCGGGCTCTCCCGCGAGGCGCTCTGCGTAGCGCAGCTCGACGGCGACGATGTGCTGCAGCAGGCCGCCGAGCGTGCTCGTCTTTGCGATGTCACAAGGGAATGCCAAGGCTTCAGGATGTTGTTCCAACAGCCCGCGAAAGCGATCTGAGGTCTGAGTGTGCCACAGCAACATCTCATCAGCGGAAAGAACAGGTGTGCTCATTGCTTATCCTTCCTTTGCCAGGGCTCGATACCCGATATCGCGGCGATAGAACATGCCTTCGAACTGAATGCTCTCCAGGCGGCCGTAGATCATGGCCAGCGCTGTCTTGAGATCGTTTGCAGCAGCGGAGACCGCCAGCACCCGTCCGCCTGCGGTGCGGAACTCGCCGTCGACCAGCGAGGTTCCGGCGTGGAAGACCTGCACGGCGCCGATATCGCTGGTAGGAGTGAGACCATTGATCTTCAGGCCGGAGCGATAGCTGCCCGGGTAGCCTCCGCTGGCCGCGATGACGCAGGCGCTGGCGCCAGGCTTCAGGCGGACAGCGATCTCATTTACGCGACCGTCGATCGCGGCGTCGAAGAGATCGTAGAGATCGGTCTCGAGCCGCAGCACGATTGCCTCCGTCTCCGGATCGCCCCAGCGGGTATTGAACTCCAGCACCATAGGACCGCGCGCCGTCATCATGAGGCCGCAGAACAGGATGCCGGTGAAGGGCGTGCCCTCTTGCGCCATGCCGTCGACAACGTTTTGTGTGACGTGTGTCGTCAGCCAATCCACCATGGTCGGCTCCAACAGCGCGTCCGTGCAGTATGCGCCCATGCCGCCGGTGTTCAGACCGGTATCGCCCTCGCCGACACGCTTATGATCCTGCGCCGCGGCGATGGGAATCGCATGGCTGCCGTCACACAAAGCGAAGAAGCTGACCTCTTCGCCTTCGAGGAACTCTTCCAGCACCAGGCGGGTGTCGCTCGAGCCCAGCAGCGAGCCGGAGAAGATACCCGCGGCAACCTCTTCCGCCTCTGCTTTGGTCTGACAGATAACCACGCCCTTACCCGCGGCCAGGCCGTCGGCCTTCACTACCAGGGGCGTATGGAAGATGGGCAGCGACTTCCGCACCTCTTCCAGCGAGGTGCACACGGCGTAGTGTGCCGTGGGAATACGGCGGCGCTGCATGAACTCCTTGGCGAAGGCCTTGCTGCTTTCCAGCTGGGCTGCGGCCTGTGTCGGACCAAAGACGCGCAGACCGCGCTGCTGCATGGCATCGACGATGCCGGCGGCCAGCGGTACCTCGGGACCGATGACGGTCATCCCGGGCTGTTCCTGCTCGACGACAGCGAGCATTGAGGACACGTCTTTCACATCGACCGGCAAGCAGCGCGCGATGGCGGCAATGCCTCCATTGCCGGGCGCACAGACGACTTCACTTACCTTGGAACTCTGCTGCAACGACCAGACGAGAGCATGTTCGCGTCCGCCACCACCGATTACCAGAACCTTCATATGCTTCGAGCCTAGCAAACTCGAAGGGAGTACGGGTTGGATGGATAGCACGGGCAGCACGAAGCGGGTCCTTCGCTCTGCTCAGGATGGCAAATCAAAAGAATTGGGCGGGTGCCCCAGGTCCCGCGGGGACCTGGGTATTCGCGCTACGCGCGAACCATCATTCAATCCTTCCATCCGCTTTAGCGGCGGGTCTTCTCGCGCTGCCACTGGCGGTAGACTTCGCTCTTCCCAAGATTGCGATCTCGGGCTACCTGTTTGAGAGCGTCTTTCTCGGAGAGTCCCTGTTTCATCAGGGCGGCGACAGTCGACGCGATGGAAGCAGGTGCAGCCTGCGCAGATTCTTCCGCGGGAGGCTCGCCGCTGAGCAGCAGGACAAACTCTCCTCGAATTGCGTCACGGGCTTTGAGCGTTTCCAGGACGCCGGAGACTGGACCACGTAGGTGTTCTTCGTGCAATTTGGTTAGCTCGCGCGCCAGCGCTACCGGATGCTGTGAGCCAAAGACTGCCGCCACATCTTCCAGCGTCTCCACAATGCGGTGCGGAGCCTCGTAGAAGATATGCGTTGTGCCGTCCAGTACAAGCGACTCCAACTGCGTTCTGCGCTGGCCTGCCTTGGGCGGAAGAAATCCGTGAAAAGTGAAGCTCTCTGTCGACAGACCACTGGCAATGAGTGCGGAGATGGCCGCATTCGCTCCGGGAATGGGATAGACCGGAATCCCGGCGGCGATTGCTGCCGCGACCACTTCAACGCCCGGGTCGGCGATTCCAGGCGTGCCGGCATCGGAGACGATGGCGATGCGCTGTCCTGACTGCAACGCCGCCACCAGCTCATCGCTGCGCGAGCGCTCGTTGTGCTGGTGATAACTGATCGTCGGCTTCTGAATTTGATAGTGGTTCAGAAGCTTCTGTGTCTGCCGCGTGTCTTCGCAGGCGATGCGGTCAACCGACTGCAACACCCGCAGGGCGCGCAACGTGATGTCTTCCAAGTTGCCGATCGGAGTAGCGACAAGATACAAGCCCGGCGCCAGCGGCGCAGGCTCACTCACGACTGCTGCTCCTCAAAGTTACGCATGCGGCGCTTCAGCGCAAGCAGGCTCATCGACTGGTTCAGGTTCTGCGGCGTGATGATGCCCACAATCCGTTCGCCATCGAGCACAGGGACGAGCTGAGCCTGGGCCCGCGGTCCCATCATGCGGCGCAGGGTCTGCACCAGCGAGTCGCCGGCCTGCGCCGTATGGAAGGCACGCGACATGATCGCCTGCACGTAGCCGTTGCCCTCGGACTGAAGCGCTTCCAGGATGCTCTGCCGGCTGATAACGCCCACCAGGTTATTGCCGCGGGTCACCGGGAAGACATCCTGCATGGAGTGGATCGATTTCTCCAGCGCATCTTCCAGCGTGTCGGAGGCGGAGAGGGTCGCGAACTCGGTCAGCATAACGTCGCGCATCAGCACCGTATCGACCGAGCTCTGCAGCATGAGGCCATGGTCTTCCATCTGGGCTCCGATCAGCACAAAAGCGCCGATCAGCAGAAGCCACATGTTGAAGGTAACGATGCCGGCGATGATCATCACCAGTGCGATCATCTGGCCGAAACCAACGGCGGCGCGGGTTCCGCCGGCCAGTCCACGGGAGCGTGAGAATTCACCGCGCAGCACGCGGCCGGCATCCAGCGGCCATGCCGGCAGCAGATTGATGGCTCCCAGCAGAAGCTGAATCCAGAAGGCGGCACGCAGCAGGTGGAAGGGCGTGATCCACGGGCGGCTCAGCATATCCACATTCGGCGTCGCCGCGAAGATCAGCAGGCCGATCATCGTGCCAAACAGAAAGCTGGTGATTGGTCCGACGATGGCGATCTTGCGCTGGATGGCGCCTTCGTTGGCGCGCTCCATCGAGTCGGCGGTGGCGAACTGGATCATGCCGCCGGTCGGCAGCAACTGGATGGAACGCAGCTCCAGGTTGAGCCACGAGCAGGCCAGCAGCCGTGCGATCTCCCTCACCACCACGGCAAAGACGAGGATCAGCCAGAGGGCGACCCCGCGCATGCCATTGTGGTTGGAGAACGAAGCCCAGCTCACCGAGAGCGCGAGCAGCAGCACGAAGAAGGTGTGCATGCGTATCTCTACGCCGAACCAACGGCCGAGCGGGATGGACCAGGAGCGCATGAGGTTTATTGTAGTCACGGGATGAGGATCATCGGTGGGAAGTGGAGATCAAGGCAGATTGCGGCGCCAAAAAGCGAGGCAACCAGGCCGACCAGCGACCGTCTGCGCGAGACGCTCTTTAACGTACTGGGACAGGACTGTACCGGCTTGCGTGTACTGGACTTATACGCCGGTTCGGGCGCCGTGGGCCTGGAGGCGCTGAGCCGTGGAGCGCGCCGCGTCTGGTTTGCGGAAAAGTCTTCGGCCGCCCTGGCCACGCTGCGGGCCAATCTGAGGGCGCTGGGAGCCGAAGGAGCCGTCGTCGACAATAGCGGTGTCTCAACGCTGCTCTCTAAACTCGCCAAAGAAAAGACGGCGATCGACCTGGTCTTCCTCGATCCTCCGTGGGATATGGCACAGGAGTACGAGCGCACCCTCGCCTTCCTGGGTTCGCATGAAGAGCTTCTGAACGATGGAGCCCGCGTGGTCGCCGAGCATCGCAGCAAGGTGGAGCTCCCGGAGCGCGTCGGCAACCTGGAACGCACGCGCGTGCTCAAACAAGGGGACGCTTCCTTGAGCTTCTACCAGTGGAATAGTGAGACCGATAGCGAAGGCTGACGCTTCGGTTATTCCGTTATTCAATAGACCTATGCGCTTGATTCTTGCCTCCGCCTCTCCTCGCCGCCGGGAACTCCTTACCCAGGCCGGTATTACGTTCACTGTGGAGACGACTGACGTCGACGAGTCGCAGTATTCGGGAGAAGATCCGGTCGCCTATACCACCCGCCTGGCACGTGAGAAGGCGCAGATTGTGCTCGCCAAACATCCCTGCGAACACGATCTGGTGGTGCTGGGCGCCGACACCACGGTGACGCTCGATAACGCGCTGCTGGGAAAACCGACGGGTGCCGCCGATGCAAGAGTGATGCTCCGCGCCCTGAGCGGACGCGTCCATCAGGTAGTCACCGGGGTTGCCTTGCTGTCCTTTCAGAAGGCGGTGACGCATGCCGAGACGACCAACGTCTTCTTCCAGACGATGACGGAGCAGGAGATTGCCGAGTACATCGCTACGGGGGAACCTATGGATAAGGCCGGGGCGTATGGCATTCAGGGCAGCGCGGCCCGGTTTATTCCCCGGATTGAAGGCGATTATTCCAACGTGGTGGGTTTGCCGATTGCGGCTGTGGCAAATCTTTTGAAAGCCTTTTGAATAACAAAGAGCTTTGAATAACCACGACACTGGGTGCCCCGGGTCCCCCTAGGGACCTGGGCCCGGCCTCTACTTTCCCGGGCACTAAGTTTCAAGTGGGCCGTTCTCACTTGTTCAGGATGGAAAAGAGGTTCGAGCGAAGCTCGAATACCCAGGTCCCCGAGGGACCTGTCACCCCAACGAACGAAGTTCGTTAGGGACCCGACCTGGGGCACCCGGTATTGTGGCCAACCTAGCAACTGGCAACCATCTGCGCCAGCAGCTCGGTGCGTGGGGCGATGTGTGCGATCTCGATCTGCTCGTGCACCGCGTGTGCTCCGATACCGACCGCGCCCATGCCATCCAGCGTTGGCGCAAACGGAGCGGTGAAGTTGCCGTCCGAGCCTCCGCCGGTTGCTGCCTCGTCCAGTGAAAACCCAAGCCCGGCCGCAAGCTTCTTTGCCTGACGGTACAGCCGCACGGTCCCTGTCGACCGCTCCATCGGAGGGCGATTGATGCCGCCTGTCACCGTCACGGCACATGCCTTATCGACTGCCTTCAATGCACGCAGCTTGCGGTCGATGCGTTCTCCATCGCGCACGGTCGGGATCCGCAGATCGATCTCGGCCCATGCCTCGGCGGCAATGACGTTCGACTTGGTGCCACCGCCGATGACTCCGGCGTTCAGTGTGATGCCGCGCTTCAGGTCAGTCAGCTCGGCAATCTTCAACAACTGCCGCGAGAGCTCCAGTGTCGCCGAATGTCCCTTCTCGGGATCCACACCCGCATGCGCGCTCACACCAGTTACGGCAACGCGATAGTTGCCGATTCCCTTGCGTTGCGTCTTGTAAGCCCAGTTCGGCGCTTGAGCCGGCTCCAGCACAAAGACCGCCTCGGCCGTCTGCGCGATCTTCTCCGTGACGGGCCGTGATACCGGGCTGCCAATCTCTTCGTCGGAGACCAGCAATAGCACCACCTCGTGTTGCAACGGAGTGGCACGCAAGGCCTCCAGCGCCATCGCCACGCCGAGTTTCATATCCAGCACGCCGGGGCCATAGAGATGTGTTGCCGTCTGCCGCCAGGGCATGGTCTTCAGCGTACCGATGGGCCATACGGTATCGAGATGGCCGAGCAGGACGACTGGCCGACGCCCCTTGCGCTTCGCTCCGAAGCGCAGTTCCAGCAGGTCGCCATGCTGCTTCTGCCGGTGGCGCTTGAGCTGCGGCTGCAGCCCGGCGGCAAGCTCCAGCAGGGCATCGCTGCAACGATCGACTGCGGCCTTGTCGTCCGATGGAGACTCGATCTCCACCAGCTTCCGTGTCTGGGCAATGACGCGGGCAACATCGATGGTCATGCGATGGAGTCCTTGATCTCGCGTGGCTTCCACTGCCGTGCTTCGTCGACGAAGCGCTCGAAGATAGCCCGTGAAGCCGGCGAATGATCGAAGGTGCGCTCCGGATGCCACTGCACTCCCAGCACGAAGTGCCCTGGATGTTGGCCTCCTTCGACAGCCTCGATGACGCCGTCGGTGGGACACCGCGCAACGATGCGGAGACCGTCGCCGGGATCCCGCAGCGCCTGGTGATGGCTGCTGTTCACCGGCACCGTGAGCATGTGCTCGTGCTCCGGAACTCCCGGTGCCGCCACAATGCCGCCAAGCATGGAGTCGGCCGCAATCTCGGCCGGATGAGCTTCCATCACCTCGCGCCCGGCGCGATGATCGATTCCCGTGCCTTCCACATGCTGCACCAACGATCCGGTGCGCCACACATTCAACATCTGCACACCGAAGCAGATGCAGAGCAGCGGCTTGTGCATGTTGTGCGCGTCCTGCAGCAACAGCTCATCCACGTTCTCGCGCGCAGGGTCGGCATCGGCCGTCTCAGGATCTCGCGGCTGCCCATACTTCTGCGGGTTCACATCGGCCCCGCTGCCGGGTAGAAGAAAAGCCTGGCAGCTATTGGCGATCCTGGCTATCCCATCGTTGGTGCTGTCCAGCGGCACCGGAACCGGCTCCGCTCCGCAACGCCGAAGCGCCTCAGCATACTGCGGCCACGCACGCTTCGAGTACGCTGCATCGGTAGACCAGGGAATGGGAATGGCAATACGGGGTGTATCCATGAAGCAATAGTTTATTGAAGGATGGAGCGACGGGGAGAATTGAAGAATTGAATGATTGAATAAGCCAACGGCAGTCGCTACATTCTCCGATTATTCAATCCTTCCATTCTTCAATCATTTCAATTCCCTTCAATCATTCAATTCATTGACCACTGGTTCAACCGCGCCGTTTTCCTCCACGGGGAAACGGTCGCCTTTACGGCGGTCGAAGAGTTTGCGGACGATCCAGAAGACTACGAGCAACAGCAGCAGACCGCCGATACCGATGACATAGCCGGTGTGTTCATGAATCATGTTGCCGGCCGTGTCGATAATCTGCGGGCCGTAGAGGATGGTAATGACCGCCTCGGCTCCGAAGCGCAGGAACTTGCCCAGAAAGATTGCCAGGAAGAACGCCGTGGTGCGCATCTCGAAGACACCGGCGGCAAACTCGAAGAGCTTGATCGGGGTCGGCGGCGGCAGCATGGCCGGAATCATGATGGCTAGGAACTCCTGCCGCTCAAAGCGGTCGCGGAGCTGTTCATAGCGCTTGCGATTGATGCGCTTCAGCAGAAACAGCTCGCCACCGGCGCGGCCGACATAGAAGGGCACCAGGCTTCCAATCGCGGAACCCGCCGCTGCCAGCAACACAAACAGAAACGCCTTGGGATGATAGTGGACGACATAGGCGATGAGCAGGGCGTCGATCGGGACCGGAATCGTAGCGGAGTCAATCAGCGCAAGGGCGCCGATTCCCCAGAAGCCGAGCGGCAGCAGCAGCTTGAGCAGCCAGGCAAGGAACTTGTGAATAAGTACTGAAGGCGAAGATTTCACGGAAGTTCCATTTTATCGTGCGGGTTTGGCGTCATTGGTTCCGGTTTGGCGTCATTGGTTTTAGTCCGGCGTGGTCGGTATGCCCCGCCAGAAGCTCCAGGGCATGCGGCAGAAGGGGAAGCACCGTCTCCAGCGACTCCTGCGCACCGCTGGGGCTTCCCGGAAGGTTGATGACCAGTGTGCGGTTGAGGATGCCGCAGACACCCCGGCTGAGTGCCGCCAGAGGTGTCTTTTTTCCGCCCTCGGAACGCATACGCTCCGCCAGGCCGGGAACCAGCCGCGTGCACGCAGAAAGGGTCGCTTCCGGGGTAACATCCCGTTCCGCCAGCCCCGTTCCCCCGGTGGTGACCACAAGCTGCACCTCTCCGGCCGATTCCCGCAGGGTAGATGCAATCGCCTCGACATCGTCCGGAACCAGCCGCTGATCGACCGTAAACCCTGCCGCTTCAAGCACCTTCCTCACCCTGGGACCGGAAAGATCCTCTCTTAAGCCGGCGAAGCTGCTGTCGGAAACAGTAATGACTGTGGCGCGCACCCGGTCATTGTACGGGGGTAGGGTGTGTCATCCAACTCGTGCCGTCAGCGCCGGGAGCAGATTTTTACGAGATCGAGGAGTGAGGAGCGAACTGTAGCTGGCCTACTGGAACGACGAGTGACGAAGAGATCGGGAAAATCTGCCCCGGCCCTCCGGGTTGCGGCACAAATTCGCCCATACTTCGTTGTCGGCCTCGACTGTGGACCCGCCACAGCCTTCGACCTCCGCCTCGTCTGGACCAATTTGCGCTCGCAACGCTGACGACAGGAGTTGGATGCCACACCCTAGGGTGAGAAAATAGCGAGAAGGTCAACTGCCGGCGAGACTTCCAGTCCGCGGTAGAAGTCTTATCTCAAGATGACGCCAGTGGAAACGCCACCCAACGCTCCTTCGCCGGAGCTTAGCGGCCGTAAAGCCCGCCGCTACGACGAGATGGAGCACCATGAGCTGCTCCACCTGATGGATGAGATCGACGATGAGCGCGCCCGGGCGCGCTTCCGTGAGTCGATCTACATCTCGGTCATCGTCTGGCTCATTCTTGGCTGGTTCATGTTCTATGGCCCAAGGGTGCTCTTCCACCAGGGCAAGGTCATCTCCGTCGTGGACGCCCTGAAGCAGCGCGACAAGGAGCTGCGCTACCTCGATCTGCCGCCGGATGTGAGCAAGAAGCTGCCGAAGAAGCCCACCGACATCATTAGCGACAAGGATCGCGTCGCCCAGACGAAGACACCGACGCTCGACAAGAAGACACTGCAGCAGTTGCAGGCGATGCAGCGGAGTGCTCCTCCGGCTCCGGTACAGGCGCCTCCCGCGCCCCAGCCGGCGCCGCAACAGGCAGCCCCCGCACCTGCTCCGGCCCCGCAGCAGCCGGCGCCGCAACAGGCACAGCAGCAGCCATTGCCCTCCACGCCGCTACCGCAGCATCAGCCTCCGCCGCAGCAGCAGGCGGCTCTGGATGCACCTAAGCCCAACTTCAATACCAACCACGCGGCTACCGGATTCGGCAACCTGGTGCAGCAGGCGGCACAGGCTGCCCGCAGCGGCGGTGGTGGCGGGAATTATGGACAGAACGCAAATCCGCAGCATCCAGGCCTGCAGGCAGGCGCTGAGATTCTCTCCGACACCATGGGCGTGGACTTCGGTCCCTACATGCGCCGTCTGCGGAACGACATTCAGCGCAACTGGGATCCTCTGATTCCTGAATCAGTCCGTCCGCCGATCCTGAAACAAGGCGTGACTGGTATTCGCTTCGTCATTCTTCCCGACGGCCGCATCGGCAACATTCTGTTGGAGACCAAGTCCGGGGATGTCGCGCTCGACACAGCCGCTTGGGGAGCCATCACCGCAGAAGGACAATTTCCGCCGCTGCCCAAAGAGTTCAAGGGGCCGTACCTTGAGCTGCGCTGCGGATTCTTCTACAACATGCCCGTGCAATGAAGCCTGATGCGTTAACCTCCATCGCGCGCGGTCTTCTTGTTCTGGCTCTTCTGGTCATCGCCGGAGCCCTGTGGCGCGCGCACCTGCACCACACGCTGGGGGCGGGATGGTGGAAGCCATGGTGAAGCCTCTACTGGTCGTACTCGTCGGTCCGACAGCAAGCGGTAAAACTTCGCTGGGCATTCACCTCGCGCAACGCTTCCACGGCGAGATCGTGAGCTGCGACTCGGTCTCCGTCTACCGTGGCATGGATATCGGCTCCGCCAAGCCATCGCTGGAGGAACGTGCGGCTGTTCCACATCACCTGATCGACATCCGCAACCCCGATGAGCCATGCACCGCCGGCGACTACAGCCGCGAGGCCCGCGCCGCCATCGCCGGGATCGCTGCACGTGGCCACCTGCCGATCGTCAGCGGGGGCACTGGTCTCTATCTACGGGCACTCACCGATGGTCTGTTCGAAGGTCCCCAGCGCGACGAGGAGCTGCGAGAGCGGCTCCGCCGGCGCGCTGCTGCACGCGGTAGCGAGTATCTGCACCGGCTGCTCACACGCCTGGACCGCAAAGCCGCTGAGAGCATTCACGCCAACGACACACCGAAACTGATTCGCGCTATTGAAGTCTGTCTCACGGCGAAGACCCCGATGACCGAGGCCTGGCAGCAACAGGGACGCGATCCGCTCACCGGCTACCGGATCCTGCGCATCGGCCTCAACCCCGGCCGCACACTGCTCTACGACCGCATCAACCGCCGCGCCGCAGCCATGTTCGATCACGGCCTGGTGGAAGAGACCGCTGCACTCGCGACGAACTTCGGCGCCGACGTCCGCCCCCTGAGCTCACTCGGCTACGTCCAGGCGCTCGCCCTTCTACAAGGCACAATGACCCGCGAGGAAGCCATCACCGCCGCCCAGCAAGGCCATCGAAACTATGCCAAACGCCAGCTCACCTGGTTCCGCCGGGATGCTGATGTGCATTGGTTGAGTGGTTTCGGAGATACGGATGAGGTGAGGGGAAAAGCAGTGGAGCTGGTTGAAAAAGAATTGAATGATTGAAGAATTGAATGATTGAAGAACGGCCTACCCCCACCGACGACTTATTCAATCATTCACTTATTCAATTCTTCAATTAATCAGCCTTCTGTGGCGTCCTCACCCGCTCCTTCGCCTTCCCCCACTTTTCCTTCACGCGCTCCAGCAGCCGCGCCGCCCACACGCGGTCGACTGCGAGGATGGCCAGGCCGGCGATCAGCAGAGGAATTCCGGGAATTATGGGCAGGACGCAGCCTGCCACTCCGATAAGGATCAGAAGCCAGGCGCCGGTCTCACGAAGGATTCGCTTCACCTGTCGTTAGACGCAGGATTTGCGAACCTCTACCAATGTGGAATAAAAAGTCGGCCCGCCGCCGATATCGGTAAGGCGTTCACTGGTCAGCAGATTGATGCCCTGCCCCTCGGCATGGGTCTTATTCCAGGAGAGCCGCGCAGCAACGACGCCCTCGGGTACCGTGCCATCGATCTGGGCGGTAAGCTGCATCCGTCCGCGGTCGTTGAAGATTTCCACCAGGTCTCCGGTAGAGATGCCCCGCAAGGCGGCATCAGTGCGATGCATCTCCAGCACGCCGATGCGTCCGCTCTCCAATTTCTGGTGGCTCTCCAGGTTGGCGAAGGTGGAGTTCATGTAGTTGTCGGCCTTGCGCGGCAGGAACTCCAGCGGATAGATCGCAGCCTGAGGGCTCAACCGCGATTCGCTGGGCGCATGGAAGGTTGGAAGCGCATCGCTTCCCGCTTCCGCAATCGCCGTCGATGAAAACTCGCCCTTTCCGGAGGGCGTACGGAACCACTCCGGCGAAGAGAATGGTTCGCCGTCCGGCAGATTCAGGCGAACATGGCCTTCCTTTGCCAGACGCTCCGGCGTGATACCGGCAAACCACGGATGCGAGGTCTCATACGCCTGCGCGATCAGATCATCTTCGTTGTCTTGGAAGCAGGCCTCGGGGAAGCCCATGCGCTGCCCGAGCTGGCCGAAGAGCCACACGTTCGATCTCGCTTCGCCTAATGGTGCAATCGCCGATGATGAGAGCTGTGCGAAGAGATGCCCGTAGGCTCCCTGCGTGTCTTTCACTTCCAGGAAGGTCGGCGCGGGCAGCAAGACGTCGGCGTAATCGGCGGTGTCGGTGAAGAACTGTTCGTGCACCACGGTGAACAGGTCTTCGCGGGCCATGCCGCGCAGCACCGCATTCTGGTTGGGAGCCACCGCTGCGGGATTGCTGTTGTAGACAAACATCGCCTTCACTGGCGGATCGTTCAGCTCTGTCAGTGCCTGGCCGAGCTGCGACATATTCACCACCCGCGCCTCGCGCTTCAGCGGACTGGCGAGCATCAGCTCCGGCATTTGCAGCCGTGTCGAATTGAAGGGGAATGAGCCTGAGGTGGAAAGCTGCACGCCGCCGCCGCGATGCATCCATGCGCCCGTCAGTAGCGGCAGCATCAGCACTGCGCGTGCGCCTGCGCCGCCGTTCTCACTGCGCTGGATACCGTAGTTCAACCGGATCGCCGAGGGCACAGCACGCGCGTACTCCCGCGCCAGACGTTCGATATCGGCGGCAGGCAAGCCGGTAACCTTCTCCACCTGCGCTGGAGTGTATTCAGGCTGCAGGACATGGCGCTTGAGGTCGTCGAAGCCGTGCGTGCAGCGGGCGATGTATTCCTTGTTCTCCAGGCCGTCGCGCACGATGACGTGCATCATGCCCAGCGCCAGAGCGGTATCCGTTCCCGGATGGATGGCGATGTGCCAGTCTGCCAGAGCCGCGGTGCGGGTCTTATACGGATCGATGACGATCAGTTTCGCTCCATTGCGGCGGGCCTGTTCGATGAAGGGCCACAGATGGATGTTGTTGCCATGAATGTTCGCGCCCCAGGCGATGATGTAGCGGGCATGCGCGAAGTCCTGCGGTTCGACACCGAGCTTCACGCCGTAGACGCTCATCATGGCAGCGCCGCCGGCACTGGCGCAGATGGTGCGGTCGAGCTGCGAGGCTCCCAGGCGATGAAAGAAGCGGCGGTCCATGGAGCCGTAACCCAACTGGCCGATGGTGCCCGCATAGGAGTAGGGCAGTACCGACTCCGGCCCATGGGTCTCGGTAATGGTCTTCAGGCGCGCGACAACCAGATCCAGCGCCTCATCCCAGGAGATACGCTCGAAGGCCGCAGCCTCGTTGCCCTTCTCCAGCGGGCCTTTCGGCACATCGGCACGTCGACGCATGGGATAAAGCAGGCGGTCTGGCGAATAGACGCGGTCGAGGTACTTGGCAACCTTGCCACAGAGAAAGCCGCGTGTGACCGGATGCGAGGGATCGCCCTGCACTTTGGTGGCGCGTCCGGTCAACGTATCGACCGTTACCAGGACACCGCAGGAGTCCGGGCAGTCATGCGAACAGACGGCGTGCACCACTTTCGTATTGGCCTGCGCGTGGGGCATAGATACATTTTAGTCATGCGCCGTATTTTGCTCGCCCTGGTTCTTGCCTCCGCCACCCTTGCACCTGCCCAGTTGGGAACCGTACCCCAGCAGACCCTGGACTGCGTCAAGGTGCTCCTCGCACAGGAACGGTCGTGGAACGCTGGAGATATCGATGGATTTCTGACCGGCTACAAAGACTCTCCGGAGACGATCTTCGTCAGCCGCGGCGTGCATAAGGGCTTTGCGGAGTTGGCGGACAACTACCGTCGCAGCTATCCGTCGAAGGCCGCGATGGGCACATTGAGCTTTAGTGACTTCGATGTGAAGCAGCTTGATGAGAACTTTGCGGTGGTGCTGGGAAGGTTCCATCTTGAGCGCAAGAAGCAGGACGGCGGAAATGCCGAAGGTGTCTTTTCACTGGTCATGGAGAAGACCGAGACCGGTTGGAAGATTGTGGTCGATCACACCACGTAAAAGCAGTTGCCAGTTAACACTTGCCGGTTGCCAGTTGCGATGTGGGTGAGGTGGAGCTGGTGCCACCTTGAAGATGGCACGCTTCACTAAGCAACCACGGACAAAAAGCGCTGAAGGCGCGTTCTATACCAGCCTGGGGCAACGCCCCAGGTTTCCTGGCATTATCGCGGAAAAGGGCTGAAGGCCCGCCCTATAGTTGCTCATCCAACTCATCGAAGTTGCGGCTTGTTCCTACGTCGTATGGTCAACGAGGATCTTCCATCTATCGTCGGCCTTCTCCATCGCCAGCGAACCGAGGTCTGTCCTTACCCGCCCTAGCGTTGCGAGGGCGGGGCACCCACTCAGGGACGATGCATAACAGAAAACTGGTCGCGCAAAGCGCGATACCCCACCCTTTGTCTTCGACAAAGAATGGGGCAACGAGACCATTCAACTATTCAATAATTCAACCATTCAACAACCGGCCACTTACTTCGTTACCGGGTACAAACCCTCAAGTGGTTTAGGCGCACTGAGATTCACCATCTTCCTCGGCATCATGGCGTCGCGCTGGGATGCATTCCATAGAAAGATCGCCATGATGGTTGCGGCCTGGCGCAGGTCAGGTTCTGAAAGCCGTTCGTAGGTATCGAGCGCGGTGTGGTGGGTACGGGTCTCGTAGTCGCGTGGGTCTTGAATAAACTGGAAGCCCGGAAGGCCGGCCTGATCGAAGCTCACGTGATCGGTAGCGCCTGTCGCGCGTTCTGAGATGGTTGTGAAGCCAAGGTCTTTCACCGGCTCCATCCACTGGCGGAAGATACTCGCTGCTTCACTGTTGCCTTCGGCATAGATACCCAGGAACTTGCCGGTGCCGTTGTCCATGTTGAAGTAGGCATCGAAGTTCGCATAGTCGGCCTTTGGAGACACGCTGCTCGGCAGCATCACGAATGCAGGAAGGTTCTTGTACTTCTCTCCTTCGGGATACTTCATGCTTGCCAGGTGATTCACGACGTAGCCGCGCGATCCGTAGATACCCTGCTCCTCACCGCCCCACAGCGCGACACGGATGGTCCGCCGCGGCTTGAGGTCGAGTGCCTTCAGAATGCGCAGCGCCTCCATCGCTACCACCACACCTGCACCGTCATCGGTGGCGCCGGTGCCGGCGATCCAGCTATCTAGATGACCGCCGGCCATGACGATCTGATCCTTTAGCGCAGGATCGGTGCCTGGAAGATCGGCGACCACGTTCAACCCATCGACCTTGTCGCCCGTGAACTCCGTCTGGATGTTGATGCGCACGCTTACCGGAACCTTGTGTTCGAGCAGGCGTGACATACGCAGGAAGGATTCCGTATTGATGACGGCGCCGGGAATCATCTGCCTGTGCTCCGGCTTGAAGACAAACCAACCGAAGCCCGCCGTGCTAGTGTCGTCGTGCAGAGCTCCGTTGCTTCCGCCTGGAATCAGTGCGGCGACGGCGTGCTCGTTGGCAAAGAACTTCGCGAGGTCCTCCTTGAAGGTCGTAAAACGCTTGCTCCAATAATCGGGATCGGTGGGCAGCACATCCGTCTCGCCCTGGTCGCCGTCCAGCGGAAACTCCGAGAGGTGCTGCAGCTTCGCGGCGTCATAGCTCTCGAGCGGAGCCGATGGACTAGGTGAGGTCTTCGGGGCGTCTCCGTAGAGAATCGCCTTCCCGGCCAGCTTGCCCTTCCACTTATCAAGGTCGGCCGGGGTGCGGAGCGTAGGTACAGCGATCACTTCGGCCGTGATCTCTCCCTTGGTCGCCGGCGACCAGGGACCGGCCTGGGCCAGCATGGTCGCGGTTCCAGGTTGCGTCATCAGCACCGAGGTACCGATCTGGCGCCATCCCATGCCGGTCTCGCCAAAGCTCTCCGTATGGGCATTCACGAGCCCCATGTGCTTGAACTGGTCGACGGACCAGTCGGCGGCCTTCTGGTAGTCCGGCGAGAAGGTCAGGCGCGGACCGGAGAGGTCGAAGAGCGCTCCCGCGTACTCCATCACGTGCGACCGGCTGATGCCCTCCTCGCGAATGCGGGCGATGGTCGCGAGGTCCAGGGTCTCCGGCTTTTTCTCGGCGGCGAAAGCGGTGAGGGTCAGAAGGAGAGGAAAAGCGAGGTACCTGTGCATCGTGAAGGAATCATAAACGGAGGGGAATTTGAATGATGGAATAACCGAATGATTGAATGACACCACCAATCGACTGGATGGGCGATCCAAGGCCCTCGATCATTCAACCCATCGCTTGCATCATCAGAATGGATGGAATAAATCCACCCGGGTGACGTTCATTCTTCAATCATTCAATTCTTCCATTATTCAATCCTTAGATCATTCAATCCCCTCCGGGTAGATAATGGAGAAGGGAGAAACACTAGTGCTCATTACGCCGCTGTTACTGGAAAAAGAGCCACTGGAGCTGGATGAGAAGCTTCCCGCGCTTGACTATGCTCCGGATGTTCGCCAGATGGGTGATCTGGCCGTAAACGGCCGGGCGGAGCTGCTGGCGGAGCATCGTGGACCTCGCGAGATTGTGCAGGATATCCGTCTCCGGGCCAAATATTCCGGCGACTTCGAGGTGCTCTGTGCCCGGTGTGTCGACCCGGTTCCGCAGCACATTGAGGGCGAGTTCGACCTCCTCTTCCGTCCCACCGGCATCGATGGGGAACAGGGAGAGCGATCCATTTCGGAGGCGGAGACCGAAATCGGGTATTATGAAGAGAGCGGCCTCGTGCTGGAGGACGTCGTGCGGGAACAGGTGTTACTCTCCCTGCCCGGACGGACGCTCTGTCGCGAAGACTGCAAAGGACTTTGCCCGCGTTGCGGACAGAATCTGAACCAGGGAAGCTGTGACTGCGAGGACCGTACGGTCGATCCGCGGTGGAACGCTCTCGCAGATCTGGCCAGCCGGATGAAATCTTGAAAATCTCAAGGATTGTGCCGTAGAAGCGTGCGGAGAACTGATAAGCGCGCCACTGCGGTGATGTGAAAGGAACATTGCCATGCCGAATCCGAAACGGCGCCACTCCAAGCAGCGCACAGCGAAGCGCCGCAGCCACGACTTCCTCGTTCCCACGGGCGTTTCCGAGTGCCCGAACTGCCATGAGCGTAAGCTGCCCCACCGTGCGTGCCCGAAGTGCGGCACCTACAAGGGCCGCGAAGTTCTCGCAGTAAAGAGCGAAGCCTAACGTTCGACATCTGAAAGAGACCCCTGGCGCTGAATGTTGATTGATATCGTTCTGGACGCGATGGGCTCTGATAAGGCCCCCGAGCCCGAGCTTCGTGGGGCCATCCTTGCCTGCCGTCATCTGCCGGTCAGGGTCCACCTCGTTGGGCCCCAGGACGTTCTGCGCCCTGCTCTTCACCAGCATCTGCGTGGCGAGAAGCTTCCGATCGACATCGTCCACGCCAGTGAATGGATCAGCATGGAGGACAAGGCGGCGCAGGCCGTCCGCTCCAAGCGCGACTCCTCCATGCGTGTCGGCCTGAAGATGGTCCGCGAGGGCCGCGCCGCCGGCTTCTTTACCGCCGGTAACACCGGCGCCGCCATGGCTACCGCCAAGATGGTGCTGGGCAGCCTGCAAGGTGTCGACCGTCCGGCGCTGGCGACCATTCTGCCCACGCAGACCGGGCTTCCCTGCCTGCTGCTGGATGTGGGCGCGAATGTCGACTCCGAGCCGAAAAACCTGCTGGACTTCGCCATCATGGGCAAGGTCTACAGTGAACAGGTGCTGAAGACCCGTGACACCTCCGTTGGCCTGCTGTCGATCGGCGAAGAGGACTCCAAAGGCAATACGCTCACCCGCGAGACCCTGCCGCTGCTGCGCGACCTGCTGGGACGAAACTTTATCGGCTATGTCGAAGGGCGCGATCTTTATAACGGCCGCGCAGACGTTGTCGTCTGCGATGGTTTTATCGGGAACGTCGCTCTCAAAACCAGCGAAGGTCTGGTTAAGCTGGTCACGACCTCGCTTAAGAACTCTCTGAAGTCGACCGTAACCTCACAGGTTGGCGCTCTGCTCTCCCGCAAGGCCTTCAACACGTTCAAACATAAGCTCGACTACTCCGAGTACGGTGGCGCTCCTCTGCTGGGTGTGCGCGGCGTCTGCGCCATCGGTCACGGCAGCTCCAATGAGCGGGCGATCATGAATGGCATTCGCGTCACCGCCGAAGTCGCCCAGGCCAACGTCAATGCCCAGATCGAGGCGGCGCTCCGTAACACCAATGGCAACGGCGATATGACGCTGTAGCACCCTCCATTTCAGTTACTTCGCGATCGGAAACCCGAGGTCTCGGGAGCTTAGACCCGCAGCCTGCCGCAACGGCTTGTCGCGATACATGCGGTCATCGGCGATCTGCAGAAGCTCGGCTACCGTGCCGGCATCCTCGGGAAATACCGCCGCTCCCGCCGCGGCTTCGACCGAAAACCTATGTCCCTGCACCTCGTAGTCTCTGGCTCCGGCGCGGCGCATCGCCTCCACTAACCGGTCCACAGGCTGACCCCGGACAATATCGCCGACGACCACGACGAATTCGTCCCCGCCATACCGCGCCAGCGTATCGGCGCTCCGTACCGCTTTCTTCAGTTCCTCCACAAACTGGCACAGGATCTGGTCGCCGGCGGCATGGCCGAGGGTATCGTTCACTCGCTTGAAGCCGTTCAGATCCAGCATGACGACGGCCGTACTGCTTCCGTTTCGCTCCGCCCTCGACATCGCCTGAGCCAGTCTGTCTTCCAGCAGGCGGCGATTGGGCAGACCGGTCAGATCATCATGCAGTGCCAGCGAATGATTGTGGGCGATCTGCTCATCGAGCAGGACCATCAGCATGCCGACCATGATGATGAACTTCTGCAGGTCCCAGAATCGGCTCATGATCGGCCCCCAGAACCCGCTGTCACTCACAAACGGATGCGTGCCGAAACAGAGGGCCCACAGGGTGAACCCCGCCACAATGGCGAGTTTGCCGGCGCCGCCTCGCTCCAGCATCTGGTGCATGCTGATGCCGGCGGCGAGAAAGAGCGTCGCCAGCAACCAATACACGGCTGCACGAAACTGGTGTGTATACAGGAAGCCGATCGTTGGTCCCCAGATGAGGAAGCGGAAGACGAGATACGTTCCCAACCGGCTGGACAAGCTGTTGCGAAAGACCGTCGTCATCAAGACCCCAGTCACTACCGCCCACGCGCAGCACACGTAATAAGGAGCCATACTGCCGCGATACTCTGCGCCGTACAGCGCAGCGATGACCACCATCGGCAGCACATTGACCGCGTGCGCCATAAACCTGGTTGTCCAGGGAATCGCATTCCGGTGCGCGCTGTAGACGAAGATCGTCCCGGCAATGACATACGAGTCCAGCGCAACGACGTGTAGGAACCGATGGTAGGGCGCATGGCGTTCATAGAACATCCGTGCGACACACTCCACCAGAATCCATAGCATGCCGATCAACCACAGCCGCACCCGTTCCTGAGGATGGCGACGCCGGAAGACCTCCAGCAGCGCGATCAGCGTTACCAGGGCAACCGTATCCGGAATGAGCTGGGCATTCAGCATCAGCGCGTTACTAAGTAGGCCGGTCTCCTATGCCATACCCGAAAAGCTTACCTTACGTGCATGGCTCGATCTTCCTTTCCCTCGAAGCAGTCTGGGTTCTCCGTCCCCTTTAGGGAAGGTGGGCAACACTCAATCCCTTTCCGGTGGGTATGACGATATGGGCAACCCCTGGCAGTTCATCGACGCGCCGGAGATAGCCTTGAATTTGTTCCGGATGAGAGAGTGCATTGTCGGCGAGTACCAGGGCAGGACGAGATAGCTTTGGCAAAATCAGGTCGAGTTGAGCCGGAGCACTGATGCGATCAGCGTCGAAGAAGACACAGTCGTATGGGCCGGAGAGAGTCGCGACGATGTCAGTCGCCTCGCCCAGTTTCCAATCCACATGAGCTGACAAGCCGACTTCTGCCACGTTCTCCTTTGCCCTCGCCTGCTTTACGGGGTCACGCTCGATCGTTGTCACCTGTCCACCGTGTTCCTGGAGCACGGAAGCGATACAGATGGTGCTGTAGCCGGTGGACGTACCTATCTCCAGAACATCGTGCACGCGGGAGAGCCGGAGAAGGACCGAAAGGAGATGGCCTGTCTCAGGTTCGAGATTGAGCCACTTACGACCGTGCTCTGATTCTTGATCGTCGTACTCCAACCCTTCCGCTTCGATTCGTTTCAAGACACCTAGTGTTGAGGGATCCATGCGCAGTTAGCCTCGGCGCAATGCTACACGGCATCAAGGACGACAAAGGGATTAGCTCGATAATCGCGCCATAAGGGTTTTATGGATTAGTCCTAATCCTTCAGCTTGGGATCTGCTTTGCGCAACCTTTCCTGTGCGGCCTTCAAGGCAGCGTCCGATTTCGTGCTGGGTCTTCCGCCGTCAGGATGGTCTGACAGAGCCTCAAGCAGATGCTTTGTGGCATCCGGCGGTTGCATCTCCCCGGTGGGAAAGGGATTCTTAAGCTCGCGTTTATGCAGATTGGTCTGCGTCTGCACCGTCTCGCGAAGATCGTAACCTTGATCTTCCAGATAGACCAGGGATATGCGATTTGCGCGCCGATTCATCCGCTCCATCAGGCTTTTATAGGAGGCTGCGTTGATCCCCGTTACCAGCGATACCGGTAAACCGGCGGGTGTAAACATCAACGCCGTCACTCCCACATCAGGCATGGAGTTGATCACACCGTGCGTCTCGAAGCGGCGTGCATGCTGTAACTGCTGCCGCTGCAGCGACCAGGCAATCGAGCCGGCCAGCAGAAATGCCACCTGAGACTCGTTGTGGGCACGCAGCAGCATCCAGCCAGGAAGGAAGATGTCCCCACCTGGAGTCGAAAACGGGTTGAAATGCCCGCTGGAGTGATCCATTACAAAGAACCGGAAGTGCATCTTCTCCGGATCATTTTCCGGCAATTGCTTCTGAAATGCGGGGACTAACGACTCACCAAGGTGTTGCACATATGCCTGTAGTTCACGGTCTGCAGGGACGAAAAGATCTGGTGCAAACCTCAGCTGGATTTGCCCCGGCTTTTTGTTCACATAGTCCGGCTCGGTGAACTGGACCTGCTCCTGTTCGCGATACTTTCGTTCCTTCTCTTCCGTCAGGTTCGGCGTGAAGCTGAGTGAATCGGCAAAGATCCCCTCCCGCGTGTATCGGGCCTTGAACGTGACCCAGGTATTTGGCACGACCAGATTGGGGGAGAAGGCTTTTCTATCCGGGCCCTCAAGATGAGTCGCGGGAGTGATCTGTAGCGGATATCCGGCGATCCAGAGCAACCCCTTGTACCCATTGCCCTCAGGTGACAGAACATATGCCTTTTCGAGTAACGCGGTCTCCTCAATCTGGGTGTGGTCATCGATCTGAACCCGGATCATGGTCGCCGTAAAGAGATTGTTCCGTCGTTCTCCCATGACGTGCACAATGTTTCCGACATGCAGCTCATGCAGGTCGGCCGGACCGATCACGTTGGTCGTGCCGTTCGAAAATCCCATCTTTGTCGCGTCGGTAGTCGCCACGCGAACGTTGCCGATCTCAAACTCTGAGCTGGAGACGATCCGGGTTACGTAACCGTCGAGGGTCGGCTGGTTTTCCGCGTGCCCCGCAACCAAAGCAAATGCAATAGCCCACAGCAGGGCCGAAATACGGACAAAGGACTTCATACGATAGCGATACTATAGGGCGCGTTATCCAGCTTCTGCCAGTCAGAAATTGGACGACGCCCTAACTAACAGCTCTAGTAAGCTGGGAGCGCATTTATGAACGACATTGATGTGATTGTGGTGGGCGCCGGTCCGTCCGGGTCCACAGCTGCCAAACTGCTTGGTGAAGCCGGCGTGCGCGTGCTCGTGCTGGAAAAAGCCGAAGTCTTCCCTCGGGAAAAGCCCTGCGGAGGCGGCCTCTCCGCCCGCATGCTGACGCGCTTTCCCTATGTCAGGGACATCCTCTCCGAGATCGGCACTAACCCCATCCGGCGTGTGTACCTGGAATCGCCCGACGGTACCGGCGTGACCTGGGAGCAGGCCGATCCCATCATGTACCTGATCCGCCGTTGGGAGTTCGATGCCGCGCTCTTCCGCCGCGCCCAGGCAGTCACCCCTGTGGAACTGGGAGTCACCGTCCGCGCACTGCGGGTTTTGCCCGATGGCGTAGAGCTCGAAGCCACGGACGGCCGTACCTTCCGCGCCAAAATGGTCATCGGCTGTGACTCGGCCAACTCCGTCATCGCCCGCCACAGCGGCCTGCGCGTCGGCGATATCCGCTCCGAATACGCCGTCGACATGATGGAAGAGACGCCGGTCGCCCGGCTGCAGGCTGCACGCCCCGATACGGTTTCGCTCTTCCTCACGCTGACCAAAACCTTCGGCTACGGCTACATCTTCCCCAAGACCGATCACTGCAACCTCGGCTTCGGGTGCAAGCTCGATTACTACCTGGAAGAGCTGCGTGGCAAGGGCAAAGAGCATCACGCCGCCTGGGTGGAAGAGATGAAGCAGAAAGGCTTCGTCACCGGCGACACACAGAAAGACGGCTATAAGGCCTTCCCCATTCCCGTCGGCGGCCCCCTGGCGAAGACCTATACGGACCGTGTTCTTCTTGCAGGCGATGCCGGCGGATTCGTCAACGCCTTCACCGCCGAAGGGATCTTCTACGCCATGAGCTCGGGAGCCCTGGCTGCCGAGGCGGCAATCGCGGCCATCCAGGCAGACCATTTCTCCGAGGCGCAGTTGAAGAGCTACGAGCGCGCATGGAAGGCGGAGATCGGCGGAGATCTCGAACACTCAGTCGACATTCAGCGCCGTCTCTTCAACGATTCCGGCCGCATCGACCAGATCGTGCGCGCCGCCGCGCGCGACAAAGACCTGCTACGGCTCCTGATCGGCTACAGCATGGGCGCTGTCCGCTACGAAGAGCTGCGGAACTACATGGCAGCCTCGGCACTGCCGAAGTGGGTGATGAGCAAGATTACCTCGGTCTTTCGCTTCGGTCCGAAAGGCAAGGCAGCTCCTCAGGGCGCATCATCCAATTCCAGCGTCTAATGGAAAAAACCGATGCGGATACAGACAAAACCCTACGGAACACTCGCCGCTGCTGTGGCAATGTGGACATTCTGCGCGGCCCTGCCCGCACAGGAGATCTCGCCAGAGCTCAAACAAAAGATCGACGAGACCGCGCAGAAAGTGCTGAAGGATACCGGCGCGCCCTCGGCCTCGGTCGGCATCGTGAAAGACGGAGCGATCGTCTACACGACTGCCTTCGGCAAATCGCGTCTCGATATCGGCGCCGACGCCATGCCGGAGATGGCCTACGCCATCGGCTCTATCAGCAAGCAGTTCACCGCGGCCTGCATCCTGCTGCTGCAGGAGGAGGGCAAGCTCAAGCTCGACGATCCGGTGGCAAAGTGGTTTCCGGAGCTGACCCGCGCCAAGGACATCACCCTGCGCAACCTGCTGACACACACCTCCGGCTACTCCGACTACGCTCCGCAGGACTACACCATCCCCGACTGGACCAAGCCCGGCGACCCGCTCAAACTGGTCCACACCTGGGCGGGCAAACCACTGGACTTCGAGCCGGGAACGAAGTGGCAGTACTCCAACACCAACTTCGTCCTCGCCGGTCTGATCGTGGAAAAGGCAAGCGGGATGAAGTTCGCCGACTTCCGCCGCCGGCGCATCCTGGAACCGCTGCACATGCAGCATGTCCTCGATCTGAATACGGATCAGGCTCGGCTGCAGGTAGCCGGCTACTTCCGCAACGCTCTCGGCCCGCTGCGCAAGGCCACCCTGGAAGC
>JABFXN010000354.1 GCA_013361705.1 Acidobacteriaceae bacterium
AGACCGTCTCTGCCACCTTGGTTGGCACCGTTACGGACAAGACCGGCGCGGCTGCGGCAATCGCCAGGGTAGTCGTGCGCGAAACGTCTACCAACGCACTGCGGGAGGACACGACAAACGAGAGCGGCAACTATACGTTCTCAGACATTCCCCCGGGCAACTACGCCATCAGCGTCGAAATGCAAGGCTTCAAGAAAGAAACCCGCGCATCGGTCGACGTGATCGTAAACACCACTTCACGTGTGGATTTCAGTCTTACCCCTGGTGCGGCGACTGAAGAGATTACCGTCACCGACACTATTCCGCTACTGCAGACGGACCGCGCGGACGTCAGTACGAAGCTTGAGGCTGAAAAGCTTGCGAACCTGCCCGTGGGCACCAACCGCAACTTTCAATCGCTGCTCAACCTTGTGCCCGGTACTACCCCGGCCACATTCCAGCATTCGCAGTTCTTCAATGCCAGCGCCTCGCTGCAGACGGAAGCAAACGGTCTGCCTCGTATGGGCAACGTCTACCAGATCGAAGGTATTGACGACAATGAACGTACCGGCCTGTTGCAGGTGCTCATTCCTCCGGCCGATTCGATTCAGACGGTAGATACATCAACCAACAACTACGAAGCCGAACTCGGACGCGCTGTCGGCGCGGTTGTGAATGTGACGTTGAAGTCAGGCAGCAATGCCTTCCATGGCAGCGCCTCAGAGTACCTGCAGAACGACTACCTCAATGCGCGCTCTTATTTCTCCAGTAAGGTAGGCAAGGTTGCCTACAACTACTTTGGCGGCAATCTGAGCGGTCCCATTATTAAGGACAAGCTCTTCTTTTATGGCGATTACTTCCGCACGTCGGACCATGAAGCGAACAGCAATACAGTAACGATTCCCTTTAAAAAGGCGACGACCTGCGTCGGCGGCTTCTACGATCTGAGCGATGGCTACACGGCAAATGGTAAGGGCCAGATCTATGACCCATCAACGGGCACTCAGACTGGCAGCAATACCGGCAAAGGCCGTACACCGTTCGCGGGTAACCTTATTCCCTGCGGACGCGTGAACCCGGTAAGCGCGGCACTGCTGGCGCTGATTCCGGCCCCCAACACGAACCTCAGCTCGACCAACTCACCCAGCAACAACTACTTCATCAACCTGCCCTTTCAGAAGACATCGGACAACTACGATGGCAAGATCGATTGGCAGATCAGAGCCGCCGACCGCCTGAGTGGCCGTTTTAGCTATCAGAAGAACAACCTATTTCAGGCTCCCATTTTCAGCAGTTTTGCGGGCGGACCTTCTCCGAATGGCGGCTTCGCTGGCAGCGGTATTCAGAAGGCGTGGAGTACCGGCGTAAACTATACGCACACCTTCTCGTCCACGTTCCTCACAGAGGCTCGCCTGGGCGTGGCGCACTACCGCAACGACGCGCAGCCTTCTGACTACGGCAATAAAGATGCAACAACCATCGGCGTTCCGGGCGTGAACCTCGACAACCTGACCTCCGGGCAGGTGGGCATCAATCTTGGCAGCTTCTCGCAGCCAACCCTCGGCTACTCCGCTTCGCTGCCTTGGGTTCGGGCAGAGGCGAACATTGACTTCGTCAATCATTGGACAAAGGTCAAAGGCAATCATCAGTTCAAGTTCGGCATCGATCTTCGCCGGGTACGTGACGATCTACTTCAAGGCCAGACATATAGTCCGCGTGGACTCTATACCTTTGGCCAGAATCAGACAGGCCTCAACGGTGGACCGGCAACGGACTTCCATAACGATCTTGCTTCGTTCCTGCTCGGTCTGCCGAGCGCCGCAGGTCGTGATCTGTTCACCTATTTCCCGACATATCGTCAGTGGTGGTTCTTTGCCTTTGCCGGCGATAAATGGAACGCCACATCACGGTTGACGCTGGACTACGGTCTACGCTGGGAGTTCTATCCGCCGGCCACAGCTCGTAAGGCGGGACAGTTCTCCAACTACAACCCGTCGAACAACACATTGGTGATCGCAGGAATCGGCGGCAATCCCTCCAACCTTGGACTCAAGACGCGATACAGCTACTTCGCTCCCCGTACGGGCTTCGCGCTGCGAGTGACCGACAAGCTTGTTGTCCGTGGCGGCTTTGGTATGAGCTACATGCCGTTTGAAGACAACAGCTATGCCTACAATTACCCGGTACGCGCCAATAACGCGTATACCCAATCCACTACACAGAACAGCTACGGCCCTGCTGTACTGGCGGACAACACGACGCCTGCGACCTTTCAGGCAGGCTTCCCGGCTCCCGTGCCGGTAACCGTACCCTCCAATGGCATCATCTCGATTGCAGCCGGCACGGCATTGAACTCTTCCTCATATACCTATATTCCGCAGAACTATCGCAATCCGTACGTTGAGAGCTACAACCTGTTTGTGCAACAGGCCTTGCCATGGGATTTCTCGCTTTCGGTGGGATATGTCGGCAACCATGGCGTAGGGATGGGCGCAGGGCAGAACATCAATCTCTCCTCGCGTCTTGGCGGCGGCAATGCTGACCTGCCACTGAATATCGCCTTCGGAAGGACAGCGGCAGTCACGCAATACTTCATTGGCACCTCCACCAACTACAACTCGCTTCAGGTATCGTTGAACCGTCGCTTCACGCACGGCTTCTCCAACATCACCTCGTTCACTTATGGCAAGGGGCTGAATCTCTTTAACGGAGACGATGGCGGCTTCATGTTCTACCAGGACTTCCGCCGCAACTACGGTCCTACGGACTACGATCGCAAGTTCAATCTTCAGGAAGCGTTCACCTATGAACTTCCGTTTGGTAAGGGCAAGAAGTTCCTCAATCAAGGAATCGGAGCCTATACCATTGGCGGCTGGAAGCTGTCTGGCGTAGTCTCGGTTGTGACCGGTACCCCGTTCAGCGTGACCGCTAACAACAATCTCAATACGCCGGGATGGACACAGACGGCCAACCTCACTGGAAAGTTCACGAAGCTGGGCGGCGGACCAGGACATAAGTGGTTCGATACCTCGGTCTTCTCGCAGCCCGCAGGTTGCACGACCGTCTGCTCGGAGATCTCGGGTACAACAGTCGGCAACACGGCACGCAATGCATTCCGTGGTCCGGGGTTTGTGCAGAACAACGCGTCGATCTTCAAGACATTCCCGATCTACAAGGAAGGCACCACGCTGGATATCCGTATGGACGTCTTCCAGGTGTCGAATACTCCACAATTTGCAACTCCGACCACCAGCACCGGTCCGGACGTTGCGAACATTACCGGGGGAACCTTCGGGCAGATAACCCGCACCATTGGCAGTGGAAGTGGTGTCAATGGAACGGGAGGCGGGCGCTCATTGCAATTGGCCGCGATCCTGAAGTTCTAAAACTTAGCAAACCGCTAAAGCGAAAAGGCCTCGTACAGAAATGTACGAGGCCGTTCTGCTTTAGTCTCTGAGCACTTAGACTTTGACCACTTCGTGCTTCGCAATATAGGCAGGATCGATGTCGACGCCCAGGCCCGGTCCAGTGGGGACAGTTACCACACCATTTGAATCGGAGCGCAGGCTTGAGGTTGCGCACTTGTAGGGCAAGGTGTCGTTGAACTCCTTGAACTCATGGTACGGCCCGGAGTTAGGGATCGCCGAAACGAAGTGCATCATATACACGTAGCCAAGCCCAGTAGCAGAGATATGGGGAATCGTCTGCTTCCCGAAGGCGTTCGCCATGCGCGCGACCCGCACGCAGCGAACCATTCCCCCGAAATAAAACATGTCCTGCTGCGTAATCGAGAGAGCTCCATTCGCGACCAGCCAACGGAAGTTATGCATGGAGGGCTCCTGCTCACCGCCGGCGATAGGGATCTCCAACGCGTCGGCTACCTGCCTGGTCTCTTCATACCAGTCAAAGGGTACCGGCTCTTCGTAGAAAGCGTACTTATGTTCCTGCATCAGCTTTCCGATCGGGATTGCCTGTTTTGCAGTGTACGAGCCGTTGGCGTCGGCCGAGATCACCATCTCGTCGCCAAAGGTCTTTCGAACCAATGGAATCAGCTTCTCGCTTCGGCCGGCGGGATACTCGACGTGACTCATGCGACCGCCGAGTTTGAACTTGATAGCCTTTGCGTGTGAAAGAGCCAGATCACGCTGCAGGTGCTCAATCACCTCTTCCGCCGAGTTATCTCTCTCGCCGTTCGCCTGATACACGTTGATCTTTGGGTTGTAGATCTTGTCCGAGATCAAAAGGCCGATCGACCGGTTTGACATCTTTCCAAACATGTCGAGGATAGCGAACTCGATTGTCGCCAAGGGAACCCAGATCGCGAGGCTTTGTGCTTTGTAGTTGGAAGCGTAGACCGTAACCGCTTCGAGAAGATCTTCGAGGTCTCTGGCATCCTTGCCGACGAAGAACGGCGCCATGCGTTTTACAAGAACAGGATAGAAGATCTGCATCTGATCGGCATTGGAGACCGAGATCCCTTCGTGCCCATCGTTGGAACGTACGCGGCAGATCCATGAATTTTTGTAGTGCAACAGCTCAATGGATTCGATAATGACGGGATCTTTGAACAACTCGCGCTTGAAGACCGGCTGCCCGAGGATGGAGTCCAGCTTTTCATAACGTTCCTGAAGAGTGCCGGGAAGCCCGTGCCGTGGTGCATTCAGGAATTGAGCCGAAGCCCTGCCATGCAGAGCGGACAAAGCGCCTGCACCAAGCGCTCCGTGGAAGAGTTGACGTCGATTCAAAGCCATTTTGCTCATTCACCCTTTGCTTGCGATCTTTTTCGGACTATCGGCAGCGAGAAACATACTAGAGCCTTTCCCTGTTGCTGGATATCCCCTCGAATTGAGCCTTGCCCAAAGAGCCTCGAGTTTGGCACCATCGAATGCATTATTGATTCCTTACCCCGGAGCGTTCTCTCAAATGCGTGTTCAGCAATGGTGTGCGATTGGCTTTCTGTTAACAACGATCTCAATGGCAGGGGCTCAAACTGCTACCTCCACCGTGATGACGGGAACCTGGGCTACCGCACCTGTCCAGGCACTGGCCAAAGCCACTGACGCGGGTGACAAGACGATTCGCAACATCGTGCACGTCTCCCTTGGATCAACGGACACCGTCAGCGTGCAGCTGACCAATGAGTTTGGGATCGAACCGCTGACCGTAAGCGCTGCCACCATCGCACTCAGGCAGACGGACAATACAGTGTCCACACCAGTTGCCTTGTCCTTTCAGGGACAGGCGAGCATTGTTATTCCCCCCGGCAAGTTCGTCTGGAGCGATGCGGTTCACTTGCCCTTCCCTGCGATGAGCGATGTTGCGGTTAGCTTGTTTATTCCTACGCAGCCGATGACCTTCGTCTCGCAACACAACTTTGCCAATGCCACCAACTATATGGCTCCGGGAAACCAAGTATCTGCTCTTACCTTGACAGATGCAACGAAGTTGATGAGCTTCCGCTACCTGAAGTCTGTCGCGGTGTCCTCGCCCTCGCAGGGAGCCATTCTCTGTTTTGGTGACAGCATTACAGATGGCTCCAGAAGTACCGCCGATACGAACCAGCGCTGGCCGGATCTACTGGCTAAGCGCCTGGCCGCAAATTCCCCAACGGCAACGATGGCAGTGATGAACGTAGGCATTGGCGGAAATCGGATTCTCCACGATGTGACCGGCCCCAGTTCACTGTCGCGATTCGACCGTGATGTCCTGGAGCTTGCGAACGTCAAGTATGTCGTTCTTCTGGAAGGGATTAACGATATCGGGCATAGCTACGACCAGAAGAATCCCTATGACCATGTGTCTGTACAGGAGCTCATCGCGGCAGATCGTCTGCTGATCACACGTGCCCATGCAAACGGGCTCAAGATCATCGGCGCAACGCTTACACCGTACCTCCCGACCGGATACTCCTCGCCCGCCGGAGAGCAAGTACGCGCTGCACTGAACCAGTGGATACGGACCGGAGGCGAATTCGATGGCGTCATCGATTTCGAAAAAGCCACATCGGATTCCGCAAAGCGGGACGCGTTTCTTTCGACGTACGACAGCGGCGATCACCTTCATCCGAACGATGCGGGCATGAAAAGCATGGCCGATTCCATCGATCTGACGCTATTCATGAAATAGAGCGTTTTCCCGACGTAACGGTTCGCCGAAAGAGGCGGGGGCAGGAAAGTGGTGGAGAAGATGCACAGGATAAGACGAATTCATTGCTTCGCGATACTGCTTTGCTGCTTGCTGCAGACTGCACACAGCCAAACATCGGCGCCCGCTCCTACAAGCCACCAGATCATCATCGATACCGACATCGGCGACGATATCGACGATGCATTTGCCCTCGCGCTTGCACTTCAGAGCAGAGAGATCAATCTGCTCGGCATTACAACCGCCACCGGAGACACCCAGACCCGTGCGCAGCTTGCCCTTCGTATGCTGCGCGAGTCCGGCCATGGTTCTATTCCGGTGGCTGTTGGGCGGGCGACACGCCCGCCCACAACGCTTACCCAGGAAGACTTTGCCAAAGACATTGATCTCCGAGGGGTACGTTTCCTCTCGGCGGTTGACTTTACTCTGGCGCAGATTCGTAAACATCCGCATCAGATTGAACTAGTGGCAATTGGTCCCCTTACCAACCTCGCCGACATGATCGACAAAGATCCCGCGGCATTTCATCTGTTGAAGAGGATCGTCATCATGGGAGGCGATATCCCAACCGAAAACGAGAAGGCCTCACCGGAGTGGAACATCAAGAACGACATAGCCGCGGCGCAGAAGGTATTTGCTGCGGGCGTTCCGATAACGGTGTTCCCTCTCAATTCCACCCGACTGAGACTTGATCCGGAGAAGCGGAAGACCATCTTCCGCCAGGCATCACCACTTACCTATATGCTGTCGGCACTCTACTACCAGTGGGGACAAGAGACACCTACACTCTTCGATGCGATGACCATCGCCTCTCTTCTGCAGCCGGATGTCTGTCCGACCATCCCGATGCGGGTGAGTATCGACGAAAAGGGATCAACGGTTCCATCCTCGGGAACACCCAATGTAGAGGTCTGCCTCACAGCACATGAGGAGCAGTTCTTCCAGCTTTACCTGCAACGCATGCTTGCGAAGCATCCATAGCTGGCTGTGCCGTCGTTATTTCCCCTGGAAGATACGATCCGCAAACTCGATAAAGTATGGCCAATTTGGTGCGGGAGTGTGGCCATACTGGTGCTGCCGGAATGCGATTTTGCCGGTGTTGATGAAGGTATTCATGGGCGGAAAGGTGCTGCTATTCAATCCCTTCATCCCGTAGATCTCCCACGCCGGACTGGCGGCGGCTGCCGCCATGAACATGCCCTGAGCATCTTGCCAGGCGTCTCCGGGAAGGTACTTCGGGTCTTCGAGGAAGGCCCCACCGCCGATAAACACAGCACGTGGAGCAGCGAGTGCGATGAACTCGTGGCTATCGACCGGCATCTCGTTGGCTGTATGACCGACGGCGGCATAGCGCAGGAAGTTGCCGGCAAACCAGTGAAACTCGGAGTTGCCCGCCAGATTGCTCACCGCCTCGCCATAATTGCGGCGGTAGAGGTTGGCTCCGCCTGCTCCTGAAGACGAGATGTATCCAATGGCGATGCGTGGATCATCGACCATGGCAACCAACGCAGCCTTGCCTCCGCGTGAATGCCCCATGACGCCAATCTTCGTACCATCCACGCCAGGATCCGTCAGTAGATAGTCCACGATACGGCTGTCGCCCCATCCCCACGCGCGCAGGACACCCCAATCGTCCGGGCTGCGTGGCTGGCCCTTATTGACCAGGCCGATGATGCCGCTGGTCAGACCGGCCCCGTTGTCGGCCTGCACCTCATTCGACGTGCGGCTGACAAAGCCCCACCCATGCTTCAGCAGAAGCTCCGAAGAGTCCGGCGGATTTTCGGGCATGGAGAGCATATGGACTGCCTGCCCAGCTGCCGCCGGCGGGCGCACCGGGCGTGGACGAGTCGATCCGCCACCGATGATGACCGGCACCTTCTTGCCTTTTGCTGAGACCGGCGTCACAAGGTCAGCGTGGATGTCGACGGTGATGGCTGGATACGCTGAGTTGTCCGTATGTCCGACGAGATGCTGCACTCCCCCCGGAACACCGGCGACCGTCATCTCCTCGGTACCGGTAGTCGTCCAGCTCACCGATGGTATCTTGGCTGGAAACTTGCCGTAGACATCCTCGTCAAACAGCGCTTTGAGCTCCTTGCGCCGCTGCTCCCACTGCGCCCGCGTCTTCACCTTCGTCCCATTCTGCAGAGTCATCAACTCCGGCAATTTGGGAAAGGGATTCGCATTAGACTCGTCTTAATTCGCATTGACGGGCT
>JABFXN010000034.1 GCA_013361705.1 Acidobacteriaceae bacterium
GCTGATGCAGTATTATCCGAATCCTACGAATTCGGCGCTCACCAACAACTTCAATAGCTATGTGCCTCTCACCATTGAGCAGAACCAGACGCTCAACCGTGTCGATCACAATATCGGCCAGAACGTGCGTCTGTTTGGCCGCTTCCTCTGGCAGAAGTTGACCTACGTCAATGGCAACGCCGTCGCCACTTCGTCAGCCTATTCGCCGACGTCGGACCGCAATGGCGTGATCGGTTACACGCACATCATTACGCCGACCTTTATCAACGATCTGCGTGTCGGCTTTAACACGCTGACCAGCGATGTAAACAACCAGTTCGCGCAGAACGGACAGAAGAGCGCCGGTACGGCGCTTGGAATCCCCGGCTTCACGGCCGACGTCGATAACAATAACCCCGGTATTCCTACGATGACAGTGACCGGCTACGCCGGCCTCGGTTCTTCCGGTTCCAACTGGAAGCAGGATGACCGCACCGTACATGCCTACGACCAGATCAGCTGGACCAAGGGTCGGCACACTATCATGGCGGGCGCTGACATCCGTCGCATGACGATCGGTCGCGCGGCGCAGAATGATCCTCGCGGAAACTTCACGTTCAGCGGTCGTTACAGCACACAGTGTGTGGCGACAACAGATCCGACGAAGCCGTGCGCGAACGCAGTTTCGGGCAATGGTTTGGCTGACATGGTGTTAGGCTACGCGGCGAGCATCGTTACACCCACGTTCCAGCTGAAGGGTTCGGTCGGTAGCTGGCGCAACGGTTACTTCGTTCAGGACAACTGGCAGGTCACCCCGAAGCTGACATTGCTCTATGGTATGCGTTACGAGCAGCCAACCATTCCGTACTCGCTGAATGGTTATGCCCGTATCCTGAACTCCACCTATACCGCGTTGATTCCTTCCAGCACTGCGACCACTGGTACGGCCTTTACGCCGACGCCCGGCTTCCAGTTCACCGGCGCCAACAACAACCTATGGGCGCCTCGCCTCGGCTTTGCCTATCGTGCGACCGACAAAATTGTAGTGCGTGGCGGCGGCGGTATCTATTACAACCCGAATCACTTGAATGCCTTTACGCTGGCCAGCGGTAACTATCCTTTGGCGAACAGCACCACCTATACCGCGAATACCTACTTCTCAACCAATACCTTCTCAAATCCGAGCGGCGGAACTGCCGGTGCGGGTGGCTGTAATCCCAACGTCGCGGGAACCTACTGCAACGCGTTTACCGATGCTGCCAGCCTGCCGACGCCTCGGATGTACCAGTGGAATCTCGATTCCGGTGTCGAGCTTTGGAAGGATGCGGCCTTCGAACTGCAGTATCTTGGCTCTCGTTCGATTCACCTGGACTACTCGTGGCAGCCGAATACGCCGACTCCCGGGGCAGGCACGATCAACTCGCGTCGTCCGTACCAGGGCTTCGGTGCTATCCGCCAGATCACCAATGGCGGATGGTCGACCTACAACGGCCTTACGTCGATCTTGCGTCAGCGTCTGAACCACGGGCTTACGGCGAACCTGTCGTATACCTGGGCTCACAACCTGGATACCTCCAACGATGCGAACGGCGGCGGCTACCTGATGAACCCGTACAACATCAAGGCTGACTACGGCAATTCGAACTGGGATATCCGCCACCGCTTCGTCGGAACGCTGCTGTACCAGTTCCCGAACTTCGCAGGCCACAACTACGCGGTTCGTACCGCTCTTGGCGGATGGCAGGCAAACGCCATTGTTACCCTGCAGACCGGTATGCCGTTCAACGTCGGTCTGTCGTCGGACGTTGCGAATACCGGCACGAGCGGTATTCAGCGTCCGAACTTTGTGAAGCGTGTAGCGAACACTTGCTCTGGTGACTTCGTGGTCAAGAACGGTACCAGCGCAAGCTGCATCGATGCCACGGCGTACGCCACCCCGGCGGCCTTCACGTACGGCAATCTGCACCGCAATGATTCGAAGGGAGCGGGACGCGAGCTTGTGAACTTCTCGATGTTCAAGAACTTCCAGGTCTATGAGCGTCTGCAGTTCCAGTTCCGTGCGGAAGCCTTCAACGTGTTCAACCACGCGAATCCCAGCAATCCGAACAGCTCGGGCAACCCTCAGCTCGGGACTGGGAGCTTCGGAACCATCACCAGCACGCAGACCGATCCGCGTGTGCTGCAACTGGTGGGCAAGATCAACTTCTAAATGTTGGAACTCCCTCTTCGAGGCCGCTGGTGCAAGCCCAGCGGCCTCATTTTTTCGTTTAGTGTTGTCGAACAGGAGTAAATCGGCATGCGTATGCGTAGAACGTTATTGTGGGCGGGAAATGCCTTTGTAGTCGTGGCGGCGGTAGCGCTGCTGGCCATGAAGCAGGAGACGGTGGCCTCTCCGGAAGAGCTGCAGAAGAGCCCTGAGTTGGTTCTCGATGGCTATCGGCATGTGGAGGCTGCTTCCGTCTACGTCGCGGTTGAGCAGGTGCTGCATGAGAAGCGCTACATGTCGCACAAGATGCAGGCGATTTTTCCGACCAAATTTGTTGGAACGGCGTTGACGGTGCAGCTCCTCAAACAGGAGAACAACGATCCGAATGCGTTGCAGGGCATGCTGCAGGCGATCGACAGCGGCGGCAAGGACAGCGTCTATGTCATGCAGGTGCAGGACGGCGCGGATATCGCCGGTATGGGAGGCCTGATGGGTACCGCGATGTGGTCGCGCGGATTCTCCGGGGCTGTGATCGACGGCGGGGTACGCGATCTGCCGCAGTTGAAGCGCATCGGTTTCCCGGTCTATGCGACCGGCGTGGTGCCTTCGACCTCGGTTAGCCATTACCGCTTCGGCGGCATGAATGTTCCGGTCGTCTGTGACGGAGTGAAGGTCAACCCGGGTGACATTATTTCTGCTGACCAGGATGGCGTGGTGGTGATTCCCAAGGACAAGGCGGTTGAGGTCCTGATCCGGGCGCAGAAGCTCGATCAGACTGAGCATGCCATGTATCCCTATATCGAAAAGCTGCACTCGATTGTGGCCGCGGTGAAGGAGTTCGGACGCATTTAGGAGCGTCCGAACTCCCCTAGGTCATCTGCCCGATGACATCGTTTCCACTTGCCGTTTCAAATAGTTGCACACCGAAGGTGACATACCTGTTCGTGCTGGAAAGGGGACTTCCTTTGCCTCGCCGTGCTGATGATCGTTCGATAAGCCGCCGCCGTCTGTTAGGCGCTGCCGGCGCTACTGTAGCCGCCTCTCTGCTTCCACCCTCTGCTCTCGCGGCCACTCCTGCCGCGGAACCTGCGGTGGATTACTACGACAAGCTTGGCGTTGCGAAGATCATCAACGCCGCCGGGACCTATACCTATCTGACGGCTGCGGTGATGGCGCCTCCCGTACAGCGTGCTGTGGCCATGGCGGCGCATCATCCTGTCCGCCTGAAGGATCTTCAGCGCGCCTCGGGCGAGTACATCGCCAAGCGTCTGAAGTGCGAAGGCGCTGTGGTGAGCTCCGGTGCGTCAGCGGCGCTTACGCTGGGGACGGCTGCGTGCGTAGCGGCTAAGGGAAATCTGAAGTCGAATGAGATTCCTCTGCAGGCTCGCGAGCGTGGTTACGAGGTCATTGTTCAGAAGAAGCATCGCTACGAGTATGACCACGCGATGCTGATCTGCGGTGTGAATATCCGTGAGGTTGGCAGCCTGGAGGAGTACAAGAGTGCGTTCAGCGAGCGCACGGTGATGACCAACTACTTCAACTCCGCCGGACCAGAGTCGGAGCCTGGCATTATCGACCGCGAGACCTGGCTGCAGGTTGCGCATGAGCATGGTGTGCCGTGTCATCTGGATGCCGCTGCTGATGTTCCGCCTATCTCGAATTTGTGGAAGTACACGGAGATGGGCTTTGATCTCGTGTGTTTCTCCGGCGGCAAGGGACTGCGTGGTCCGCAGAACGCAGGCCTGCTACTTGGCAAGAAGCATCTCACCGATCTTGCTCTTGAGAATGACAGCCCCAACAGCGATGCTGTCGGCCGCGGTATGAAAGTTGCCAAAGAGCAGATGGTTGGCATGGTTGCGGCTGTGGATTGGATCCTGGAGCAGAACGACGAGGCGATCCAGACAGAGAGTATGCGACGCATCCGCACGATCGAGGCTGCCCTCAAAGGCATTCCCACGGTGACTACGATCGTGAATGTACCGCCGGTCGCCAATCACGTGCCACATCTGCTCATCAAGTACGATCCTGAAACGGTGGGTATCAAGCCGCTTGAGGTAGCCGCGAAGCTGCGTTCCCAGAAACAGTCGATCGAGCTAAGCCCGGCTACCGGTGTGCGCGGGCGCATCGAGGGCGCGGACGAGAATACGATTGTGGTCGGTGTATGGATGCTGCAGCCAGGCGAGGCTGAGATTGTAGCCAGCAGCCTGAAGCAGGTCCTGAAACACGCGAGAGCCTGAGTTTATCCCCAAGGAGAAAGCAGTTATGTCGACGAAGACCAGCCGCAGAAACCTATTGAAGAATGCAGCCGCAGCCGCCGGAGCGATTGGCGGAGCCGCTGTTCTGACTGAGAGCGCGCACGCTGCGGCCCCTGAAGCTCCGCAGAAGAAGTCGTATGGCCAGCCGCCGAAGAATGGAGAGGCTCCACTGTTCAGCAGTGTTGTCTCGTACGGCAACCTGGTCTTTCTTGCCGGTGTCGGCGCTCACTTTCAGGGAACGATTGAAGAGCATACCAAGCATGTTCTCGATGAGCTGGAGAAGAACCTCGCCAGCGCCGGCTCCTCCATGGAGAAGGTGCTGAAGGTGAACGTCTACCTGAACGACATCAAGGACTGGGAGCGCATGAATACGGTGTACAAGGGCCGCTGGGGCAAGATTCCTCCGGTGCGCACCACCATTGCTCCGGCCGGCGGCATCCCTGGCAATTCGCTGGTCGAGATCGACCTCATCGCTTATATCTAAACGACATCAAACGAACCATCAGGAGAGGAAAAATCTTATGTGTGCGCTGCCGAAACTACGTCCTACGCGACGTGATCTACTCAAGCAGACCGGAGCTCTGTCAGCCCTTGCCGCGGTATCGCCGCTGGCCGCCGCTGGAAGTGCCGAGGCCCAGGCAGCGCACGCCGCTCCTTCTCACGCTGTCACCTTCCAGCCCGGAACGCTGCAGGATAACGTCTTTACCAAGCTGGGTGTGCGCCCCATCATCAATGCGCATGGCACCTTCACGATCATCACCGGCTCGCGTTCGCTGCCTGAAGTGAAGCAGGCGATGTATGAGGCCTCGAATTACTACGTGCATCTGGATGAGCTGATGCCAAAGGTTGGCGCCGAGATTGCGAAGCTGGTCGGCGCGGAGCATGCCGTGGTGACCACCGGATGTGAGGCGGCGATTGCGCTGGCAACTGTGGCCTGTTCCTGCGGCACCGATCCTGAACTCTCGCAGGCCTTCCCATACAAGCGCAAGAAGAGCCAGGTCATCATTCCCAAGCACTCCCGCAATCCATACGACTTCGGCGTCCGCATGACCGGCGCGGAGATTGTGGAAGTGGACTCGGCCGAGGAGCTGCAGGCAAAGCTCACCGACCAGGTGGCGATGATCTACATCCTCTCAGGCCCGGCAGCGGAGAAGGGGCCACTCTCGATTCCTTCCATCTGCGCGATGGCGAAGACGAAGAACATTCCGGTCTTTGTCGATGCCGCGGCGGAAGAGCCGCTGGTTCCCAATATCCACCTGCAGCATGGCGCAACGCTGGTTGGCTACTCCGGGGGCAAGTGCATGCGCGGGCCGCAGGCTGCCGGCATGATGATCGGCCAGGCTGACCTGATTAAGGCTGCGTGGTTCCAGGCTTCGCCGCACCACAACTATGGCCGCGCCTACAAGGTTGGCAAGGAAGAGATCATGGGCCTGCTGGCCGCGGTGCGCCAGTGGTATAAGCGTGACCACGATGCCGAGCAGAAAGCGTGGAAGAGCTGGCTCGATCAGATCGCGGACAAGATCAAGGGACTGCCGTCGGTCCGCATTGAGTATCTTGATCCGGAAGACCTTTCCAACCGTTCGCCCCGCCTGCGGGTTCACTGGGATGCGAACCAGGTGAAGATTACTGGCACGGAGCTGTTCAAGCGTCTCGACGAAGGCACGCCGCGCATCATGCTAGACGGCGGCACCGGCGTTCGTCCGGACAAGATGGAGAGCTCGTTCACCATCATGCCGTACATGCTTGAAGCCTGGGAGATTCCGATCATCGCTGATGCGATCCATGAGGCGATGACCAAGCCCGGTCATTACGAAAATCCAGTCATCCCTACCGGCGCTGCGCAGGTTGACGGTAAGTGGGCTGTGTCGCTGAAGTACACCCGTGGCACCGCCGAGCAGACTTTCGATCTGCAGCAGAGTGGCAGCGATCTTAAGGGCAAGCAGGTTGGTGCCATTTATCAGGCCGATCTGACAGGCAGCATTCATGGCAACGATCTGAAGTTGCATGCTCGTATGCCGGTGAGCGGTCATGAAGTGGTTTGGGACTTTACCGGAACGGTGCAGGGAAATACTGCTTCGGGTACGGTGGCGCTGGGTGAGTACGGTATGGCGGAGTGGAAGGCTGTGCGCGCTTAGCATTTGAATGAAGTTGGAAGGCGGGCTCTAGTCGGGAGAAGATCCAGGCTAGAGCCTGTTTCTTTTGGGCGCATTTATGTTGGCTGGCTTAGCCGAGATAAGTACTCGGGAAAGTAAAGGCCGGGCCCATGTCCCCTAGGGACATGGGGCACCCGGTGCATGGGTGATTTTATTTGAATAGTCCTAGTTCTCTTCGGCGAAGAGTTGGAACTCGCGGATGCGGGCGGTGCCCGCAGTGGAGAGCAGGTTTAAGCGGAACCGGCTGGCGGTGATGGCCGTGAAGCGATCGATCTTCTTATGGCCGATTGCGTGGCCCGATAGGATTGGCTTCCAAGCTCCGTCGACCCAGGCTTCGATGCGATAGGTCTGCACCATCTGCCCGTCGGTCAGCCACTCCATCGTCAGGGCGCGGTCGATGCGTGTGGGCTTTGCCAGCCGCACTTCGAGGGTTGCGCTGTGGGAACCGGCGGGCGCGCTCCAGAAAGTATCGGCGTCGTTGTCCAGGGCTTTGCGCGTTTCGGCGTCAGGCATAATGGCGCTTACCGCCAGGTTTTTCTCCGCACCGTAGTGCTTCTGGATGGCTTCACCGAGTTCCTTCAGGCGAGCGGCATCGCTGTCTGGCAGAAGGCCGCGATTATCCGGCGCTACGCCCAGCATCCACTGGCCGCCTTTGCCTACGGAGTGCTCGTAGCTGTCCATCAGGTCGTTGACGGACTTCAGCGAAGCCTCGTCGTTCGGATGCCAGAACCAGTGCAGCTTACGGAGGGGTGTATCGACCTCAATCGGGCGCCAGCGCAGATATCCATGGCGGTCGACGACGTTCCAGTTCTCGTACTCAACTTTGCCGCTCTCGTCGCCGGCCCAGCGCGCATCGCCGTACTCAAAGAGGCCGGTGTCGGCAAAGACGATGGTGTTCGGCTGGTAGGTCCGCAGCGTCTCGATGATCTTCTTGAAGTCGTAGACGTGTCCGCCGCTGCCGGCTCCGTCGAGCCAGAACTCCACCAGGTCGCCGTAGTGCGAGGCCAGCTCTTCCAGTTCCGCGCGGTAGTAGGCATCGTAAGCCGCATTATCTTTGTACTTCGGCTCATGGCGATCCCAGGGAGAGAGGTAGACGCCGAAGCGCAGGCCTTCAGCGCGTGCGGCTTCCGCGGCTTCGCGGACGAGATCTCCCTTGCCGTCTTTCCATGGGCTCGCCTTGATGCTGTAGTCCGTTTGACCCGTAGGCCACAGGCAGAAGCCGTCGTGATGTTTGGCTACGAGGACGACGTACTTGGCGCCGGAGGCTTTGATCGCCTTCATCCATTGGCGAGTATCGAGCGATGTCGGGTTAAAGGTGGATGGCGATGCGGTGCCGTCACCCCATTCGCGATCGAGAAATGTGTTGGTGCTGAAGTGAAGAATGACGCCGAATTCGAGATCCTGCCACGCTGTGTGCTGGGGGGTGGGTTTGATCTCGGTGAAGTTCTGCGGCCAGGTGGTCGCGGGCAATAACAGTGTCAGGCCCAGGGCTATCGAGCGAAACCGGCCATCGGCCATCGAGCGAAACCGGCCAACGGCCATCGAGCGAAACCGGCCAACGGCCATCGAGCGAAACCAAGATCGGTACAAGCGTCAGCCTCCGATGCGTGCAAGTCTTCCTTCGAGCATCGCATATCGATGGCTGTCGACGCACAGGGCTCCGTCGCGATCAAAGAGAAACTCCTGCGGGATGCCTCCGCGCAGCTTGCGATGGACGGCGATGACCTCACCGACGGCATTCTCTTCCGTAATCGAGAGCATGTTCAACACCCGTCCTCCGGCGGCGGCAACGGCAAGCGAGCGGCCGTCGGGAGAGATGGCGATGTGGTGCGGAGACATTGCGGTAAGCGAGAGACCCTGCGTCGTCAGCCGTTGCAGGTGGCCATTCGGCTCGACACGATAGCTGGAGATAGCGCCCGCAGGCAGACCGAGGTAGCTGGTGTATCCATGGGTGACGTGCAGCACCTGATGGTCACTGGCATAGACCATGGCTGAGGGAAGGTCAGCCTTTTCGCTGTGTCTCCGCTCTCCGCGAACGATGCTATGGATCCAGCCGCCTTCGCGGTCGAGCTCGAAGGTGATGCCGTCGCCGATGGCGGCGAAGGCGCGTGTCATCGGGGCAGCGCAGATGGCGGCTCCAGCGATTCCCTGCAGTACAGCGCGGCGTGTTGGTTTGTACTCTTGCATCATCATGCCTTCGGTCGGATGGACATCGAGTGATGGAACAGATTGTGTGGATCGTATTCCTTCTTCACCTGCTGGAGCAGCGGATAGAGATCGCCGGTGCCGTAGTAGAGCGTGGTCCACTCCGGGCTCTCCAGCATATCGGCATCCGCATAGTTGATGTAGCAGCCCTCGAAGTTTTCGTTGGGATAGGGATAGCCGGGATACTTCGGGTCAGCCGAAGGAGTGGAGTACATGGCTTTGTAGCACTGGCGAATTCCATTCAGACGGAAAGCATCATCTGCTTCGTTCAGCCAGTAGCTCTGGTACTGCAGCTTCAGAATAGAGTTGCGCTGCGGTATCGCGGTATCGGCAATGCGAGCAGGGTTGTTCACCATGCCGCCGTAGGAGTCGATCGCAAGAATGAGGCCGCGGGTTGCGTCACTCGTCATCTGGTCATAGAGCACGTTGGCTTCCGCCACGGTAAAGCCCTTCTTCATATAGCAGGACTTGTACTTGGAGCGGCGACGGTTTGAGCCGTAAAGGCCGCTGCCTCCTTGTCCGTTGACGGTTGCTTCTACCCAGTTCAACGCGCGTACGGGATGCGTTCCGTAGCAGACGGTGTCGCCGACCAGAGGTCTCTGCTGCTGGCCAAAATCCTGTTGCTGTTGCAGATAATCGGGGGGAGCTTCTGCAGAAGGCTTGCATGTCTGGAAGAGATTCAGATACTCCTGCACCCAGTCTCTGCCCTCGTTGTCATCGCCTGTCTGGGCGTAATGGAGACCGAGCCCTATGCGGCCGGACTTACTGTTGCCAATAACGAGGTTCGTAAAGACAGGATATGTCGCGGGGTTCTTGTCGTTCTTGGACCAGTAATCGCCATAGGTGGTGACGATACGAACGAACTTCTCGCGCGTCATCTCCTTCCAGTCCCAGGAGATATTGGCGGCGAGCACCTGCTTGGGCATTGGCGGGAGTTTGGCGAAGTGGAAGGCGGTGATCACACCGAAGTTCGAGCCTTGCCCACCGCGTAGCGCGCGAAAGAGCGCGGGGTGATGTTGCGCGTCGGCGTGGATGAGCTCTGCTTTGCCGGCCTGGTTGACGATGACGATTTCAACGCCGGTCAGCCAGTCCACCGTAATGCCGTACATGCGCGCCAGGGTTCCATAGCCGCCACCGGAGACGTGCCCGCCCGCGGTGACGGTATAGCAGGTACCGCCGGGAATCACCGCGCCGCCCAGCTTATAGAGCCGTTCGTAGACAACACCGAGCTTCGCTCCGGGCTGGATGACGTAGCTGCCGGGAGTTTCGCCGGTGGTGACACGGTCCATCATGCTGACGTCCAGCAATACACCGCCCGGATTGTTGACGACCCAGTCTTCGTAGCAGTGGCCTGAAGAACGCACAGTCGGCCGCTGCCCGCGATCGATGGCCTGCTGCAGCGTGCGGACTACATCTTCCGCGCTGGTACAGTATTCGACCTGAGCAACTCGCTGGCTGTCAGAGGCAGGGAAGCGCGCGTTGTTCCCGCGGCTGCAAACTTCAAAACGAACATCATTGCGATCAACAACGGAAGCCATGCTCCTCCTAGATCCAGGTAGCAAACATCGGTGTATCCAGCGGATACCGGTGTACAGGTGCGGAAAGTTCGCCCGTAGGGGGATTGCGTTGCAGGACGACCACCTCACCACTGTCCTGGTTGCTGGCGATCATCCATTTGCCGGTGGGGTCCAGGGCGATGTGACGGGTGGTTTTGCCGCCGTTGGGCGCTAGCTGTTTGAGTTTCAGCTTGCCCGAGGCACGGTCGATGTCGAAGACCGCGATGGTCTGGTCGGCGATGCGGTTGCCGACGTACACATTTCGTCCGTCCGCGGAGGCCAGGATCTCGCCGGCAAAGGCGGTATGCGGGGGGAAGTCCGGCTTCAGGGTCGAGACGCGGTCGATGGGCGTGATGCGGCCGCGGGCTGCGTCCCACGCCAGGATATCGATGGTCGAGTCGAGCTCATTAACGCTATAGAGCCACTTGCCGTTCGGATGAAACGAGATGTGGCGCGGTCCGCTCGCGGGCTTTGCCTGCCAGACCGGAGGATCGTTCGGCGTAAGTGCGGCGGTTGCCGCATCAATGCGATAGATGCAAATCCGGTCGAGGCCGAGATCGTTCACCAGGAGAAAGCGGCCATCGGGGGAGACCTGGGCCGAGTGGGCATGGGACTTCGTCTGCCGTGAAGGGTCAGGGCCGCTGCCCTCGTACTGAAAGTGAGAGACAGCTTCGCTCAGGCTGCCGTCCGGCTTGACATGGTAGGAGGCAATGCTGCCCCCGCCGTAGTTGGCGATAAAGACGGAGCGTCCGTCCGGTGTGAGGGAGAGATGCGTGGGGCCGTTGCCGAAGGAAGAGACTTTATTCAGCAGGCGAAGCTCGCGAGAGCCGGGAATGGTCTCCAAAGCGTTGACACCGGAGTCGTCCTTGCCGTCTTCACTGACGGCATAGATCCGTGTAAGCGAGCCAACGCGGCGGGTGACGAGGAAAGATGGCGAAACCAGCGTGGCGGCTAATGTAATAGAGCCGAGCTCGCCGGTGGCTGCGTTCCAGTCAGCGGTGTAGATTCCTTTGCTGACCTTGCCGGTGGTTCCCAGCAGTACGCGGGTTGGAGTAGCCGTGCCGGCAGCAAATGCGGAACGGATGGTGAACGCGGTCGCAAGACCGCCCCATGCAAACTCTCTACGGGACAGTCGGGGGGCATTGACGGGCATCACGTCGTCCTTAATCGGTTTTTCGATGCGCCAAGGGTAATTTGTGAGAACAGGAGATGAAATCGGGCAAAAGTCCTATTTGCTGAGCCGTTCTCTTCGCTGCCCCAGCGCAACTGTTGTTGAGTATGCCGGAAGCCCTCCATCTCTGTCAGTCTCAAGGATGGTTTTGCTTCAGGGCGTGGCTTCAACTGAGGGCGATGTGTTGAGAAGCCGATTTCTTCGCTCAGCTTCACCCCAACGAACGAAGTTCGTTGGGGACCCCGAACGCTGCGAAATGACAAGTAAATCGGGGCGGAATGTCATCCTCGGTTTGAACGGCGACGTGACCTCCGCAGCCTGTGAAGCCGCCGTTTCTCTGCATCTCGTACGAGACGGCTGAATCCGTCCCCTTAAGCGAGGCATTCGCACCGTAGGTGCGAAATGGTTGCGCGGTGCGCAACGGTTCGCCAGCCGCTTCTGGTTGAGTTATGAGACGAAGCTCTCGTCTTGATCAACTTCACAAGACAGGGGCTTAAGAGCTTTGGTGCTGCCGCGTTTGAATATGGAAGCAAGCGGCAACAGCCACTAAGGACTAACGGCCTTCTATGGTCTTCGATCCTAAACGCATGCTTTCAGAGAGCAGAATTGCGTCGGCGACCTCACGCATCGACTTCCGCCGTTGCCGGCTCTCTTTCTGCATCATGCGGTAGGCCTCATCTTCGGAGATCTTCAGGTCGCGCTGCAGAATGCCCTTGGCGCGATCGATTGTCTTGCGCGATTCGAGCCGGTCCGCGAGCTGAAGGTTCTCGGTCTCAAGGCGTGCACGCTCGATTTCAGCACCTACCAGGACGCCGATAGTCGCCAACAGACGGCGCTCAAGGTCAGTATGGAAGTAGGGCTGCTTGTGCTGCAGGTTCAAGACACCCACCACGCGGCCGGCGCAGAGCACGGGAATGCAGAGCATGGCCTCGAAGGTATCTTCCGGCAGATTGCGGAAGGCGCTGAAGCGAGGGTCTTCGCTGGCGCGCTCCGGAATGGAGACCGGCTCGCGATGTTCGGCGACCCATCCCGTGACGCCTTGTCCGACGGATACCTTCAGTTGATCGATCTCGGCATCATGCGGATTCCGCGAAGCGCGAAGAACGAGCTTGTCCTCTTCCAGCGTGTAGATGAAGCAGGAGTCGCACGGCACCATCGCGCACACGCAGGCAACGATGCGCGAAAGCACAACGTGCAGCGGGTCGGTCGAGGTGAGGCTGCTGCTTACCTGCTGCAGAATATCGAGCGGTGCCAGGCCATCACGGAAGCCGGCCATCGTTGAGGTCGAGGGAGCAACCTGCTGCACCGGCCATGCGGGCGGCTTCGAGACGGTCGGCACCTGCTCATCCTCCGGCTTGGCGCCGGCAAACGAATCAGACGAACGCTTCTCTGCAAGCACCTTGCGGGCGTACTGCGCTGCTTCGTTCACCATGAAGCCCATGCGCGGCCGTGAGGGCTCGAAGTCAGGCTTCAGGCCGTAGTGCAGAATCTCTTCGGTTGTCGTCGGCCCTACCGAGATGATGGCGATGGACTCGAGCGCGCGCCGCATCTCCTCAGCAACGCCCATATCGCTGGCCACATGGAAGAGATGAATCACCTGCACCGCGGTCATAAACAGGACTACGTCGATGGAGCCATCGATAATCTCGCGTATCGCTCCCTGCAGCGGTGCAATGTCGAGCGGCAGTCCCCACTGATAGACCGGGACCTTGGTGACAGAGGCACAACGATGAACCAGCTCGGCAATCAGTTCGGGGTTGGTGGCGCCATACTCCTGCACAGCGATGTCATAGCGCGCGAGCTTATCGTCATACTTCTTGTCCATCTGCGCCACTACTTCGCGCCACGTGCTGGGTTCGGCAGTGGTGACTGCGACAGGGACCTGCAGCTCGCGCAATGCGGCCACCGGCTTTACACCTCTGGCCACGACCTGCCGCTTGCGCAGTTGCTGCAATATTTTTTCGCGATCGAAGGAGGCGCTCAGGACCTCCATCATCTTCGCTACGCCTACACCGGTCATGAAGACGATGAGATCGATCTCCCCTGCGAGCAGACGGTGGCCGAACTCCACACAGTCGGTATTCGAGCTGAGCGGAATCTCGCGCATGGATGGAACCACGAGCGGGTCACCGTTATAAGTGCGAATGAGCTTCTCCACCTCGCGCTGGCGGCGGGTCTCTAGAGATAACACTCGCAATCCTTCAAAGCTGGCGTGGGGCATGACTCTCCGAAGCGGGTTGAGCTGCGTTGATGCCGGGGGAAATCGATTAAAAGATAATCAATCTCATTCTAGAACTGTACGGTCATCAGGTGCGAAACGCCAATTGATCGTTCTTATGGTGAATGCGCAGAATTGCTTTTTTGTCAGAGGATTGCGAGGAAATCACGAATCCTCGATGAAAAACAGCTTGCGCCTGGCCCCGTCTCGCCCTATACTCCAACCATTGAACCCTTCGGCTATGGCAGCCTGAAGGCGTTGTCTGAAGGTGCGGCCCCTTGATGCGTCCGCCTTCGCCAGTCTGAGCATTTCAAGATTAGTAAGCTGCTCCGCGACGAGCCTGAGTTCACCGCCGATGTGTGCGTGTGGGATTGCTGCGTTCGTTCCGGAGTTTTTCGCATTGCCGCACAGGTGATTCAGGCCGTCGTACATCATCCACCGATTGTTTTGCCGCGTGAGGATGTTTATGTCGACGATGCCACAGAATTTCGTCTCCCCTCAGTCGGGCTTCTCCGATGAGCAGGCACAGTATCTCCGTGGTTTCTTTGCGGGCGTGTTGCAGCGCCCGTATGTAGGGCACTCTGAATCCGGACAGATCACTGCTCAGCCCTCGGCCGGCGGTGCGAACCTTGCCGAGCCCGTCAAGGAAGAGACTTTTTTCGGTACGCCCGTTTCCGACCTCTGTGCCGAAGAGCTCTGGAAGTATGAGCGCAATCCGCTGGATCTGTGGGATGAGCTGCTGCAGACTGCAGCCTCCAACGAGGCTCCTGACGCGGAACGCCGCTATCGCTTCAAGTTCCACGGTTTGTTTCATGTAGCCCCCGCGCAGGATTCCTTCATGCTTCGCATGCGCGTTCCCGGCGGCGTGATGACTTCCGCGCAGATGCGTGGCGTCGCCACGATCGCTGAAAAGTTCGGCAACAGCCGTATCGATCTCACGACCCGCGCCAACATCCAGCTCCGCGAGTTTGCACCGAAGGATGTCGTCAACGTTCTGAACGGCGTTCGCAAGCTCGGTATGAGTTCGATGGGTTCCGGCGCAGACAACATTCGCAACATTACCGCATCGCCGATTTCCGGCTACGATCCGCAGGAACTGATCGACGTGCAGCCCTACGCCGACGCGCTGCAGAACTACATCACCAACTCGCGCGATATGTTCGGTCTGCCGCGCAAGTTCAATATCGCCTTTGATAACGGCGGCGCCATCAGCGCCCTGGCGGACACGAACGACATTGGTTTTGTTGCCGTTTCGGTCGGTGAAGGGAAGAGCGTGCCGGCGGGTGTCTACTTCCGCGTTCTGCTCTGCGGCATTACCGGGCATAAACAGTTCGCTTCGGACTGCGGTTTGCTGTTGAGCCCTGACCAGCTTGTTGCTGTGGCTGCGGCGATGGTCCGCGTCTTTGCGGAGAATGGCGATCGCACCGACCGCAAGAAGGCCCGCCTGAAGTATCTCGTCGATCGCTGGGGCGTTGAGAAGTTCCTGGAAGAGACAGAGAAGAAGCTTGCCTTCCCGATCCTTCGCGTCGATGCCTCGGAGTGCGAAGCACGCGGCCCGATCAATCGCGCTGGACACCTTGGTGTGCACGCTCAGTCGCAGCCGGGCTTCTCCTACATTGGCGTTTGTGTCCCGGTGGGCTGGCTGCCTATTGCGCAGGCCCGCGTCATTGCGGATGTTGCCGAGCGCTTCGGTAGCGGTGAGCTTCGTCTGACGGTCTGGCAGAACCTGCTCATTCCGAACGTTCCCGAAGATCGTGTTGCGGAGGCATGCCGTGTGCTGCATCAGGCTGGGCTTGATACCGCTGCAGGCCGCGTCCAGAGCGGTACTGTTGCCTGCACCGGCAATCGTGGCTGCAAGTTCGCTGCCGCCGATACCAAGGGGCATGCGCTGGAGATTGCGCGCACGCTGGACAGTATGTTCGTGATTCACCAGCCGGTCAACCTGCATGTGACTGGTTGCCCCCACTCCTGTGCGCAGCACTACATCGGCGATATCGGCCTGATGGGCGTGAAGGTCGGCGGCGAAGAAGGCTATCAGGTGAACCTCGGCGGCGGAGCCGACAACGATCAGGCCATGGCGCGGCAGCTCTTTCCAGCGATGAAGTACAGCGAGGTGCTGCCGGCGCTGCAGGCGATCTTTACGGTTTACACCACACAGTGCATGGAGGGTGAGAGCTTCCTCGCTTTCACGAACCGGCACAGTGTCGAGGAGTTACGCAGTATGTGTAGCAGCGATGTTCGTGCGGAGGTGATGGCGTGAGCGCACAGCCTGTCCCTTTTATTCCGCACGATGCTCCCTTCGACGCGGATCAGCGCGCGTGGCTCAATGGATTCCTTGCGGGTCTCTACTCCAGTGCTCCCGCGCCGGAGGCTTTTGCTGCGCCAGCGCCGGCTTCGGAGAATGTGGCTGTTTACTTCGCCACACAGAGCGGAACGGCTGAGCGCCTGGCGAAGAAGTTCGCCAAGGAGCTGAAGACCGCCGGCCACAACGCGACGGTTACCTCGCTCACGGATGTGACGCCATCCCATCTCGCAGAGCAGACGAATGCCGTCTTCTTCGTCAGCACCTACGGTGACGGTGAGGCTCCAGATCATGCTAAGGCATTTCGCGATGCTCTGATGGGCGCGGACTCTCTCCGCCTGGCTTCGCTGCGGTATTCCGTATTCGGTCTCGGAGATAAGACGTACGAGCAGTTCTGCCGCTTCGGCGTAGAGCTGGATGACCGCCTGGCTGAACTTGGCGCGCTGCGCATAACGCCGCGCGTCGAGAGCGACGTAGATGTCGATGAACCCTTCGCTGCCTGGAAGGGAACGTGCGTTACCCAGATCGGCACAAAGCCGAATGGTGCGAACGGGACCAAGCACGCCGAGGTGGCTACGGTCGCTGGGGTGGTTGCGTCCGCTGCCGCGGCTCAGCCGGTAAAGCAGTCGCTGTATTCGCGTGAGAATCCACTTCATGCGGCGGTGGTCGAGCGCCGTGCGCTAACCTCGAATATCTCGAGCAAGCTCACCATCCACCTGGGACTCCAACTGAATGAAGATCTGCCCTACCAGGCGGGCGATGCTTGCGGCGTTCTGGCGCAGAATGATTCTGCGTTGGTGGACGAGACGCTGTCGCTGCTGCCGTTTGATGCAGACACGGTGGTGGAGGTTCCCAAGGCAGGCGCCTGCAGCATGCGCGAGGCATTGCTGCATCACTATCAGCACACCCGTTTGAGCCGCAAGATGGTGCAGGCTTTCGCGGAGAAGACGAAGTGCAAGACTCTTTCGGCGCTGCTGCCGGCCGAGCAGGCCGCTCATCTGGACACATTCCTGTATGACCGCGGCCTGATCGATCTGTTGCACGAGTATCCCGGCGCCATTGAGACACCGGAGGAGCTGCTGGCGATGCTGCCGCGCCTGGCGCCGCGGCTCTACTCCATCTCTTCGAGCCCGGCGAAGCACGGTCTGGAGCTTCATTGCACTATCGGCGTGGTGCGCTATCGCTCGCACAACCGGGAGCGGGGTGGTGTTGCTTCCACCATGCTTGCCGAGCGGGTCAACGTGGGCGAGACGGTGCCGGTCTACATTCAGCCGAACAAGAAGTTCCGCCTTCCGGCCGACAGCAATACTCCGATCATCATGATCGGGCCGGGAACGGGCATCGCTCCCTTCCGCGCGTTTCTGCATGAGCGCGAGGCCCTTGGACAGAAGGGCCGCAACTGGCTCTTCTTTGGCGAGCGCAGCGCGCAGACGGACTACCTCTACAGCGAAGAGCTGCGCTCCATGTCGGAGAGCGGTCATCTTACGCGGCTCGATACTGCGTTCTCGCGCGATCAGGCGCACAAAATCTACGTGCAGGACCGCATGATCGAGCATGGCGCGGCCTTCTGGCAGTGGCTGCAGGAAGATGCTCGCGTCTATATCTGCGGCGACGCATCGCGTATGGCCAAAGATGTGGACTCGGCGCTGCACACACTGATTGAGAAGCACGGCGGTCTGAGCAACGATGCCGCCCGCGAGTACGTTTCGCAGATGCATGACGACGGCCGGTATCACCGGGACGTTTACTAAGCCGCACTAGGTAAGGAACGAGGGAGCAACGTGGCACTGCCGCTTCAAGAACGAGCGATGGAGACCGACAGCGCTGAGCTGGTGCGCCTCACCCTGGTTGAGGGTGGAGCGGCACCCTCGCTGGTAAATGCGCTGATTCCATCGCGGCCGCTCGAGGCCGGAGAGCAGTACCGCTTCCACTTCGATATGACGAAGTGCATCGGCTGCCGCTCCTGCGAGATCGCCTGCAATGAGCAGAATGGCAATCCGGCCGACATCAAGTGGCGCCGCGTTGGCGAGCTGGAAGGCGGTATCTATCCCAATGTGATGCGCACCTATCTCTCGATGGGTTGTAATCACTGTCTCACCGCCGATTGCCTGCGCGGATGTCCTGTCGATGCTTACAGCAAAGATCCAATTACGGGGATCGTGCTGCACTCTGCCGAAGCCTGCATCGGCTGCCAGTACTGTGTGTGGAACTGCCCTTACAGCGTTCCGCAGTTCAATCCAGAGCGTGGCGTGGTTGGCAAGTGCGACATGTGCCGCGAGCGTCTGCTCGATAACCGCGAGCCCGCATGTGTGAATGCATGCCCGGAGAACGCGATCCAGATCGAGAGCGTGAACAAGAACGAGTGGACGGCGGAACACTCGCTCGCTGATTCGCCGGGTATGCCTCCTTCCGGCCAGACGGTCTCCACCACGCGCATCACCCTGCCTGAGAAGAGCTCTGTCACCTGGCTTGATCGCGTCGATACCGGTTCCATCGCGCTTGAACATGCGCATCCTTCGCTGGTCGTAATGACCTCTGCGATGCAGGCGGCCTTTGGTTTGCTTTGCGGCCTGTTGCTCGATCGCGAGCTCAGCGCCGTGAGCCTGACGCTGCTTCTGTTCGTTACCGTCATCGCGATCAACATCTCTATCTTCCATCTCGGACGGCCTGCCTATGCCTGGCGCGCTCTGAAGATGTGGAAGCGTTCGTGGCTGAGCCGTGAGGTTCTCTGCTTCACGCTCTTCCTGGTGACGCTGACGGTATCCACCGGTGTTGCATGGGCGTCGCTGCTGAGGCCTGCGCTGGAGAGCGCGGTAACTCCGCTGGCGCTTGTGGCGGCCATGATCGGGCTTGCGGGCACGCTTGCCAGCGCGCGTATCTACCTGGTCAAAGCGCGTCCGGCATGGAACATGATGCATACGCCGCTCGACTTCGTGCTCTCGGCCTTCCTGATGGCGGGGCCGGTGATGGCGGTGATGCAGGCGCCTGCGGTCTGGCTGGCAACGCGGCTACAGGCAGTTGGTCTGGCGGTAGCTCTGCCTCACGTTGCGCCGCATCCCCGGGCTGTAGCCCTGGCGGCCATCCTTTGGATTGCGAATCAGATCACACGTATCGCCCGGCTTCGTGGTTCTGCGAACTTTGAGCGTCATGCCAGCTATAACCATCTACGCGGCGAACAGCTCTGGTGGAAGGTAGCGCTCTCCTGGATCTGCGCTATCCAGGCTGTGCTCTTCCTTCTGGCGCCGATGCCCTGGCTTTCGCTCGCCGCGGTCTCTGCTGCTGTTCTTCTCAACCGCTATCTCTTCTTCGTCTCCGTTGTTCCGCTCAGCATGGGATTGACCTTCAGCAGCGGGTCCCATGGAAGGGCGGCATCATGAAGAAGCGGGCGACACAATACGCCAATGCTGCCTCGGAAGACCGCGCCAGGATGCAGCCGCTCACGTTTCTGCAGCGGGTGCAGCGCTGGCTGGGCTTCGATATCGCGCGCACTCAGTATCGCTATGGCAAAGATGCACGCTTCGGCTACATCTCTGAGTCGCGCATCGCGGACACCTGGACGAAGACGACCTGCGGCTACTGCTCGGTTGGTTGCGGCATGCTGGTTGGCACGCGCAATGGACGCCCTGTTGCTGCACGTGGAAACCCTGACCATCCAGTGAATCTGGGCAAGCTCTGCCCCAAGGGACTCAGTGAGCACCTGATGATCGAGGCTGCCGGCCGCGCCACTACGCCGATGCTGCGCCGTGGCGGCCGCGGCGCTCCGCTCGAGCCGATCTCCTGGGACGAAGCTCTTGAGGTGATGGTGTCGCGTATCGGGTCTATCCAGGAGCGTTTCGGGAATGATTCGCTGGGTGTGATCAGTACCGGCCAGTTGGTGACGGAGGAGTTTTATACCCTCGGCAAACTGGTACAGCTCGGCTTCCGCAGCCGCAACTACGACGGCAACACCACGTTGTGCATGGCCAGCGCGGTTTCAGGCTATAAGCTGAGCTTCGGCTCCGATGGACCTCCTGGGTCCTATGCCGATATGGAGACAGCGGATGTCGTGCTGTTGATTGGCGCCAACATTGCGGACAATCATCCTATCCTGTGCAACCGCCTGCGCAAGAAGCCTGGGCAGGTGCTGGTTGTTGTGGATCCGCGTGTCACCAAGACTGCGATGATGGCCGATCTTCACCTGCCGGTGAAGCCGCGTTCCGACATCGCGTTGATTAATGGCATTGCACATATTCTGCTGCGCGATGGCCTGGTCGATCGCGAGTACATCCGCGAGCATGTTGAAGGTCTGGAAGAGTTCGTCAGCTTCGTCGCCGACTACACGCCGGAGGCGGTCAGCGCGACCACAGGGCTTACGGTCGAGACCGTCGAGAAGGTAGCTCGTCTTTACGGAGAGGCGAAGTCGGCTTTCATTGGCTGGACGATGGGTGTGAATCACTCCACCCAGGGCGCGCATACCGTCGCGGCGATCAACAACCTCGCGATGATTACCGGCAACATCGGCCGCACGGGCAGCGCTCCGTTTTCCATCACCGGCCAGTGCAATGCGATGGGTTCGCGTGAGACCAGCTTCACCTCGGCTCTGCCGGGTTACCGGAAGTTCGATAACGCCGAAGATCGCAAGGCCCTCGCTGACCTGTGGAAGATCGACGAAGAAGAGCTGCCGACGGCACGCGGCCTTGCTTATCCGGACATCATCGAAGCCGCCGTCAAAAAGCAGGTCAAGGCGATCTGGATCATTGCCACGAATCCCGTGGTTTCCTTTCCGAACCTGAACCTGCTCAAGCAGGCCTTTGAGACTACGGAGTTTGTCGTGGTGCAGGACGGTTTCTATCCCACGCCGACGATGGACTATGCCGACCTTGTTCTTCCCGCAGCCATCTGGGGAGAGAAAGAAGGGACGTATACCAACTCCGAGCGCCGCATCAGCAAGGTGAATGCGTTTGCCACGCCGCCGGGCGAGGCTCGTTCTGACTTCGATATCTTCCTCGCGCTTGCCGAGCGGCTGGGTGTGAAGGACAGGCTCTTCCCGGGATGGAGCAGCACGCTCGACGCATGGCTTGAGTGGCAGAAGGTCTCCGCGGGTCGCATGTGCGACTACAGCCAATTCAGCTGGCAACAGATCGAAGATGAAGGCGGCAAGCAGTGGGGCGGCGAACGGCTCTACGGCGATGGCCAGTTCCCTCGCGAGAATGGCCGCGCTCTGTTGCACTGTGTTCCGTGCCTGCCCTTCGTGGAGCAGCCGAACACCGAATTCGATTTGATTCTGAACACCGGACGCACCGTTGAGCACTGGCACACGCGCACCAAAACCGGCGCTGTCGCGATGCTTGACGCCATGTCTCCCAATGCATGGCTTGAGATGAATCCGGCAGATGCTGATAGGCTCTCGCTACGTCAGCATGATCGTGTCACGGTGCGCTCCAGGCGCGCTTATGTTCGCGACGTTGAGTTGCGCATTACCGGGATTGTCGCCCCCGGGCAGGTCTTCATGCCGTTCCACTTCGCTGAGCAGAATTCCAACCTCGTGACTCTGGGTGCCTTTGACCCCATCAGCCGCGAACCCAACTTCAAACAGTGCGCTGTGCGTGTCGAGCGTTCCGCTCTGAAATAGCACTGTTCTGTATGTCTTTCTCGCGCCCATGGCCGCCGCGAGTGTTGTACCGAGCCGAACCTGGAAGTTCGCTCCTGCCGTAGCAGTACCTTTCGTGCCGCATTATATTTCGACATTTCTGATCTCAGGAGCCTTTCAAAATGGCCAACGTAAAGCACTTTCTAAAATCCGGTCATCCAGCGACGCTTTTCGCATCGTTCCTCTACTTCGACTTCACCTTTGCTGTGTGGGTGCTGAACGGAGCGATGGGACCCTTCATCACCGAGCAGTTCCACCTCTCGCCGGCGCAGGTCGGCCTGATGGTCTCGCTGCCCACGATGGCAGGCGCGCTCATGCGCTTCCCGCTCGGCGTGCTGAGCCAGTACATCGGCCGTAAGAGCGCGGCCATCGTCGAGATGAGCTGTATTATCGCGGCCCTGCTCTATGGGTACTTCTTTGTGCACTCGTTCTCGAACGTGCTGGCCATGGGCGTCCTGCTGGGCACAGCGGGCGCAAGCTTCGGTGTTGCACTTTCGCTGGGAGCGGGGTGGTTCCCCAAACAGTACAAGGGACTAGCGATGGGAATCGCTGGAGCCGGCAACAGCGGTACGGCCGTCGCGGCCTTCTTCGCTCCCCGTCTGGCGAAGGCCTTTGGATGGTCGCACGTTTATGGCTTTGCGGCGCTGTTCATGCTGCTTCCGTTGATCGTGATGATCGTCTTCGCCAAGGAGCCGCCTGACTCTGAACATCAGACACTGCGCCAGCACCTCAAGTGCCTGGTGGAGCGCGATGGCTGGTACTTCAATCTCATCTACATCATCACCTTCGGCGGCTTCCTCGGTCTTGCGACCTTCCTGCCCTCGCTCTTCGTTGCGCAGTTCCACATCCCTAAGACGCAGGCGGGAACGCTCACCATGTGTGCCACGCTGCTGGGCAGCATGACCCGTGTTGTCGGCGGATGGTTTGCTGACCGCGTCGGCGGTGTCACGACGCTGAGCGTCGTCTTCCTGGTTGCTATTGCCGGCATCTTCGGTCTGGTGAGCTCGCCGTCCCTGGTGGTAACGACGGTGCTCTTCATGCTCTGCTTCGCCGCGCTGGGCGCCGGTAACGGAGCGACCTTCCAGCTGGGTCCGCTACGCTGGCCTCTGGCGACCGCTGTCGCCGGCAGCATGGTGGGAGAGATCGGCGCACTGGGCGGCTCCATTCTGCCCAATGTGCTTGGCCAGTCCAAACAGCACACGGGATCATTTGCAACGGGCTTCGCGGCATACGCCGTCTTCGCACTGCTGGTGCTGGTGATGCTGCGCATCGTTTCACGGAAGTGGACGCGAACCTGGGTCGGGGAGGGCGGCAGAGCCCTTGCACCGGCTGCGGCGGACGTCGATACGTCCAGCGCTGAGGAAGTGCTCGCCGTATAACGGCCGGCACTTCCCTGTTCATCGTCTGATTCGGTTTCTCTTCGTCGCGTCTGCATGCGCTGACTGCGACTACAGCCGTGGTGTGTTTTGATAAGGAGATTTTTCGTGAAAACCGCTCTCTTCGCCCTCGTTACGGTGGCATCTGTTGCGGCTTCGTTTGCACAGTCGCCCGCCGCTCCTCCATCGTCTGCTGTAAATGTCACCGCTATCCTGCGTGAGCGTAGCAATGTCACGCAATGGTTTGCGGCGACACCAACCTCGGAACGCTATGCCCACCAGGACTCGCTACTGCGGCTCGGCATCACGCAGCGCATTCGCCAGTGGGACTATCAGCTTGAGATCGGCCAAAGCGCGGAACTTGCGCTGCCGACCGATGCGGTCTCTCCGGTTGCCGCGCAAGGTCAGCTTGGCCTGGGCGGCACCTACTATGCCGGGAACAACAACAATAGCAATCCCGCGGCTGCTTCGTTCCGGCAGGGGTTTCTGCGTTATCACTTCCAGAATGAGCCGAACACGTTGCGGGTAGGCCGTTTTGAGTTCTTTGATGGTCAGGAGATCGTTCCCAAGAACAACACATTGCTTTGGATACAAACCAACCGTGTGGGCCATCGCCTGATCGGCAACTTTGGTTTCTCGAATGGACAGCGCTCCTTCGATGGCATCGAGGGCAAGCTCGGCGGTAAGAGCTGGAACCTGACTGCGATGGGCGGTCGGGCGACACAGGGCGTCTTCAACATGAATGCCAATCCTGAGCTGAATGTCGATGTTCAGTACCTGGCGTATACGCATGTGCTGGCGAAGCAGCGTGTCATCGTTCGCGGCTTTGCTCTCGGCTATCATGACGGCCGTACCGGACTGACTAAGACGGATAATCGCAGCGCCGCAGCACGCGCGCTCGATCATAAGAACATCCGCATCGGCACCTTTGGCGGCAATCTGCTGGCAGCGGTGCCTGCGGGCCATACCACGGTCGACTTCCTGCTGTGGGGCGCTGGCCAGGTCGGGTCCTGGGGAGTGCAGGATCATTCTGCAGGGGCGATCGCGGTAGAGGGCGGTCTGCGCTTCGATAAGGTCAAGACGACACCGTGGGTTCGTGGCGGCTACCTGCGCTCCACCGGCGACAACAATGCAACGGATAACACGCACAATACCTTCTTCCAGGTCTTGCCCACGCCGCGTATCTATGCACGGTTCCCGTTCTACAACTCGATGAACTCTACGGACTCCTTTGTTCAGCTTATCGACAAGCCCAGCAAGAGAGTGGACCTGCGTTCCGATCTTCACTTCCTCAAGCTCACCTCGTCCTCGGACTTCTGGTACCAGGGTGGCGGCGCCTTCGATAACAAGGTCTTCGGCTATACCGGAAGGCCGGCGAACAACCACAACAGCTTCAGTTCGCTGTATGACATCAGCGCCGACATTACGCTCACCAAGCAGTTGTCGCTGGGAACGTATTACGCGCATGCCTTTGGAAAGTCGGTTGTCAGTGCGATCTATCCGACGGAAGGCGGAGCGAACTACGGTTACTTTGAATTGAACTATCGCTTGCAGAAGGTCCTTGGCGGTCATAGCCACTAGGGTTTATCAAAGCACATACTCGTTGCCCCATTCTTTCGCGGTTTCATCGCGAAAGAATGGGGCGAACTTGTTTGCTCGAGTTGAGCGCAGCGAGAGAAAAGCGGTTCGAGCTGCGCTCGAATACCCAGGTCCCTATAGGGGCCTGGGGCACCCGGTGTATGGGCTTTACGAGACCTTGATCAGGCCGGTTTGAATGGCGACGAAGATCGCTTCGGTACGATCGCTGACTTCGAGCTTGGCAGCGATGTGATTCAGGTGGTTCCGTACGGTGAACTGGCTGATGCGGAGTGCGTTGGCAACTTCTTTGTTCGTAAGGCCTTTTGCGACGAGTTCCAGAATCTCCCGTTCCCGGGAGCTGAGTCCTGCGGTCATCTGCCGGTTCGATAAGCGCTCCGCAATCCGCCGAGGAAAGGCCTGGTGGCCTGTGTGGACCTGGCGAATCGCACGCAGAATCTCTTCGGCAGGCGCGTCCTTGTGCAGGTATCCATAGGCGCCGGCATTTACTGCCTCATAGATCTCTTCGTCGTATTCAAAGCTGGAAAGAATGATCGGCCGGGACTGCGGCGAGGTCTGGTGTATCTTGCGAATGGTCTCAATGCCTGAGAGGCCGGGCATGCGCAGGTCTACCAGGACGATATCGACGGCTTTCGCCTGTAGCACCGCAAGAGCGGCGTCTCCATCAGGGCAGCACTCTACGACCTCTAAGTCCGGTTGCATGCCGAGCAGCGCGGCAAGGCCGAAACGAACGACTGGATGATCGTCCACCATCAGCAGACGGATCTTGCTCGCCGTCTCTTCTGTCGACTTCATACGCGTAACAAAGTCACTCATGGCAACTTTTAAGACTCCGGATAGGGGATGAGTGTAGTGCGCAGCCGGTACAAAAGACTTCCGGCAAACCGGATCTGCGCCTTCACCAGGATGGTTGTTCCCGCGCCGGGTAGCGAATGAATCTCGAGCATTGCCTTGATACGGTTTGCGCGGGCACGCATGCCTGAAAGTCCCATAGTGCCGGTGATCTGTTCCGGAGTAAATCCGCGCCCGTTATCGCAGATAGAAAATTCAACATCACGGTTTGTAAGACTCAGCCCGATCTCCAGACGTGTCGCTTCGGCGTGTTGAATCGCGTTGCTGATGGCTTCCTGCCCGATGCGGTACAGTGCGTCGGCGATTTGGATAGGCAGGTGTCGGTTCTTGCCGCGAAGCTGCGTCGTTACCTCCAGCGTGCCACCATCACTCATCCGGAGGGCAGAGGCGCGCAGCGCCGCGAGGATCGCCGCAGCATCGCGGAATTGGGGCCGCAGGGCAGCGATCGTCCGGCTGGCTTCACGATGGCTCAGGTGCACCATGCGCAAGGCGTTCTGAATGTGCTGACGGATCTGCGATTCACCGCGCCGCTCCAGGTTTGCCGCTTCAAG
>JABFXN010000157.1 GCA_013361705.1 Acidobacteriaceae bacterium
CGAACGTGGCCCGTAGTGGACGAGGTTGGTATGTCATTGCTTGTAAATGGAAGCGTAATTTTAAAATTGCGAATCAAAGCTCCTGCTTCCACGTGCATAATTCGGCCATTGCCTACGTGCCCGTCATAAGCAGCCTTGAAGATCACATCAGGCGACTCGTTTGGCGTCGAAGTGGTGGTGTTGCCATTATTGAATTCGTTCGAGCCGGAAATGATCGAGTTTAAGGCTGTTGGGTACGTCACGAGGTTATTGCCCGCATACTGCTGCGGGTTCTCAAGGGAGACACCGAATGCAAGGTCGTTGCTGGGATGCGCCACGAAGCGGAACTGAGTCTGACGCGACCATGGAAGACCGGCTTGGTAGTTCGTATCCATGTCTTGCGTGTAGAAGATGTCGCTTGGAACGGGAGACAGTCCTTTCCTGTTTGGCGTAAACATACTCCAGTCCTGACCGCCTAGAACCTCCAATCCGTTTTTCTGCACGTCCACGAAATAGTTCCTCAGGCGAAACGTACTAGAGTTGCTTGTCACGAAAGCATTAGCCGGCTGGAAACCCAAAAAGTCCCCCTCAAAGTATCCGAGGACCTTGGCTCCCAGGACGGTCGAATCCACTCGGAATCCGATCCGCGAGTTCTGAGTGCTGAAATTCATTTCCGACGTATGCCCAGCGACACTGTTGTTGAACGGAATACCGGCAAAGCTCGTGCCGATACCGCTTCCCAGATTGGTGGAACGGGCAAAAAACGTCGCATCGACAAATCCTAAGGGTGTGAGGCTAGTGTTACCGATCTTGATCGACAGCGGCGAAGGCGATGCAGTCGTCTGGTGTTGCTCTGCCCCGCCTTGACTCACTGGGAAAAGGCGCGGATGCGCGGCATTCGACACGGGGACTACCTTGGCTGGAGCACTCTCTCCGCGAGTCGGTGGTTCGGCCGGTGCTTGGTTGTTTGCCGTCGCCTTCCCGTCAATTATCTTGGGTGCTGCCGCGTTGGTGTTCTGTATAGCTTTGTCCAGCAGGGCACGTTGTTCCTGGACTGACTCTTGCAACTGCCTGATTGCTTGTTCTTGCTGAGCAATTCGCTCCCGAAGCTGCTGAAGTTCCTGATTGTTGGCCGGGCTTGTAGCTTCACGACTGTCGGCAGACGGTGCAGGTGCTGCTGCGCTGGCGGGCGTCTGCGGCCCCGGTGCTGCCAGTTGCCCGGCATAGAGTCGCGCTGCCAGGATAGCCGGGCAGAGCAAGCTCAGAATCCGTTTTATTTCCATATTCTCCTCGTAATGGGCTCTTATCCAGGTGCTGGGCCGGAACAGAACTTTCCTAGATCGGCGCGAAGTGGGAAGCCGGGAAATCTGTTCACCCGGAATGCCTCCCCAAGTTACCGGATAGCTGTTACAGTGCGATTAACATTCGGTAACGGATCGGAAACTTAGAGGCGCCTTCACCAATCCCTGCATACCAATCAATGAAGCATGCCGGGATTGCGAGCATCGCCTGGTCATAGCTCGGCTGAGAATGCCGCTTCCGACGCGTTCGGGGCTGCATCACTGCCGAGAACGTCTTCCGCCAACTGCGTTATGAGCTCGTGTAGCTGTTGCGACAAGGCCAAGATACTTTGCGTTCGCGCCGGAAGATCGATGCCACGGCTTTGATACCAGTCCACAACCGTCTCCGAGAAGGCATTCAATGTCGGGCTGAGCGACAGGGTCTCCGGCTCTGAAGTGACATCATCCACGTTCGCGGCAATGCCCTGCAGCACACGCCGTAGAGCTGCGTCGAACTCCGCCTGAGCCTCCTTCACACGTTCGGGCACCGTGGTGTAGTCAATCTGAATCCGGTACTGCAGAATGGCCACCTGTACCAGGAATAGAGTTCTTGCCGACGCCTGCCATCGCAAGATTCGGTCGCGCAGCGCGAAGTTGTTTCTCCGCTGGGGCCCGAATTCGAAAACCATGGAATCCGCATGGGCATGCACGGCCGCGAAACCACTGTTGATCAGCTCCCGCAGGTACCTGACCCTTTGTACGATCCGCTCTGGCGTCTCTTCCTCGAAAACCGTCATCAGCTGGGCCAGCAGGTGGAGATTCGATGCAAACCCGCGCAGCATGCCTTCCGCCGCGCGCAAAGGCCACAGATGCTCGAAAATGGCCCACATCGCAATCA
>JABFXN010000187.1 GCA_013361705.1 Acidobacteriaceae bacterium
CTTCAGTAAACCGATTTCAGTCCTTACACATCCGAATGGCCGGGGCTTTCCCGGCCATTCGGTTTTCTTTGGGATTTCATCCAGTAAAGCGTCATCATGAAAAAAAGGGGAGTATCTGATTGAGCGTGGACAGTTCTCGTAGGATTTCTGGAATTCTTCTGCATCTCACATCGCTTCCCTCGCTGGGCGGTATCGGCGACATGGGCCCTGCGGCCTTTGCCTTCGTTGATTTTCTGCGCAACGCCAAGCAGCGGTTGTGGCAGGTGTTGCCGCTCAATCCTGTCGGCTATGGAAATTCTCCGTATGCGGCGTTATCCGCTTTTGCGGGAAATCCACTCCTGATCAGCCTGGAGAAGCTGGCGGACGGTGGCTGGTTGCCGCACGAGCGGCTGCAGGGATTGCCCGCTGCTCAGGGTCCAGTGAACTTCTCCGTCGCCTCAGAGAAGTTTGCGTTGTTGGTGGAAGCTGCGCAGACCTTTCTGGACGCTCCTAAGGGAGAACCGTGGCGGCAATTTGAGCACTTTTGTGAAGAGCATCAGGATTGGCTGAACGACTGGGTCATGTATGCCGTGCTGCGCCGCCGCTTCGGGTATGCCTCCTGGAACGACTGGCCAAAGGAATTTGCAACCCGCCAGCCGAAGGCTCTCGAAAGCCTGCTCCGTGAGAGTGGCCGTGAACTGGCCATCGAGCAGATCATTCAGTTCTTCTTTGCGGTGCAGTGGGGAGAACTGCTCGCCTATTGTCACGAGCGCGATGTGAAGGTGATGGGAGATGTCGCCATCTTTGTGAACCATGACAGCGCGGATGTATGGATTCAGCCCGATCAGTTCTCCCTCGACGCTGATCTCCGGCCGGTAGAGGTTGCGGGCGTTCCTCCGGACTATTTCTCCGAGACGGGTCAAAAGTGGGGCAATCCGCTCTACAACTGGGAGGCGATGCAGCAGAAAGGCTTCTCCTGGTGGGTGGCCCGCGCGCGGCGTGCCATGCAGCTCTATGACCTCATCCGGCTGGATCATTTCCGCGGATTCGAGGCCTACTGGGCGGTTCCCGCGGCAGATGAGACGGCCATCAACGGGCAATGGGTCAAAGCTCCCGGCGAGGCATTGTTTGCCGCGCTGCGCCGTGAACTGGGCGTGCTCCCGTTCGTCGCAGAGGACTTGGGAATGATTACTCCTGAGGTCGATGCGCTGCGCTTGAAGTTCGAGATGCCGGGAATGAAGGTTCTGCAGTTCGGCTTCGGCAACCGTGGAGCGCATAGCTACCTGCCTCATCTGTATGAAGAGAATTCGGTCGTCTATACCGGGACGCACGACAACAATACGACGCTGGGCTGGTGGGTTGAGAATACGAGCGAGGAGGAACGCCGCAACGTGCAGACCTACCTTGGAAACTTCACCCATGAGGCGCAGGTAGTGTGGGCGATGATCCGGGCGGCGGAGGCATCGGTGGCGCGTGTCTGCATCCTTCCCCTGCAGGATGTACTGCACCTGGGCAGCGCCGCCAGGATGAATACACCCTCCCTGCCGGACGGCAACTGGAGCTGGCGGTATGAACCCGATGCGCTGCATCCGGACTTCGCCAGCCAACTTGCTGTGCTGATGGAGATGACGGACCGCGATGGCTGGGTCGATCCTGAGCTGGTGGAGTCTCCTGGACCTTCGGGAGAGCAGCGCACCGAGGATTGACGTAGACTGTTGGAGAAAGATTCACAGGAGAATTGACCCCTATGCCGCTGTCCGGCGAAGCCATCCGCACGATGAACTATGTCGACGATATTGCTGTTACCCTGCGCCGGATTCTGGTTGTTTTGCCGACGCTGAATGCCGAGGAGAAGCAGCGTCTGCTGGACCATGTCGCGAAGTCGGAGCCGAGCTTCGAGTCCGTCCTGGCTGCCATCAAGGCAAAATAAATGCCTCCGCTACGAGTTGCCGTCATTGGAGCCGGCCGGTTGGGTCCCAGTTTTGCGCTGGAGTGTGCCCGGGCCGGCTTTTCCACGGTGCTCGAAGACGTAATGCCCCACAAGCTGCGCCGCGCCGGCGAGCAGATCGAGCAAGCTGGCCTTGACGTCGAACTGGCCAGCACGGTCGAGGCTGCCGTGCGCGAGGCGGATATCGCCATTGATTTCGTTCCTGACGAGCTGGAGTCGAAGCTCGAGATCTTCTCGCTGATCGACCGCATGGCTCCCCCCAAGACGATCATCTGTACGCCCACCGATGCGCTCAGCATCACCGATCTGGCAAGCTGCACCTACCGTTCTGAAAGCTGCACCGCAGTTCGCGGCCTGGCGCAGAAAGAAGTAACTCTCGTTCGGGGAGAAGCTTCGTCTAATGAAACGGTTGCGCTTGTAACCCGCCTTCTGGAGAGCCTTGGCCGTTCGGTTCGTATCGAAGTGGACACCATGGCCCCCATGCTGACGAAGAATCTGTAACTTCTACAAGTTACGGAACTCCGGGACCTGTTTCTGCGTAGATCAGGATAATCGTCCTTCGTATGGGTTTCTTCGGTGACATCGTCGGTCAGGTCTTCCGTGCCATCTGGGCGCATAAGCTGCGCTCATTTCTAACAATGTTCGGCATCGCCTGGGGTGTGGCGTCGCTGTTGCTGCTTATCGGCATGGGCGAGGGCTTCCGGTCCGGACAGCAGCGGCAACTGAAGAGCCTGGGAGAGAACATCATCATGATGTGGGGAGGCACGATGCTCTCCAACCAGGGCACTCTGCGTCCCTACCAGTTGACAGTCGCTGATGAGGCAGAGATTCGTACCCAGGCGCCGGATGTTGCCAACGTCACCGGATTTATCCAGCGTGGCGATCTGAAACAGCAGAGCCAGTACCAGAGCGCCGGCGGCGCGGTGATGGGCATTGAAGCCAACTATCACACCGTGCGCAATCTGCCACTGGGTAAAGGCCGCTACCTGAATGATCAGGACATCAAAGAGCGGCGCATGGTCGCCATCATCGGCAAAAAGAGTGAGACGCTCCTCTTTCCGAATGGCGGCAACGGTCTGGGTGAGTTCATCACGGTCAATGGGTACCGCTTCCAGATCATCGGTGTGGCGCAGTGGATCGGCCGCGGCAACCGCGACTTCGACAACCAGAAGGTCTATATCCCGCTCAGCGTGATGGCGGATATCTTCCCCCTCAAGGGCAACAACATTGCCCAGGGTGCACTTACCTCCATCCAATATCAGCCGATCGACCCGACACACAATGCCTTGGCTAAGGACGAGGTCCATAAGATCGTCGCGCAGAACCATAACTTCGACCCTGAAGATCTGGAATCGATCGAAGAGTGGGACACCATCAAGAGCCAGCAGACGGTTGGAAAGATCTTCACCGCGATGGATGTCTTCCTCGGTGGCGTGGGCATCGTGACCCTTGCCCTCGGTGCCGTCGGCATTGTGAACATCATGCTGGTGACAGTCTCGGAGCGCACGCGTGAGATCGGTCTGTTGAAAGCCCTGGGAGCTACCCGTACCAGCATCCTGGGACAGATCATGATGGAGGGCCTGGTGCTGACCGGTGTCAGCGGTTTCGTGGGTATATCCGCCGCTGCTATTTTCATGGCCGTGCTGCACGCCCTGATGGGAAACAACCAGATAGGCTTCGATCCGCCGAGGATTGTGCCGTGGTCGGCTGCCCTAGCCATGGGAACACTGACCCTGTGCGGCTTGCTCGCCTGCTTCTATCCGGCACGTCAGGCGGCAATGCTGGAGCCGGTGGCAGCCCTGAGCAAGGATTAGCCATGTTGAAGGACATCTTCGGACAGGCCATTGAAGCCAAGCGCCACAACCTGCGGCGCACGATGATCACCATCATCGGCATGGCGTGGGGCATCGCCACCGTCGTGCTGTTGCTGGCCTACGGGAACGGCTTCGGCAAAGCAATTGAGGCGATCTTCTCGCAGTGGGGAACCAACCTGCTGGGAGCGTTTCCCGGAAAGACCAGTGAACAGGTAGGCGGCTCCAAGGCCGGCGTCATCATCAAGTTCACCCTCGACGACGTCGAGCACATTATGGAGACGGTTCCGGGGATTCAGCACGCGACTCCGGTTTTGTGGAAACAGGTGCCGGTGAAGAATGACCTTCACATCTTCACCTGGGAGACGGACGGCGTAATGCCGGAGATTGCCGATGTGCAAAAGTGGTCGATCGGCCAGGGTCGCTTCATCACCGCCGAAGACGTGAACTCTCGTGCGCACGTCACCGTCATCGGTCCTGAGGCAAAAGATAAGCTTTTCGGAGGGGCTGATGCTCTTGGCCAGACCATCCGCGTGAACGGTATCGCGTTTCAGGTTGTGGGCATTCTGAAGCCGAAGATGCAGGAGGGCGATGACAACGTCAACCGCATCATCAATATTCCGTACTCCACGATGTCCGACATCAAGGACATCAAGTATCCAGACGGCATCTGGATGAGCTACCAGGGCAACCATACCCAGATCGCGCAGGCGGTCCGCAAGGCTCTGGCGCAGACGCATCATTTCAAGCCGACGGACAAGACCGCTGTCTTTACCGCCGACATCATGGAACAGCTCGCGCAGTTCCAGATCATTACGATTGCGCTGCAGGTGCTGCTGACTTTCATCGGAGCTCTGACACTCGGTATCGCCGGCATCGGCCTGATGAATATCATGCTGGTAAGCGTGCAGCAACGCACGAAAGAGATCGGAGTGGAGAAAGCCCTCGGTGCGCGGCGTAAAGACATCCTCTTCCAGTTCCTGTCAGAGGCGATGGTCATTACCGGTATCGGAGGCGCGGGCGGCATGCTGCTGGCTTGGCTGGTAAGCGTCTTCGCTGGACGCATCTCCTTTTACTGCGCGTTCGCCAAGGGCGGGGAAGCGGCAGATATCCGCCTGATTCTCTCGCCTACCATCGTGATTGTCTCCACTACGATCTTGATCGTGGTGGGGCTGGTCAGTGGAATGGTGCCCGCGCTGAAGGCTTCGCGGCTGAATCCGATTGATGCTTTGCGGTACGAGTAGCTACGCTTCCAGAAGGCAGAGACGGAAGACGGTGTGGCTCACACTGAGCGAGGAGAAGAATGAGCTACCCAAACGATGATAATGGCGAGGCGCTTCGTCGCATGAAAGCGGATGGAGACGATCTTAGTCAATCTCGTGATATCGACTTTACGGTTGTTTTACCAAATGACTTCGCTGCTAATAGATTTGCGGAATATTTCCGTGACGCGGGTTACACCACAAATGTTCGTCTCTCCCAAGTAAGAGAGAGCCATCCTTGGGAGGTAGTTGTGACCAACCATATGGTTCCAACTTACGAAGGAATTGTGGCATTCGAGAGTGAACTCAATGACTCGGCCAGTACTTTAGGAGGCCATAATGACGGATGGGGATGTTTTGCTCAACTCCCAAGACATTTGCAATGAACCCATCATCGTGCTGGCGCTGAAGGCATCAAGTCTGAAACCGATCGCTGCTCTCTCCCGCGGCCAATAGCGGCTCCAAGTTGTTTCGTTGTTTAGACGGTTGAGAGAGCTTGTTATCGAGGCCGCGAGCGCAGCAGAGTGCCGACCGAAGATGTAGTTAGATGCCGGCAAATATCTCCGTGAAATCTGGGGACAGACGGGCCGTAAACAGATAAGTTGAAATATGGGATGATTTGCGCGAGTGGTTGCAGTTGGGGGCGGCATCACTTTAGACAGCATGGACGGTACCGATGAACCGGGCCTTACCGCCGCAAAGAGGAGACTCCGGCAAATCCGACCGACAGGCTCGCACAGGCGATCTATCGTTCGGAATGGGAACGTCCCGTCTGTCCCCAGGTTTCCCCCAGGTTTCCCAGGTTTCCCCCAGGTTTCCCTGCTATCACGCGAGGAGTCAGATTAAAAGATCGTTCATCTATCCCATACCTATTTACTGAGCTTCTTTCCGAGGTCAAGCAGTAGCTCTAGGACTTCTTTGGTTTCTTTTGATTTCAGCAGGTCGATGACGTTGACTGGGCTTTTCCCGTGATGATGTAGCTGCGTATCAAGTTCGCGCCCGAAGGAACGATCTCCGACCGTGACTCTAAACTTGTCCTGCTCTTCTTTAGGCAACGGCGACAGATATGGTCCTATCGCCTCCAATTCAAGCGCAAGTTTCCGATTCCTCTTCTCGTCAGTGAAGAACTTGTCTGCTTGATTGCCGCTATAGGCTGCGATGACTCCTAGAGAAGTGAGAAGGACCACGCGACCCGCGAAGCCACCCCAGTTGAAATGCCCTTTACCGTCCTCTAACAAGGCCAACGTTTTGTATGCGAGGACACTGAGAGTTCCCAGAGCCAAGAGGGTCAGGCTTTGCCAAAACCACATCGATTTCTTTGCGCTATTTGCGGTTCGTAGATATCCGGAGGTGACGCCTAGATTTCCGATGACACCGACTAAGTCCTCCACTCTTTTCTGGTTTTCTTCAATCGATTGAAGGATGGCATCTGCTCTATCGTGAAAGCTGACATGAAGGTCTGCCACAGCGCGTTCATTTTCTGCTTCGATTTCTCCGCGTTTCTTGGTGAATTCAGCGTCTTGTTCAATAAGCTTCTTTTCGAATCGGGCGATGAGCTGTCCGTGTTGAGTTTGTCGGGCTCCCTGAGCATCAGTGAATTCTTTGCTGCGTGAATCTTGTGCCGCTGAGAATTGTGCTTGATAGTCAGTGGATAGTTGGAGCAGCTTTTGGCGCTCAATATTTAGAGCATCATCTAGATTCGATAGGCGGACATCAAGTGCATTTCTTTCGTTGATGAATTGATTGAGGCTGGAATGTACGACCTCAATCTTTTTGTCATAGATAGAGCGATACTCGTTAGAGCTGGCGATTAGGGCTTGCAGCTCTTCGGGAGAAAGAAGTCCAGGAATCTGAGAACTCATCGCTACCGTGCGTTCTACGTGGACATTGGCATTGTTTAGGTGTCCTTCATTGCCATTGCTTTTGAACGCTTCCACTTCGGCTCTGCCATTCCCAATCAAATTCGCGATTTCTTCGAGTACGTTGGGGGAAATCAGTAATGGGTCTGCGGATGCCAGTCTTTTGCCCAGATAGGTTAGTAGTACTCGAACCCGCTCGATGGCGGTGAAGGCCTCCAGAGAATTCTCCCGAGAGGCTTGTAAGGCAGTGTCCAATGTGGAGCCGAGAAGCTCCATTTCACTCCAAATGCGATGCGTCTTAATGCGCTCATCCCAAAGACTCATTGCGTCACTCTTGTATTTTGAATTGTGTTGAGAAAGGAATGATAACGCATGTGATGGTTTTAGTATCCCGTCTATCTTCCGTCATTCTCAAAACCTGGGGACAGACAAAAACCTGGGAAAAATCTGGGGAAAACCTGGGGACAGACGGGACGTAACCAGATAATTGGGGAAACCTGGGGATAGGTTTCGTCCCCAGGTATCCCCGGCTACATTAAAATCGGGACCAGCGGCGCAAACCCATGTTCCACTCCAATAAGGAGCTCATCTCATGTACGGGCTGCGTAACGACATTGATCTTAATTTTCTGGTGGGCCGGACAGTCGAGCAGGTTGCCATCGGCACCTATGAGGTTATCTTTGGCTTCGACGAGAATGTCAAGATTACTGTTTACCAAGAGTTTCGCTATTTCGATGGACAGGCTGAATGGGTCTGGCAACCAGAAGCGGGCTATGCGTTGGTGGCAGGTCGTACGGTGGCTCTGCTCGGCTTTTCAGTGGAGATATTGAGCGTGATACAGGCGGCATGGTGGTTCTTACTTTCGCGAACAAAAGCCGCTTGACTATCTTGGATTCGAGTAAGGAATACGAATCCTACGACATCACCCGGCCCGGTGAAACAATTGTGGTTTAGGAACTGGTCAATGCCGAAAAACGGCGGATCGGAAACCTGGGACAGACGGGACGTAAACAGATAAGTTGAAATATGGGACGATTTGCGCGAGGTGGTTACAGTTGGGGAGCCGCATCACTTTACACAGCGTGGCAATGCGAGACGGTACCGACGAACCGGGCCTTACCGCCGCAAAGAAGGGACTCCGGCAAATCCGACCGACAGGCTCGCACAGGCGATCTATCGTTCGGAATGGGAACGTCCCGTCTGTCCCCAGGTTTCCCAACGCACTATGCAAGGCCTAGTTCCAGGTATCGTGGATCGGATCATGAGGACTGGCAATAACTACATGAGCAACGGGCAACACATGGGGCCAAAGAACCAAGGCGGTTCGGTCGTAAACGGTCTCAATCCCAAGGCGACAGTTCCACAGGTTCCCCACTAGGAGTGAGGTACAGATGAAAAATAGAAACTGCGTCTTCGTTCTCG
>JABFXN010000307.1 GCA_013361705.1 Acidobacteriaceae bacterium
TCGGCCAGCTGAGCATCTCCATCCGCACGGCTGGCTGCAATGCGCGCCTTCACCCTGCCTCGATCCAGAAAGGACCAGTCGATGTTGAGTCCCGCAAGATTCGTTGGGCTAACGCCGTCGAAGGCTGTGTCGGAGTGATATTGCATCAGACCCAGCAGACCACCGAAGTTCACGCGAGGAAACAGGTCGGCGGTGTTGACGCCAATCTGCTCGGTTGCCGCATGGAGCCGTTGCTCCGATGCATTAATGTCAGGACGACGGCGGACGAGATCCGCCGGAGTTCCGGGATCGATGCTCTCGGGCAGATCCGGAAGTGTTTTTTCAATCTCAAGCTCACCGACCAGAGCATCAGGCGACTGACCGCACAGGACGGCGAGGCGATGTTCGTCGATCGCGATCGCGGATTGAAGTGCCGGAATGCGCGAGGTCGTACTTTCATACAACGCACGAGCTCTGGCCGTATCGAATTGGGTTCCGCGGCCGGCGGTGAAAGTCGCCTCTACCAGCTTTACGGTTCGCTCCTGATTGGCGGCGTTCTCCCGAGCCACACGGAGGCGCTCCTGCTGGCCGCGAAGATCGATGTAAGTTGCCGCCACCTCTCCCGCGATGGCAACCTGCATCGCAGCAAGGTCATTTCCACTCGCAAGGAGTTGCTGGCGCTGGGCCTCGACGTTATGGCGAATGCGGCCATAGAAATCGAGTTCCCAACTGGCATTGATCGAGGAGGTGGAATAACGATAGTTGCGCGGATATCCAAACGCCTGATTGGCTGCGAGCCTCTGGCGTCCGACATCCTCACTGGCAGTAACCGTCGGATACTTGTCGAACTTGCTGAGGCGTAAAAGAGCAGACGCAGCGTCATAGTGGGCGAGAGCCGAACGGAGATCGTTATTAGCCGAGAGCGACCGTTCGATGAGGTTCGTCAGTTCCTGGTCATGAAAGCTGTGCCAGAACTCCGGGTCAGATGGTTCCGCCTTGGCGCTTGTGTCGGCCGACCCAGCCGCCGCAGGAGCAGTAAACTGACTGGGAAGAGAAACATTCGGTTGCTTATAGCGTGGGCCTACAGAGCAACCGAGAGTCCCGAAAAGCACGAGTGTTGCAAACAGGACTTTAGACATGGCTTACCTCTACCTCTTCTTCGAAGCTATCTTCGTTATGGCTGTGGAGCCTTTGCCCGCTCAATTTCCGCAGCACCACGTAGAAGACAGGCGTTAGAAACAATCCGAACAACGTGACTCCGAGCATTCCTGAGAACACGGTGATGCCGGTCACCTTTCTTACCTCACTGCCCGCACCGTGGCTGAGAAGCAATGGAACCGAACCCGCAATGAAAGCGATGGAGGTCATGATGATGGGGCGGAGACGCAGATGGCAGGCCTCGAGCGCGGCCTCTATCGTCGTCATGCCCTGCATCTCGAGTTCGCGAGCGAATTCGACGATCAGGATCGCGTTCTTGCAGGCGAGGCCCATCAGCACCACGAGACCAACCTGGACGAAGATGTTGTTGTCGCCTCCTGTGAGCCACACGCCAAAAAGGGCAGCGAAGATGCACACCGGGACGATGAGGATAACGGCGAGCGGCAGAGTCCAACTCTCGTAGAGCGAAGCCAGAACGAGAAAGACGAGAAGGATAGCCAACGGAAACACAATCGCCGCCGAATGGCTCTGCGTCGTTTGCTGATAGCTCAGGTCCGTATATTCCAGTACCATGCCCGGAGGCAACGTCTTCTTTGCGATCTCGTTGAGCTTGTCGATGACCTGGCCTGATGAGAGCACACGTGGATCGGCGTCACCGATGAGATCTGCAGCGGGATAACCGTTGTAGCGCATGACCGGATCCGGGCCGTATGCCTGGGTGATCGTCGCGATCGAGCCAATCGGAACCATTTCACCGGCTCCATTCCTCACTCGAAGATTGGTGATGTCTTCAGGGCGCTGACGGAATTGAGCGTCCGCCTGCACCATCACGCGATATACACGGCCAAAGGTGTTGAAGTCGTTCACGTAGATGGAACCGAGATAGCTCTGGAGCGTGTTGAAGACATCGGTGAGCGAAATACCTTGCGTCTTCGCTTTCTCGCGATCTACTTGAACTTCCAGTTGCGGGATATTCGATTGATAGGAAGAGACCGGATAGGTCATGCCCGGGGTCTGTGAGACCGCGGCCTGAAACGCTGCCAATCCACTCTGCAAGGCGCCATAACCAAGTCCGGCACGGTCTTCGATATAGAGCGAGTACCCGGATCCATTGCCAAGACCCTGGATCGGTGGCGGCATCAGGGCAAACGCGATCGCACCTGGTATGCGTGAATATTTCTGATTGAGCTCAACCAGTATCTGCTGAGCCGTCTCGTGACGGTCTTTGAAGTCTTTGAGCCGAATGTAAGAGGTTGCCAGGTTTGGTGTATTTGCGCTTTGCAGCGCGTTGAAGCCAGACATCGCCGGCAGCATTTCGACACCATTGACTTCATGCGCCGCCTTCACCATCTGCTTGAGGACATCATCCGTACGTGCCAGCGATGCTCCCTCGGGCAGCTTCGCTCCGCCGAAGAGATACAGTTCATCCTGCGTCGGAATGAAGCCGCCAGGCACATTGTTGAACAACAGGTAGATCGAGCCGATCAACACGAAGTAGATCAGAAAGACACCGCCGCGGAAGCGGAAACTCCGCCCAACAGCACCTTGATACGCTTCAGAACTGCGCTTGAAGAGCCGGTTGAAGGGGCGGAAGAACCAGCCGAGAGCAGCATCGATGGCACGTGCAAGCCAGTCTTTTTGAGCGCCCGGTGTATGCAGAAGTTTCGCTGCAAGAGCCGGAGAAAGAGTGAGCGAATTGATTGCGGAAATGACCGTTGAGATTGCAATGGTTACAGCGAATTGCTTGTAGAACTGGCCCGTGATTCCGGTAAGGAAAGCCATCGGAACAAACACCGCGCACAAGACGAGAGCGATTGCGATGATCGGACCGGAAACTTCCTTCATTGCCTGATGGGCAGCCTCACGCGGGGTAAGCCCATGTTCGATAAACCGCTCGACGTTCTCGACTACGACGATTGCGTCGTCCACCACAATCCCGATCGCCAGGACCATGCCGAAGAGGGTCAAAGTGTTAATCGAGTAGCCCAGGATATAGAGCCACGCGAAAGTGCCAACGATGGAAACGGGGACTGCGATCAACGGGATGATCGAAGCCCTCCACGTTTGCAGAAACACGATGACAACAAGAACTACAAGGAATACAGCTTCGATCAGTGTGTGCTGCACCGCATCAATCGAATCCCGGATGAATTCCGTCGGATCCCAGATGACCCTATAGTCCAGATCGTCCGGGAATGCCTTCGACAACTCCTTCAGCTTGGCGTAGACCTCTTTCGCAACCCCGAGCGCGTTCGCCCCAGGCGTCAGGAAGATGCCGACGATAGCAGTGTCCTGAGTGTCGAGGTAGGTGTGGAGCGTGTAATCACTTGATCCGAGCTCTACACGTGCGACGTCTGACAGGTGAACCACCTGCCCGTTTGAGCCGGACTTCAGCACAATATTGCTGAACTCTTCCGGAGTTGTGAGTCGCCCGCGAACGTTGATCGAGGTAAGAAAGTCCGGCTTCTTTGGCGAAGGTTCAGCACCAAGCTGGCCTGCGGACACCTGCACGTTCTGTTCCCGGATGGCATTTACAACGTCGTCCGAGGTGATACCACGCGATGCCAAGCGGTTCGGATCGAGCCATACCCGCATGGAATAATCGCCGGAACCCAGCAGTTGAACATCGCCAATGCCATTCAGCCGCGACAACTCATCCTTCACATGAAGGACGCCATAGTTCCGAAGGTATAGCGCATCATGGTGACCTTTCTTCGAGAGCAGGCCGACATACATCAATGGCGTCGGCGACTGCTTCTGAGTGGTCACACCGAACTGGCGAACTTCGTCTGGGAGACGTGACAGGGCTTGGCTGACACGGTTCTGTACACGAACAGCCGCGGTATCCGGATCGACACCTGGACGAAACGTCACGATGACCTGAAGACTGCCGTCGGAGCCGGCAACAGACTTCATGTACATGATGCCTTCAACACCGTTGATGGCTTCTTCGAGCGGCTCGGCTACGGTTTCGGCGATCGCCTTGGGGTTGGCGCCAGGATAGTTCGTGCGGACGACTACGCTGGGCGGAACAACTTCAGGATATTGCCCCGACGGAAGAATTGGGATCGCGATGAGTCCCAGGCAAAAGATGATGATGGAAAGAACAATCGCGAAGATGGGGCGGTCGATGAAGAATTTCGAGATGTTCATTGCCGTGACCTCTTATTTCTTTCCCGCAGAGGCGATATTGTTCAGGCCCGCTGTCGAGACTTCCATGCTGGTATCCTTTGGCGTGATCGGGGCGCCTGGAAAATAAATCAGTTGCAGGCCTCCCACGACTACACGGTCTTGAGGCGTCAAGCCAGATTTGACAATGCGTAGTCCATCGGTCATGCCGCCCAGGACAATGTCCTTACGTTGTGCGACGTTCCCCTCTCCGACGACATAGACATACTTGCGGTCTTGATCCGTCAAAACAGCCTTATCGTCGATCAAGATCGCCTGAGCAGGAGCGGCGCTCTGCAACTGAACACGAGCAAATAAGCCTGGTGTCAATGTCTGGTCAGGATTTGCGAGCACGACACGGGCTCGAATGGTGCCGGTAGTCGGATTAAGTTGGTTGTCAACGAAGTCGATGTGGCCGGCGTGCGGGAAACCTGCCTCATTCGCCAGGGCAACGCGAACTGGATTCTCAGCGCCAACGCCGCTTCCGCGATGCGAGCTCTGCTGGAAGCGAAGATAGCTCTGTTCATCACAGTCGAAGTAGACATAAACCGGATCCACCGAAACGACCGATGTCAGCACGGTTTGATCCGCCTGCGCAAGATTTCCCAACGTCAGCAGTGTTCGGCTGATGCGGCCATCGATCGGCGAGCGCACTTCGGTATAAGAAAGGTTCAGCTCCGCGGAGGCCAAGGCTGCTTCCGCTGCTTTGACCCGCGCTCCGCTCTGGAGCAGATCAGAGCTGCGGTTCTGTAATTCCTCCTGGGAGACGGCGTCCTGCTGCTTGAGCCGTTGCGCGCGCTCCGCCTGGATCTTCGCGAAGTCTGCCGCCGCGTGCTCCCGATCCAATCCAGCCTTGGCGCTATCTGCCGCATCCTTGTAGGGCCGGGGATCGATGACATAAAGCAGGTCACCCTTATGGACCATCTGTCCTTCCCGGAAGGCAATGCGGTCGATGTAGCCCGTCACGCGCGGCCGGATCTCTACAGAGTTCGTCGCCCATACACGGCCATTAAATTCATCGGAGACGCGAACATCTCTGGTGATGACCTGCGCCGCATCAACCGGGGCCGCCGCTAGCTTTGGCTTCGTTTCAGGCGCTGCTTGCTTGCAGCCGGCAGCAGCAACGGTGATAGCGGACAAAGCGATCAGCCACATCCCAGTACGCACCAGCGATGATCCCCTTTTGAGAATGCCTTGCATGTTGTCTCCTAAAATCGTGTCGCATCGTTCTCGCGTCTCGCCTGGCTTGGCGGCATCTTATAGAACGATCGTTTCAGAAATAGATGTGTGCGGCTTGCGCAGGATTCAGGAGGCTGCAACTTTTTCTGAAACGTGTGCTCCAATAAAAAGGGGCACGGGCATGAGTCAACGTGGACGGCCAAAGACCTTCGACAGAGAGACCGCCTTAGACGCGGCCATGCTGCTGTTTTGGAACCGTGGATTCGAACAGACCTGCGTTGACGATCTCGCCAGTGCAATGGGTATCCAAACCTCGAGCCTCTATTCATCGTTCGGTGACAAAGAGACGCTATTTCTTGAGGCAGTCAACCACTACCGAACGGGAAGAGGGAGTGTTTTTGACGCTGCTGTCATCGAAGGCAAAACCGCGAAAGAGGGTTTTGAGAACCTGTTTCGCGTCACTGCTGCCGAATTGACCCGCAAAGATCAGCCAAGTGGCTGCATGCTTTGTCTCGCTCTTCCAACATGTTCTCCGAAGTACGACCACCTGCAACAAGAGTTGGATCGGCTTCGCGCACTCTCCGACATGGTTTTGTTGAAACGGCTGGAGAAGGCGGTGCGAGACAAGGAGATTCCAAAATCAACAGACCTTCGTCTACTGGTCGCTTACTTCAGAACGACCCTCCTAGGGATGTCATTGCAAGCCCGTGCCGGGGCAAGCAAGGAAACGCTTTTGAAGATCGGGAAGCTCGCGCTTCAGGTCTGGCCCAGCAAGCGGGAAAGATAGCGTTCCTCTGAGCATCAGATGATGCTGAAGGCGCGATGCGACTTGCAGAAGCGCGGCTAGCGCGAAAACACTTTGCCAGGCTCTTCCTTGATTTTCCAGACGTCAATCGCTGCCAATCCGCCGACAGCGAGGAACATCACTAAGTCATTCGCGCATTGTCTGAGCGAAGAAACAAAATGATCGCGCGGTTCTATAGATACACAAATGGCAAGTGGAAGGGCTCCAACAATCAGGGCAGCTCTTGGCTTCGCTAGAGCAAGCACATCTGCACACAGGACCAATAACAGTTTCACCATCCATGAGATGTAGATCACAGGAATGCCCTTCTTTCCCAATGAGAGCGCTCCCAGGCCGACCAATGACAACAAATTAAAGGTTACGAAAGCCATTGCCAAAAACAGGACGGTGCGGACGATCTTGAGCATCATTTCCTTCATCACCATCCTCGCGCTTGGGTTCCGGGATAAAGAACATGTGCGCCGAAACCATGTCGGTTCCTAATATTAGCCACACGCATAGAGCATTCGATCCGGTAGCCGAGGGGTTCATGCGCGCCCAATTGTAGAGAGCCTGATTGCAAACCTGGGCCCAACGCACCTTATCATCGCTCAATTTGGAGATCGGTCGACATATTGAGAAAGCGATAAAGAAGGGCACCGTTAAGGACGTCCAGTGATTGATACGTCATCCCCGCACCACCACGGCTACCGGTCTCTACATGCAGTTGATCCCGCAGCCGTGCAGGCGACCATCAACTCCAGATATCTGGAATTGAGAAATCGCCTGACGCAGATCGGGAGCCGGCAAAGTCGACCCGAAATGCTGACGCGCCGCGAGGTACAGAGGACAATTACGCGGCGGTCTCAGCGAAAGTGTTTTAAATCTGACACCAGATAACACCAAAGCCCTCATCGAATGAGAGTTCTCTTACGGCATCTATTTGATTTTGAAGGGGTTATTTGGTGGACCTGATCGGGATCGAACCGATGACCTCTTCCATGCCATGGAAGCGCGCTCCCAGCTGCGCCACAGGCCCACTCTCGGGAAGGACTTCTTTATTTTCTCCTGCTTTGCGGGGCAAGTCAAACCCGAGGCGCGGGCAAAGGCGAACGGGCTGAAGGACGAGGAAGCGCCTTCAGCCCGCGTTGACTTTATCTCCAGTGGCCGTCGATCCAGTACCAGCCGCTTGGGCGGCGGGCCCAGTGGCCAGGAACCCAGCGCGCGTGCGGACGTGGCGGAGCAGCATAGGCTCCCGGGACCCAGACGTAGCGGCCTCCGTCCCAGCGGTGATAGCCCGGCTGCCAAACCCAGTTCGGATGGCCGACAGGCCGGACGGGAACGACCTCACGCACCGGTGGAGGCGGTCCAATGCGGACATAGACCTGCGCCTCTGCCGCGGCTGCGGACAGGGTCAGAGCGGCGCCTAAAAGTGCGAGCATGAGTTTTCTGTTCATCGATATCTCCTCCGGGCGCTCGTTGGCCCGATATCGCTTTAAATGGCGCTTTGGCAGAAAAGTCGTGGTCTGGGGAGGGCTGGAATTGGGTTGGCGGGCGGGCAAGGCTCAAAAATAGTTGCAGTTGCGGGAACATTTCAGGCAACCCTCGGTGTCTATCTCTCTAGAGTGAGCGAGCACTCGGCCGCCTGCGGCGCAGTTTTTGCTCATTCTCCGGGATGGAGCGATTTGCTTTGGAAATCCCGGACGTCGTACCTTAAAGGACACTCCCGATGCAGGCTGGAACGACGATGGGAAACCTGGTAAGTGCGATCGGAATTCGTGCGGAGGATGCCGCCTTGGTGGCCGAGCTGAAGGCAGGCTCGGAAGAAGCATTCGCGCAACTGATCGGGCAGTATTCGCAGCCCATCTATTCCCTGATTGCCCGCAGCCTGCAGGATCCGGCTGACGCCGCCGACATCACCCAGGACGTCTTTATTAAAGTCTTCCGCAATATTGGAAACTTCCACGGAGACTCTTCGCTGAGAACCTGGGTCTACCGG
>JABFXN010000110.1 GCA_013361705.1 Acidobacteriaceae bacterium
CCAGACGTGGGATTCCCAAATCAACAGGTACTCAGACGGCCGCCCACTTACAATGAATCCGAACGGAAAGGAGGCTGCTCCTGTTCACTCTCACCGGAACCCGCAAGCTGCATAGCTGGACGCATTCCCGCCTCACTCTTGTGCTCGATCATCTCTCGACGATCCCCGAAGAAATGTATGTGAAAGAACTTCCGGGTTTCGGTCTCCCGACGCTCCGTGCTCAGATCATGCATATCCTTAACTGCGAAGCTTTCTGGATCCACACCCTCCAGGCAGCCGAGTACCAGGATGAAGACCCCGCCGACTGGTCTACCATTCCCGATGCCAGACGCCTGCAACACTGCGTCGGCGCAAATACCCTTGCCTACCTGTCAGGCCTGACAGACGAACAGCTCAATACAGAGACAGAACTGCACTTCCCGGACGGAGACACGGCCGTCCGCACGCCGGCGCTTATCCTTCATCACGTCTTGACCCACGCCTTCCATCACAAAGGTCAGATCGTCTCCATGTGCCGCATCCTGGGCCATCCTGCACCCGACACCGATCTCAACCCAATTCGATGAACTGATTCCAGCCCAGAGACCGGGTGCCCCATGTCCCACGGGGACATGGGTATTCGAGCGAAGCTCGAACCTCTTTTTTTGTTTGTCATTTCGTAGCGACCGAAAGGGAGCGGAGAAATCTGCTTCTCTGCCCATACCGCTCAGGACAGGCACCCGAAAGCATTGCACCATACCTGAATCCGCATCACCAAAGGTGAAATGCGCTGATGACATCACCCAGCCAGGAACGTCCTAAAAAAGACGAACACATCCGGCAGCCATGCCGTCTTCATAGTGCACCCGCACTACGGCCATCAGCTTCGATTTTCGGTAACAAAAGGGCACTCGAACTTGATCTCCTCTTACGCGAAGCAATTACGATACGCCTGCCAGTTGCTTAGCTGAGCAATCTCCATACCCTTGCACGCACAGTCAGCCTCCAGGCCTCCCGCATGGCAGATCGAAGCCGGCGGCAAAGCCAGCTTCGAGGTCGCGTCGATCAAACCCAGCAGCCCTGATGCACCGTTACCCTCCAACGTACCGATCGGCCCTCAAGTCAACTTCACGCCTACGGGAGGCCTGTTTACCGCCGACGCCACAGTTGAGCGATACATCGATTTCGCCTACAAACTATTTCTCACTCCTGCCCAAAAAGACGCGCTCAGGGCCACCCTTCCGAAATGGTTTAGCAAACAGCGCTTCGTGATCAAGGCACGAGCACAGGGCGATCCTACAAAGGATCAATATCGCCTGATGATGCAATCGCTGCTGGCTGAAAGATTCAAACTGTCGGTCCATTTCGAGCCGAAGCGCCTCCCCGTATTCGCTCTTGGCTTTGTCAAAGAAGGTAAATTTGGCCCCTATCTTCGCCTGCATACCGCCGGCCCTTCCTGCAACGTTCCTGCTGCTCCCGACGGATCGCCGGCTCATGCTACATCCGATAAACCTATCAATGGAACACCTGAATACCCGTTCTGGTGCGGCGGAGAAACAGCAATAGTGCTCTCCCCCAGATTGGCAGAGTGGGGCATTCGCGACTCCACCATGGCATATCTAGCCGCCGATCTTCCTGGCTTACCGCCAACGCCCTTCGATCGCCCCATCGTGGATGAAACCGGCGTCAAGGAGAAGATCGACTTCGCAATGGTATGGAACCCCTCCTCGGATCAGGCCCCCGAGACAACTCCGGAAACGCAAAGAGACCCACGAGAGGTCTCCATGGAAGAAGCATTGCGAAATCAGCTCGGACTGAAACTGCGGCCCACCGAAGCAGTCATCGACAGCTTCATCATTGATCACATCGAGCTTCCTTCCGAAAATTAGCAACGCTAAATCAGATCACGACTGGTTAAGTGAAGCAGCAATATGCGCCAGGCAATCCTCGGTGACAAGGCGGTAGTGCTCTTTGCTCCGGGCACGAACCATGCCGAACGTGACGGTATCGCAAAAGATCAGATCGCTATTACCGAGAGCGATGGTTGCATCCTGCGTGACCAACACCTCATTCAGCGTGTGGCGTCGGCGTATCGCCGGAGCGAAAAGGCTTCGCGCTGTCCTGAGGGCACTCTCGCTCACCGACACGATGGAAACAATGGATGGGTTCTGCAGCTTTTTGATCCGGTTCACTTGTTCGGCGGCCTGCGAGTACACAATGCCAATCGCAGGCCTGTTTTGCGGAGTAAACGGCTTGGCCGTCTCCACGAGATGATTTGCCAGCACAACCTGGGCGCCGATGCTGAGACCTGGTTCCCGGGCAAAGTCATCGGGCGAGCACCCTAAAGCGGGCCAACCCAGATTCTCATGGAGCTCTTTGCAGATAATCGCGCGGAGGCCCGGCTCCTCCTCCACCACCAGCAGATGGTCTGGCGGCTGATCCAGCAAGCGCTCCCGCACGCGCATTCTCAACGCCTGGAGTGTGTATCCCATGTCCCGGGCGCGCTGGATGGTCTCATTAATAAGATCGTCAAGGCCACTTAACTTCGTCGATGCGGTCGCCTGCTCCGTTCCTACGACCAGCCTGCTGCCCCGGCGCCGTGTAAGCCAGCCGCGGCGCACCAGATCCTGATACGCCTCACTCACGGTATTATGGTGCACCTTGCTCAGCCGCCCGAGTGCACGCACGCTCGGCAACTCCGCGCCGGCCTGGAGCTGCCCTGTCGTAATCAGGAACACGATCTGCTCGGCGAGCTGCTGCCTCAGCGAGATATCACTGTCTTTACTCAATACGACCTGCATCTGCCCGCGCACCTTCCGCATACGATTCCGGAACAATCCTGCCGGTTTCAGCCTTTATGACACTTCGTCAAAGTGTCACCCCGGTAGTAGCTCCTGGCAATCAGCTGGCTTATTCTCCGACACAAGCGTACTTGATGTTTTGAGGAGTTAACGTGGCTAGTTTCCTACTGTTTATTGCTGCCGCAATCGTGTCCTTCGTTGGGTTCGTCTTTTGGCTTGGCGTCCGGGTCTCGAGGCTGAATGGCGCTGTGGAGAAGACCAACGAGCTGGAGTATGAGTTAGATCGCCTGCGCGACCGGGTCTCCCTTTTGGAGAGGCGTCCCGCCGAAACAGCCCCGGAAGCACGGCGCAGGGAGGAACACGCTCCTCCCCATCCACCCGTTCCCGAGCGTGAGCGTCAGCCGATCGTGCCACCTCCGGTTGTGCAACCCCCGATCGTGCAACCGCCAACGCCCGTGGCCGCGCCTTCGCCACGCCCTGCTCCTCTGGCGTATACCAATGTCCCAAGTTTCAGACCACAAGCGGAAGCCGCGCCTCCCTCGGTCTCAGCCACGACAGAAGAAGAGGTCTCAGTTGCCTCCGAGGCGAAGCGCGCCGTCTCTCTCGAAGAGCGCCTGGGGCAGAACTGGCTCAACAAGCTTGGCATCGTCACGCTCGTTACCGGCCTGGCGCTCTTCCTCGGATATCAACTGCGCACGCTTGGACCTGTAGGGAAAAGCCTGCTTGGCCTGCTGCTCTCCGCCGGAATCCTTGTAACAGGCCTCATCTTGGAGCGTCGTGAACGCTACCGCATCTTCGCGCGAACTGCGATCGGCGGCGGATGGGCGCTGCTTTACTTTGTTACCTTCGCACTCTTCCATGTTCCGGCGATGCAGGTGCTGCACTCACAGGCGGTAGACCTTGTGCTCATGCTCGCGGTTGCAACCGGAATGATCTTCCACTCGCTGCGGTATCGCTCACAGGCCGTCACAAGCCTCGCGTTTCTGCTTGCTGCCTTCACCGTGGCCATCAGCCACGTCACGGTGTTCAGTCTTGTTGCGGGAGCGATTCTGGCTGCCGGCCTGGTCACAGTCGCCTTCCGCGAACGCTGGTTTGTGATGGTGCTCGGCGGCCTGGCCAACGTTTACCTGAATAACTTCCTCTGGATGCAGCATGTGCTGCCCGGGGGAGCCCGCCCAGGCCACCCGTTCGCAGAGTTTGTTCCCAGTGCGGCTCTGCTGCTCTTCTACTGGCTGATCTTCCGGTTGTTCTATATCTTCCGGATTCCCGACAACGATAGCGAACGCACCTGCTCAAACCTGAATGTTGTTCTCAACTCCGCCGGCCTGTTGGCTCTGCTCAAGTATCAGTCCGTTCATCCGGAGTGGACCTTCCGCGGCCTGCTTGCTCTCGGCGTTGCAGAACTTGTCCTCGCATTCGTAGCCCGCCGCCGTCACCACAACGCCTTCATCATCCTGTCCTGCATCGCATCTCTCTGCCTGTTGGCAGCCGTTCCCTTCCGCTTCGCCGGCTCGAGCTGGTCGCTGCTGTGGCTGCTGGAATCGCAGATGCTCTTTGTCGCCGGTCTCGCGCTGCGCGAAACGGTATTTCGCCGTCTCGGTGTGTTGTCGACCTTCGCCGCCAGTGCGCATCTGGTGGCAACGGGAATGCTCCCCATCGTCAGACTGCGCAATGTCGCTCCGGATGCGAGCCATCATGCGGTGTTGTCGCTGGCATTTGGCTGCGCCGCACTGCTGGCATGGTTCAACGCGGAGTACGCAACACGACGCTGGCCGTACCTCATTGAAGAAGAGATCGATTCCTCCACTCTGAACGCCTTGAGCTACACCGCAACTGTCTGCGCCGCCGTGGCCATGTGGCTTGTGCTTGCGGGCCCGTGGACCCTGTTGCCCTGGTTGGCACTTGCTCTGCTGCTGGCCTTTGTCTCCAGCCGCCTCCGCTCCGCAGACCTCGCCCAGCAGGTAGACCTGCTTAGCCTTGCGGCGGTCGTACGCGCTATCATCATCAACTTCACACGGTGGGCGCAGTTCGCATCTGCTCCTCGTACGCTGATTCTGTTGGCAGCAACCGCGATGCTCTACGCACACACGCGGCGCCGTCAGATCAGCCGTGTGCTTTCCACGGAAACAATTGCACCCTGGTACTCCTGGGTATCCGCAGGCATGCTTGCCACCCTCTCCTGGTACGCCCTTGAGCCCGCTGCCGTAAGCGTTGCCTGGTGCCTGCTCGGAGTCTCTCTCCTGGAGATCGGCCTCGCCACTCGCAAATCCTTCCTTCGCCCTCAGGGCTTCCTCCTGCTGGCGGGCAGCTTTGTGCACCTGTACTTCATCAACATCGGCCTCGATCCCGCGCCCCGGGCCTACACCATGCTTCCGCTCGCAGCCGTGTACGCGTGGACCTATCAACGGCTTTACGCAAATGAGCAGTCCACTGCTATGGATCGCGTCTCCGGTAGCGTCAGCGCATGGTTGGCGCTATCCACAATAGCGACAATGCTCTATCTGAGCCTGCCTCCGGTATGGGTCGCCGTCGGAGGAGCAGTGCTTACGATCGCTGCCCTTCTACTTGCGCGTACACTCCGCCGCCCGCTCTTCAGCGCACAGGCCATTGCGCTCCTGCTGCTGACGGCGGCGCGTACACTCGCCTTCAACCTCTTCTCGACGGAATCGCTCGCTGCAACGTTCACGGGAGGAAGAGTCTTTATCGTCATCCTGGTCTGCGGCCTGTTGTTTGCCGGTCTGCCGATCGCCTTCTCCATCCGCAGGCAGCAGCAATCAACGGCGGACGAGCATGAGTTACTCAGCCTGATTCTTCGCCGGCCGGAACAGGCGCTCTTCTTTGCACCGATCGCGATGCTCTTCTCGCTGATCTTCGTACAACTGCATGGCGGCATGATCACCGTCGGCTGGAGCGCGCTCGGCCTGCTTATCTTCCTGTTCGCACTCATGGTCAAAGAGCGTAGCTTCCGCCTCACCGGGTTGGGGCTGCTGCTCCTCGGAGTCGGCAAGATCATCACGGTCGATATCTGGGGAGCCTCACCCACAGAGCGCTACATCACCCTCATCGTCATGGGAGGAGCTCTGCTGCTGGTCTCATTCCTATACTCCCGCCACCGCGAAACCATCCTGGAACTTCTGTGACCCGCGATGAAAGGCCTGCTGTGATCTGTGACCTCTAACTGAGGGAGACCGTCATGCCCATAAAACACTACATTCCGCTTGCGACTGCCGTGCTCTCCGGAGCCACCGCCATCACGCTGATTCAGCGCCGTCACATCAACACACCACCCAGCCCTCAGACGCTGCTCGCCGCTGCCGCCGACGTTCAGCATGAGATCACCCGTGTGCCCGCACACTTCGATCACATCTCCGACGCGGATGAAATCGCCGTCGGAGATGTGATGGCTCAACAACTCACTGTGTCACTGAAGCGAATCCACTCCGATCCATCGCAAAACATTCGCATCGAAGCCTATCTACAGGAGGTCGGCACACGCACCGCGGCACACACTCGCCGCAAACTTCCATGGAGGTTCCACTACATCCCTGATCCCAACTTCGTAAACGCCTTTGCCCTTCCCGGCGGCCACATCTTCGTAGGCCAGGGCCTGCTTCCGCTGATGCAAAGCGAAGACGCTCTGGCGGCTGTGCTGGGACATGAGATCGAACATGTCGACCTCCGCCACTGCGCCGAACGTGTGCAGACACAAGCCCAGCTCCATCAGCTCGGGGCCATCGGTCAGATCGTCGGCCTTCCTATCAGCATCTTCATCGCCGGATACAGTAAAGACCAGGAACTCGAAGCAGATCGCGACGGAACCACGCTCGCTGTCCAGGCCGGATACAGCTATACGGGCATTCTCCAACTCTTCGATGACTTCGACAGCACCGCAGCAAAGGGTAATCATCGCCTGCCCGCCAGACCTACCGGTCCTGTCCGCGAGGCAGCCCAACTCTCGCTGGCAACGATCTCCGGCTACTTCGCCAGCCATCCTCCGAGTGCGCAACGTGCCATGCAGATCCGCAGGATGGCCAAAGATCTAAACTGGCCCGCTCAGTCTCTAAAAGCGCTGCACTCCAGCAGCAACCCTGACTTCGTCACACAGCGAATCAGCAATTGATATATAGCCAAAAGGCGCGGACCGAAGTCCGCGCCTTTATGTTTGTACCTCTACAGAAACGGTTAGTGAGCAACCTTGCCCTCAGCCGAAGCAATCTTCTCCTCGGCTACGCGGATCTCAGCATTGGCATCGTCATACGCCTGCGCTTCGTCGCCGGCATTGGCCCAGTCCTTCTCACCCTGCAGAAGGTCGGCCTTTGCCTGCTCAACGTTGATCTCGCTCGGACGCATTGCCTGTTCGGCCAGGATGGTCACACGCTCCGGCAGTACCTCGGCAAAGCCCCAGGCCACGAAGAATTTCTCGTTGCCCGATGCGCCGCCGTGCAGGCGAACCTCGCCGGCGCCCAGTTCGGCCAGTAGCGGAGAAGCGCCGTAGAGCGTCTCCAGGTAGCCGGACATCGACGGCAGCTCCACCGCCTCCGCCGTGGTGTCGACCACCACGCGCTGCGGCGTGACCAGCCGCACCGAGAGAAGTCCCGTATTGTGTGTTGTCTCGGCCATGGCTTACTTCTTCATCTTCTCCGCGGCTTCGAGCACTTCCTCGATCGAGCCCTTCATGTAGAAGGCCTGCTCCGGAATGCTGTCGTGCTTGCCTTCGATGATCTCCTTGAAGGAGCGGACCGTGTCGGCGACCTTGACGTACTTGCCCGGGTTACCGGTGAAGATCTCAGCCACGTGGAAGGGCTGCGACAGGAAGCGCTGCACCTTACGCGCACGGGCCACGGTGATCTTGTCCTCTTCCGAGAGCTCGTCGATACCGAGAATCGCGATGATGTCCTGCAGATCCTTATAGCGCTGCAGAATTCCCTTCACGGCCTGGGCTACACGGTAGTGCTCGTCACCGACCACGCGCGGAATCAGGATGCGCGAGTTCGAAGCCAGCGGATCGACGGCCGGGTAGATACCAATTTCCGTCAGCGCACGCGAGAGCACGGTGGTGGCGTCAAGGTGAGCAAAGGTCGTCGCCGGAGCCGGATCGGTAAGATCGTCGGCCGGAACATACACAGCCTGCACCGAGGTAACCGAACCCTTCTTGGTCGAGGTAATACGCTCCTGCAACTGACCCATCTCGGTCGCCAGGTTCGGCTGGTAACCTACCGCCGAAGGCATACGGCCCAGCAGCGTAGATACCTCGGAACCAGCCTGTGTGAAGCGGAAGATGTTGTCGATGAACAGCAGCGTGTCCGCGCCTTCTTCGTCACGGAAGTGCTCCGCGATGGTCAGACCGGTCAGCGCCACGCGCAGACGTGCTCCTGGCGGCTCCGTCATCTGCCCATAGATGAGTGAGGCTTTGGACTTGGTCCAGTCCCGAGGATCGATAACGCCCGACTCCTGGAACTCGTGCCAGAGGTCGTTTCCTTCACGGGTACGCTCGCCGACGCCGGCGAAGACCGAGAAGCCGCCGTGCTTCATGGCGACGTTGTTGATCAGCTCCTGAATCAGAACCGTCTTGCCTACACCGGCGCCGCCGAAGAGACCGATCTTACCGCCCTTCAAGAAGGGCTGGATCAGGTCGACGACCTTGATGCCGGTCTCGAACATCTCTTCCGAGGTCGACTGCTCGTCGAAGGCCGGGGCCTGACGGTGAATCGACTTGTAGGTCTTGGCCGGAACCGGGCCGAGCTCATCCACAGGCTGACCCAGAACGTTCAGCACGCGGCCCAGGGTCTCGCGGCCCACGGGAACGGTGATGGGGCTACCGGTGTCGACGGCCTTCATGCCGCGAACCATGCCCTCGGTCGCCGTCATAGCGACGGTACGCACACGGCCCTCACCCAAATGCTGCTGCACCTCGACGATAACGTCGATCGGCTGGGGCGTGGTGAAGCCCTCGCTGGTGATACGCAGCGCCTGGTAGATAGGCGGCATATTCGACTCTTCGAACTGCACGTCAACGGCCGGGCCGCTGATGGAAACTACGTGTCCAATGTTCTCTGCCATAAATCCTTCTCTCTTACAGAGCGGCCGCGCCGCTCACAATCTCGATCAGTTCCTTCGTGATGGCCGCCTGGCGTGCGCGGTTCATCGTCAAGCTCAGCGCGTCAATCATGTCGCCCGCGTTGCTCGTGGCGTTATCCATCGCTGTCATACGGGCGGCATGTTCCGCAGCCGCCGACTCCAGCATCGCGTGCAGGATCTGGGTCTCAATGTACTTCGGCATCAGGTGCTTGAAGATACGTGCCGGGCTCTGGTCGAAGATGTAGTCCACATCGGCGGTGCCGAACTTCTTGGCCTCGCGCTCGATCGAGGTCTCTTCCGGCTCCAGCGTGCTGACACCGGCGCTAAGCGCCGCATGTCCGGCAGCTTCCTTCTGCTCGACCGACATCTCTTCCGCAGCGGTGATCTCCGGAGCTCCCAGCTTGGCGATCGGCAGCAGCTTCTCGACAACAACGCGCTGCGCAATCACGCTCTTGAACTCGTTGAAGACCACATAGACGGAGTCGATCTCGGCCCGCTCAAACCGAGCAACGATATCGCGCACCATCGCGTGTACCGTGTTGAAGTCCAGACGAGCCAGCATCAGTTCGTGCTCGCCGGTGAGTTCCACCTTGTGGGCACGATGACGGATGATCTCGTGATGCTCAGAGAGATCGTTGTCGTACTTCTCCGTCTTGCGCTCATACACGGCCCGGGGATACAGACGGCGGAAGGCATCCTTCGCCTTACGGCCCACCGGCTCCACGTCCACATTCTGACCGCGGGTTTCACGCTCGCGCACAAAGGTTGAAGCGGCGCGAACGATGTTGGAGTTGAACGCTCCGGCAAAGCCCTTGTCGCCCGCTACTACCACCACGAGGACGTTCTTCTCCTCGCGCTGCACCAGCAGCGGATGAAGAGCTTCGCCCGTATTGTGATCGTAGATATCAGCGCGGCGCTGCAGTGACTCCAGCACGGAGGTGATCATCTGCGCGTAAGGACGCGCCTGAAGCGCAGCCTCCTGCGCACGGCGCAGCTTGGCCGCCGAAACCATCTTCATCGCCTTGGTGATCTGCCGCGTGTTTTTCACGCTGCGGATACGGCGTCGTAGATCGAGAACGCTTGCCATAGTCGGTTAGGCCTTGGCGGCCGCAACCTCCTTCGGCTTACGCTCCGCGAGGAAATTCTTTTTGTACTCGGTGATGCCGTCGGTCAGCTTCTTCTTGACCTCGTCGTCGAGCTGCTTCTTCGTCGCGATATCGTTCAGCACTCCATTGCCGTTGGCCTCGAGGAACGGGAACAGGCCATCCTCGAATGCGCGGAGCTGCTTTACTTCGACATCGTCCAGTAGACCCTGGGTTCCGGCAAACAGAATCGCAACCTGCTTCTCGGCTGGCAGCGGCTGGAACTGCGGCTGCTTCAGCAGCTCCGTCAGACGCTGACCGCGGGCGAGCTGGCGCTGCGTGGCCGGATCGAGATCCGAACCGAACTGCGCGAAGGCGGCGAGCTCACGATACTGCGCCAGGTCAAGCTTCAGCGTCGAACCCACCTGCTTGGTCGCCTTGATGGCGGCAGCGAATCCTACACGGCTTACCGACAGACCGACGTTCACGGCCGGGCGGATACCCGCGTTGAACAGATCGGTCTCGAGGAAGATCTGGCCGTCGGTGATCGAGATCACGTTGGTCGGAATATAAGCGGCAACGTCGCCGGCCTGGGTCTCGATGATGGGAAGAGCCGTCAGAGAACCGCCGCCCTTCTCTTTGCTCATCTTGGCCGAACGCTCCAGCAGACGCGAGTGGAGATAGAAGACGTCGCCGGGGTAAGCTTCGCGGCCCGGAGGACGGCGGAGCAACAGCGAGATCTCGCGGTAGGCCACGGCGTGCTTCGACAGATCGTCGTAGATCACCAGCGCGTGCTTACCGTTGTCGCGGAAGTACTCACCGATCGCGGTGGCAGTGTACGGAGCCAGGTAAGACATCGGCGAGGGCTCGGAAGCCGTCGCGGCAACGACGACGGTGTAGGCCATCGCGCCCTTCTCCTGCAGCGTCTGTACGACCTGCGCCACTGACGAACGCTTCTGACCGATCGCGCAGTAGATGCAGATCAGGTCGTTCTTCGCCGAGTTGATGATGGTGTCCAGAGCAACGGCGGTCTTACCGGTCTGGCGGTCGCCGATCAGCAGCTCACGCTGTCCACGGCCGATCGGAATCATGGAGTCGATCGCCTTGATACCGGTCGCCATCGGCTCGGTAACCGACTGACGGTCGATAACGCCCGGAGCGATACGCTCGACAGGCAGCGAATGCGGCGTGTTGATCGGTCCCTTGTCGTCGATCGCCTGACCCAGCGAGTTGACAACGCGGCCTACCATCGCCTCACCTACCGGCACCGACATAATGGTGCCCGTACGCTTGACCTGATCGCCTTCTTTGATCTGGGTGTAGTCGCCCAGAAGTACGGCGCCCACCTGGCCCTCGTCCAGGTTCATGGCCAGACCAGCAATGCCCTTGGGGAACTCGATCAGCTCACCGGCCATGACCTTGTCCAGGCCATGGATACGGGCGATACCATCGCCGAGCGAGATCACCGTGCCGACCTCGTCGACCTGTACACGCTGCTCGTAGTTCTCAATCTGCTGCCGCAGAAGTTCGGTTATCTCATCTGCCTTGATCTGAGCCATTCCGTCGTTTCCTCTTCAATCCCTTGGGTACTTCTTCAATCTTGATACTTCGTAGTTTGTCGCGGTGTGCCTTGTACGTTTCCGCCGCGGGCTTACGCGTTGACCAGCTTCTGCTTCAACTGGGTCAACTGCGCCTTGACCGAGCCGTCATACAGCGTCGATCCAATCCTGATAATTGCTCCACCCAGCAGAGAGGCGTCCTGCTTATAGCTGGCGCGAACCTTTCCACCAGCCAGGGCTCCGGCCTTCTGTTCCAGCAGCGCCTTGTCCTCGTTGGTCAAAGGATGGGCGCTGATGATCTCGGCCTCCGAAATTCCAGCTTGTCGGTCAGCGATGGCATTGTACTGATCCAACACATCGCCCAGCATCTCCATGCGGTCGTGTGCGGTCAGCACTGCCAGGAAGTTCCGTACCTGACGGCCGAAACCGATCCGTCCACCCACCGCGTCCAGCACCTTTACTTTGGTGGCCTGATCGATCGACGGGTTCTCGAGAAGCTCCCGGAGCTCACGGCTGCCGGCCAGAGAGCCGGCAAAGTCCTCAAGCTGCTGGCGAACTTGCTCGCGGTTGAGCTCGGTGGTAGCCACCACATCGGCAAAAGCCTGTGCGTAACGAAGAGCGATATCCGCCATTAGTTCTGGCCTCCGTTCCCGCCCAGACGCTCCGCAAAGTCGCGGATCAAGAGGCGATCAGTCTCAGCCGAAACCTGCAGCTTCTGTGCTGCCTGCGAGATGGCCAGCTCGGCTGCGTACTCCTTGATGGCGCGCTGTGCATGGGCGCTGGCCGCGGCAATCTCCTGCTCGGCTGCGGTAACAATCTTGTTCTTCTCGTCCTCGAGCTGCGCCTTCATGCGCGTCTCTTCGGCGGCAGCATCGGCAGCGGCCTGCGACTTCAGCGCGGAGATCTCACCATCCAGCTTCGCCAGGCGGGCCTCGACAGCGGACATGCGGGCATTGGCAGCCTCGGTCGCCGAACGGGCCTCATTGATCTGCTTACCGATAGAGGCGGAGCGGTTGCGGAAGGCCTTGGGCAGCGACTTCATCAGGCCGTAGAGAACAGCAATCGCGAGGATCGCAAAGTTCAGCACCTGGAAGGCGGTGGCAGCGGTGTCCGGCTCCATGCCGAGGGCATGGCCGATCTTCACCACCATCGGGCTCTTCAGGAAGGCTTCGTTGGACTCTTCGTCCTTCGTCTCGGACTTCTGCTCGTCAGGAGCCGTCAAGTCCGGCTTATCCTGCTTGGCGGCGGCTGCGGGCGCGGGGGCCGGCGCAGCTTCCTGGGCAAAGATCAGCGGCGCGGGCACAGCAAGAACACCGGCGAACATCGCCGCAAACAAAATCTTCTTCAACTTCACTGCGCGCCTCCAGCCAGCACTTCCGCAGGCAGGATGGCCTTCAGCACCTGAGCCGAAAGCTGCTCGCTGACCACCTCAATCTGCTTCTTCGCCTCGGTGATGCTCTGCTCTACCTGCTGGCGGGCAGCGGTGACACGCGTCTGCGCCTGCTCACGCGCTTCGGCCAGAATGGCCTCGCGCTCGGCGTTGAACTGCTGCACACGCTTCTGGCGGGCTTCGAAGATCTCGGCGCGCGCAATGCGCAACCGCTCTTCATACTCCGACGTCTTGTTTTCAGCGGAGGCTACAGCAGACTTAGCCTGCTCCATGGCGCCGGAAGTTCGCGCGCGACGCTCTGACAAAGTCTTCTCCAGAGGACGGCGCACGAGTACGCTGTAGGCAATCACCACGAGCGCAAACAACACAATCGTCGGCACGGAGCCGAGCACAAGTTCGGTGAGTTTAGCTAGGATCTCATTCATGAAATGGCTTGTCTGGAAAGCTGCCGTAACCGCGGGACCGGATCTTCAGGGCAGCGAAAGAGGCTTTCTTTTCTTCCCTTCGACATCTTATTTGTAACAAGGCGTTTTGGGGCATGTCAATGTGCATTCGCGCGATAAAAGAACCGGCGAATCGCTATTCGCACAATTTGACATCTCTGAAATATCCCCGAAAAGTACTTGACTCCCTTGGGAACCGGAGTACCCTTTAAGTCACCACCTGGACCCAATTCAGGGTCAATCAGGCCGCCTCGCCGGGGACACTCTCCGCTCCCCCTCTTTGAGGCGGCCTGGTCATTTAAACGCTCAACTTGCGTCGGAAAAAGCACATCCCTACGGGATGACAAACAAAACTGCCGCCTACGACGCAGACTCCAACTGGAACCGCCGATACCGCCCCAGCAGACTCGCCGGGCCCCGGGCACGCAGATAGACCAGATTTCCCTCAAACCGCTTCTTCTCAATAAACGCACCGGCTTCAATCGCCGCCAGCGCCGCGCCCTGCTTCTGGGGGATGCGGAACTCGGCGGTCTCTGTCGGATCGGCTGCTCCTTCGCCACCGATGCGTTCATCGATCAGCGTGATCAGGCGCTCCAGCCCCTCGCCCGTCTTCGCGCTTACTGTGACCAGGTCGCCTTTGCCCGCGTGATGCCAGAGGTCATTCCGCTGCACCTCGCTTAGCAGGTCGGCCTTATTCATCACCTCGATCACCGGCTTGCTTCCGGCATCGAGCTCTCCCAGGACCTTCTCCACCTGTGTCTTCTGCTCGTCCAGCATCGGAGACGAACCATCGCGCACATGCAGCAGAATCTCCGCACGCTCTACCTCTTCCAGCGTGGCGCGGAAGCTGGTGACCAGCGTGTGCGGCAGATTGCGGATAAAGCCGACGGTATCGCTGAGCAACACCTTGCGCCGCGAGGGCAGCGCTAGCTGACGCAGCTTGGGGTCGAGGGTCGCGAACATGCGGCTCGACTCCAGCACGCCCGCCTCTGTCAGCGCATTGAACAACGTGCTCTTACCCGCGTTGGTATAGCCCACCAGGGCCACCACCGGTACGGGGACACCTTCGCGCCGCTGCCGTTGCTGGCGGCGGATGCGCCGCACCTGTTCGAGCTGTTCCTTCACATGGTCGATGCGGACACGAATCCGCCGGCGGTCGGTTTCAAGCTTGGTTTCACCCGGGCCACGGGTGCCGATACCGCCACCAAGCTGGCTCATCGTCTTGCCTCGACCGGCCAGCCGCGGCAACTGATACTCAAGCTGGGCCAGCTCTACCTGCAACTGCCCCTCGCGGGTTCGTGCATGGCGCGCAAAGATGTCGAGGATAAGCTGCGTGCGGTCGATCACTCGGCAAGGCAACAGCTTTTCAAGATTGCGAAGCTGCGAGGGAGAGAGATCGTGGTCGAACAGCACCAGCTCGGCGCCGGTGCTCTCAGCCATGGCGGCAATCTCTTCCGCCTTGCCCTGACCCACCAGCAACGCGGGGTCGGGCTTCTGCCGCCTCTGGATCATGACCGAGGCGATCTCTGCGCCGGCTGAACGCGCCAGCTCACGGAACTCCTCCAGGGCGGCCTCAAAGTCGAGGTCGGCCATAGGAACCGCAGGTTCCTGGAGAATGGCTGTGGGAACTAGAACGTCTGCGGGAACATCTGCCGCAGCCGCGTCAATAGCCGCAGAGGCGCGCGCCTGCGCAGCGACATGCGGAACCCGCCGCCGCTCGCCGGTAAACTCTACCGCGACCAAAACGGCTCGCTCCGCGTGAGCGCTCAGACTCCGTTCGCGTAGTTCGTCAGCCTGCCGCAGCTTCTCCACGAGAAGCCGCGGCTTCTGTATGTCTGCCAATGCTAGGCGCCTGCGGGCTCATGAGCGGCGACGGCAGCCGAAGAAGGAGCGCCATGTGAGATGGCAGATCCATGCGGCCGTTCGCCGTGCCCCGTAGCGGAACGCCCACTGACCACGGTGGAGATAGCGTGCTTGAAGATCAATTGCTCCTGACTGTTGTTCTCGAGCAACACGGAATACTTGTCGAAAGAGCGAATACGGCCCGTCAGCTTCACGCCGCTTACGAGGTAGATCGTGATAGGGCTCTTATCTTTGCGGACGGTGTTGAGAAAAGTGTCCTGAATGTTCTGCGCCGGCTTCGAATCCATAAAGGCCGATCTCCTTTTAGATTTTCTGGTTCAAAATGCGTTGCTGGAAACAGTGAAGCTGCACCGCTTCCCTCTGGGTTATGTGAGAGAAACTGCAGCGGCGTCCAGACTCAAAAGTCTTGAGCGAGTTCACAATACGAGCATTGTGCCGATTTTTCAACACTTGCTGCCCTAATAGACGCACAGGGATGCCCTTAGGCTGCTCAAAATTTGACGTTTCTTCGCACTCTTCCTGACTTTCTTTCATCTGCGCGTCACTTTCTTTCATTCTTCAGGGAGCTTAAGATCAACTTCGTGCCGAACGCCGTTCCTCTGCTCGATTTTTCTCGTGAATATCAGCTCCGCCGCGAAGAGATTCTCGCCGCCCTGGAACTGGTCGCCGACTCCCAGAAGTTCATTCTCGGGCCCGAAGTCGAACAATTTGAAGCAGCCGCTGCTGCCGCCCTCCAGGTTAAGCACGCCATCGGCTGCGCCTCCGGCACTGACGCCCTCTGGCTCGCTCTGGCTGCCGCCGGCGTAGGCCCGGGGGACGAGATCATCACCACTCCGTTCAGCTTTTTCGCTTCCACCTCAGCCATCCTGCGCGCGGGCGCTATCCCGGTCTTCGCTGATATTGACCCGGTCACCTTCAATCTCTCGCCGGCTGCTGCCGAAGCCGCAATTACCCCGCGCACCAAAGCTATTCTGCCCGTCCATCTCTATGGCCAGCCCGTCGACTGGGACCACTTCCAGCAGATCGCAGACCGCCATAAGCTGCTGCTTATTGAAGACGCCGCCCAGGCTTGGGGAGCATGCTGGAAGCAGATACCCGCGGGAGGACTCGGCGCCTCGGCTGCCTTCAGCTTCTACCCCACCAAGAACCTCGCCGCCATGGGCGATGCGGGCATGGTCACTACCAACGACGACAGCATCGCCGACCATGCGCGCGCCCTGCGCAGCCACGGCATGCGCCAGCGCTACTTCCACGACGAGATCGGCTGGAACGCCCGACTCGACAGCTTCCAGGCAGCGGTGCTGAATGTCCGCCTGAAGTACGTCACCGCCGGCAACGAAGAACGTGCCCAGATCGCGGAAAACTATCTGCACCTCTTCCAGCAGGCCGGCCTGATTGGCACCCTAACCCTGCCGGAGATGCTGACCAACGCCCACTCCGCCTGGCACCAGTACGTCATCCGCGCTCCACGCCGCAATGAACTGAGGACACACCTCAGCGCCCACCAGATCGGCACTGAGATTTATTACCCGCTGCCGATCCACCTGCAACCGTCGCTTGAATACCTCGGCTATAAAGCAGGTAGCTTTCCCCACTCCGAACAAGCCGCCCACGAAGTATTGGCATTACCCATCTTCCCGGGCCTGCGGATGGACGAGCAGGAGTTGGTGGTTCAACGGATCGCTGAGTTTTATAGCTAAAGCGATTGAATCGTTGAATAGTGCTTCGCGTGAGCTGTTGAGGCGATTGTGGCTAAGAAACGGATTTCTCCGCTAGGAAATGAAAAAAAGCGGTTCGCGCTATGCGCGAATACCCACGTCCCTAAGGGGACATGGGGCACCCAGTGCATTGGCACCCGGAACTCTTCACCATTCAACTATTGCGGTAAATCGGCAGTAGCTCATCCCCTACCGGCTTTCGCAGCTCTTCCATCAACCCGTGCTGCGGACTATACGTACACACCGGATCGATCGCCTCCATGTTGCCCGTCAACAGAAAGGCCTGACAGCGGCATCCGCCGAAGTCGCGTTCTTTCCGGTCGCAGCTCCGGCAGGTCTCCGACATCCAGGCATCGCCGCGAAACCGCTCAAATGCAGGGGACTGGTCCCAGATCCACGACAGGCTCTTTTCCCGCACGTTGTCAAAACTGAACCCCGGCAGAATACCCGCCGAGTGGCATGGAAGCGCCCGCCCTGCAGGATCGATGAGGATCATCTGCCGTCCCCATCCGCCGACACATGCCTTGGGGAAGTTGGCATAGTAGTCCGGCAGCACGGCATCCAGATGAATCTTTCCCCGCAGGCGTGTTTTCGCTGCTTCCACCACAGGTAAGGCGTATCGGACCTGTTCCTCAGTGGGCATCAGAAGATTACGGTTCTTCAGCGCCCAACCGTAGTACTGCACATGAGCGATCTCGATGCGGTTGGGTTCCAGCGACTCTGCCAGAGCAATCATTTCTTCCAACCGGTCGAGGTTCTGCCGGTGTACTACCAGGTTCACCGTAAAGGCCAAGCGCTGCCGCTTGATGAGCGGGACCAATCCCAGCTTCCAGGCATGCGCCCGTGTTCCGGCGATGTAGTTCGCCCTCGCCTCATCGGCGTCCTGAAAGCTCAGCTGAAGGTGCTCAAGCCCGGCCTGCACCAGCCCTGCAAGCCGCTCCTCGGTCAGACCGACACCCGAGGTCACCATGTTCACGTAGAGCCCGGCGTCATGGCCTGCCTGGATCAGTTCCGCGAGATCCTTGCGTGCGAGCGGCTCCCCGCCCGTCAAGTGCAGATGCAGGATGCCAAGTGCCGCAGCCTCCTGAAAGACACGCCGCCACACCTCGGCCGGAAGCTCTGTCTCCATCTTCTGCATCTCGATCGGGTTCGAGCAGTAGAGACAGTGCAGCGGACACCGGTGAGTCACCTCACAGATCAGCGATTGTGGCCGTGTCGTCGAAGACATACATTACCCCTGCAGCACTCCGCGTTCGGCCAGGCGGCCGAGCAGAGCTACTACATCATCGAGCATCTCGTTCTCATCGGCTCCTTCATACTTCGCCGCCAGATGATGGACGATCTCACGCACGGTGCGTTTGCCATCCACCTCCAGCAAAATATCGCGCGATGGCCCACTCAGCTCCAGCACGCCCTCGGGAATCAGCACCACGTCCTGTATGGGATGCAGCCGGTATCCCGGTGTCATCTGCGGAATCGAGTCAGGTGTCATGCTTCCCCCTTCGGCAGAAAACATCCCGGAGGCGGGATCCCCGGAACCACATAGGCGTGCTCAATGGCATCAAGCTGCGCCCATAGGATCTCGCATTTGCGCTCGAGCGCGCGGATCACCTGCTCCTGTTCTTCGCGGTTGCGGGCGTGCTTCGTCACATAGTCCAAAGCAAACGCCGCGTCCTCCGGAGCCTGCGTCAACCGGCCCACAAAGTAGGCTAACCCCGGCTCCAGGTAAGGATAGTGAAGCTTCATGCGGTCCATCCGCAGGCTGATCAACTGCCGAGAGAACAGCTCCGTCAGGCTCGACGCTACCGCCACCAGGAGTGAACTGTCACGCACCAGCGCGAGATACGCATCTACCGCAAAGATCACCGCCGGCAGCACGCCCTTGTAGGCAATCGTGTCTTCTCGTGAGACACCAGCAGCCTCGGCCAACTGAATCCACTTCTCTACGCCGCCATATCCACTTGCGTCACCATCGTGATCGACAATGCGCTTCCGCCATGCGCGGCGAAAGGCCGGATCGTCGCTCTTGGCCAGCACCAGCGCGTCCTTGATGGGAATACGGCTCTGGTAGTAGTACCGGTTCAGCGCCCACGCCTGCAGTTGCCCGCGCGTCAGCTCGCCCCGGTGCATCCGCTCATGAAACGGATGCCGGTGGTGGTACTTCGCCTCTCCTACCGCCTGCAGCCGCGCACGCAGCTCGTCTGGGCTCAACATCTCCCCTGCGGTCGACATCGTTACAGCTCCCATCCATCCTCCGCGATCTCCCATCCTCCGGCGAGCACGGCCTTACGCTCATCGCTCTGACGGTCGAGAATGGGATTCGTATTGTTCAGGTGCACGAAGACCTTGCGCGGCCCTCGCAGCTTGGCAAGTTGTGCCATCATGCCATCCTCACCGCTCATCGGGACGTGACCTATCTCACGCGCCAGCGGCGTCCCGGGCTGCGCCCGTTGCAGCTCATCATCGCTCCAGAAGGTACCGTCGACGGCAATCGCATCCGCCGCCGCATACCCCTGGTACAGGGCTTCTGAAATCTGCCCCACCGCAGGCGTATACACAACTTTCTTTCCCTCGCTCGCCAGTATCAGCCCAACCACTGCTTGGCCGGGCTCAGCGCTCGCACCGAAACTCTTCGCGTAATACGGCAGATCATCCGACATCGGGATCGCCGTACACGTGACTCCCGGCAGCAACTCAAACGGCTCGCCGGGAAGCATTGCAACCCAGGTCAACTGTTGCGGCACCCGTTCCAGCATCCGGAAAAAGCTATTGGCTTCCAGCACCCGCCGGACCAGCGGCGTGGCGTAGACCCGCAGCGGCTGAAACTCACGCATCAGCAAGAGGCCCAGCACCTGGTCCAGGTCCGCCGAGGTCAGCACGATAGCGTCGATTGGTGTATTTCGCCGGCCATTCTCCGGCCTGGGCTGCAACGTGGGTGTTGCTTCAATCTGCACACGCAGGTCTGGACCTGCGTTCAACAGAACATTGCGCCCCTGCGAACGCACGACCGCCTGTAGCTGCAGCCGGGGCGTGCAGCGCACGGGATCTCTGCGGCTCAAATCGCACAGAGCACAGGCACAGTTCCATTGCGGAAAACCGCCGCCAGCGGCGGTTCCCAGCAATTGCAATGTAAACAAGGTTTAGATTTCGGCGGGGGAGTAGCTGTTGATTTCGCAGCCGAGGCTTACTTCTTTGAAATCAGGACGGGTCCAGGTCTTCATGTGTCGCTTCTTCCTCTCAAGGTACTGAATGAGTTCTGCGTCTGAGACCGCACTATAAGTACGCCTCAGTGGAGAGAGAATGCCTGATCCGGACAACGTCTGTAAAGTCGGCTGGCGGCATCCATAAAGAATCCGCAGACAAACCTTTGTCTCACAATTACTTGCGTTTTTTGGCAGGCTTCTTCGCAGCCGCCCTGGTCGCCTCATCTTCGCTGGCCTTCGCCTCCGCCTGCGGAGTCTCCCCCGGCCTCAGAACCCGACGCGTGATATTTCCCTCCAGCCGGTAGGTCTTCTGCACCAGCTTTGAGGGCTTGGAGATTCCCGTCACAGGATCGGGGATCACCGGCCCGTTGTCCGCCGCCAACACACGATAGGTAAACGACGGCGCCGGCATCGTATTCGCACTCTGCCGCGGAGCATTCGGCTGGCCCGGATCGGTCTTGACCTCCACCGGCAGGAAGCCCTGGATATTGCGATCGCGGAACGCCGTTTCATACCGGTGCTTGGCCCGGTTCCAGGTAAAGACGCGCACCTGGTCGAAGTCATACGGCAACCCGGCCTTCCAGCTATTCATCAGCGTGACGAAGATGGGCACCATCTTGTCCGTGCCTTCAACCTCGTCGTCTTCGACCTTCGTCAGCACGTAGTTGCCCACAATGCGCTGCCCCTCGGCATACCGTGCCACGGAATCAGGCACGTCGACGTCCATCATGCGCGAGAGCAACCAGCCTGACCGGTCTCCCGAGCGCACCAGCCACCAGTCCTCCATCGGCGGAGGCGCGGGCGGTTCCCCTTCCTTCGCTTGCTGCTGCGGAGCTCCACCTGGCACAGGCTTGGGCAGGGTGGCCCGGGCAATAAGCCCCAGCTTCTCTCCCTCATTCAGCCGGTAGAAACGGTCTGTATCGCGGCCCGGCTTCAGGTGCAGGTACACATCGTCCCGCACCACACCGGTGGCCACAGCAGGCCGCCGGGCATACTCCTTCTTCAGGGCATCGAACTGATCGACGATATCCTGCGTCACAACCGCCCGCTCGTTGATCCAGCCGGTCTCGCCCTTATCGGTCACCACGCGGAAGTAGTGCCGCTGGCGCTCCAGTATCTTCAGCTTCTGCCCGTTGTCGACATTCCCCGTACGATTTGAAACGGCCGCCAGGCGGTCGCGCAGATACGTTCCCTTGGCCGTGACATAGACGTATTCGTCCTTGGGTTTAGGGCGCAGGCGGCTGCATCCCGACAGCAGCACAAGGACAGCGGCGAGGGTGAACAACCTACGTTGGAATGACGGGAAAATCACGCCGGGACAGCTCCGAGGATACTATCTGCAGATGATCCTGCGTGAATCACGGTTGGCAGCATGCACCTAGTGCGTCACCTGTAAGGGCTTCATTGGGGCGTTCACTTTAGTGCGTCCATGTCAGTGCGTCCACTTTAGTGCGTCACTGCCACGGCCACCGGACCGTACGCCGTCGTCGTTGAGCTGACGGTATAAATCCGTCCCGCTGTAGAAGAGTCAAAAGCATACATTCCCAGGTCAGGCGAGCCTCCATTGGCTGCCGCCAGAATGTACTTCCCCGTGGAGTCCGCCGCCAGCGCCGTCATGGTCTTGCCGGCCGAGTACGGCGATCCGCTGAGCGCCGTCAACGCACCTCCGGTACCGATGGTGAAACCCGAGATCGTACCGTCACCCTGGTTCCCGACATAGACATACGTTGCCGTGTTATCGACCACCACCGAAGTCGACTGGCCGCTGGTCGCAAAGGGCGATCCGCTCACCATCGTCAGCGATCCGCCGGTGCCGATGGTATAGACCCCCAGCCCAGCCGAGTTCCCACTGCGGGCGATGAACAGATACGCCGTATTCTTGTCCATCGCAATGGCGTTATCGCTGGTCGAGCCCGGAGCGGACAGCCGCTGGCTCTCGCTCATTGCGCCCGTCGACGTATTGAAGCCGTAGACGATCTCGCCCGCGGTTCCCAACGCCACGATCACGTAATTGCCATTGGGAGCGACCTTGATCGCCTTGGGTACCGGCGTCGTTCCCGAGCCGAAGGTATATAACGCTCCGCTGGCCGCCGTCAGTATGCCGGTCGAGGTGTTGATGGAGTACTCCTCAATCGTCGTCCCGTCGGCATCCAGCGTAAACAGCCACTTCCCGTCCGGCGAGATATCCATCGACACCACATTGCCGTTGGCCACCGCTGCGCCGTTGTTCGCCGCTGTCAGCACACCACCGGTACCGATGGAATACACATACACCACGCCGCTACCCGCGACGTACACAAACGTATTTGCCGGAGTCACGGCAATCGCCGTCGGCGTAAAACTCAGTGTGTATGGCGATCCGCTTACAGCCGCCAGCGCTCCCGTCGACATGGCATACGCCGTCACCGAGGTCGAACTTGCATTCGCGACGTAGACGATGTCCGATCCCGAACTGCTTCCCCCACCTTTGATCGGCGGAAAGAAGTCACCGCAACCCGCCAGTAGAACGATTGGCAGAACCACAAAGAAGCGCAATGCTCGACACAGCCTCAACACGCTCACCATTGTCGCAGGAATTGGGTCTGAACCGTGGCTTTGCCTATAATCCGGCCATGTTCAAACGCTTTTGCATGACCTTTGGCGCTACCGCGCTGCTTACCCTGACGACCTGCCTGTTGGACGCACAAAGCCCGCAATCCGTTCTGGAACAGCAGGTCCGCGCCGATATGAATTTTCTCGCATCCGATGCCCTGCAGGGCCGCGGATCGGCCACGCGTGATGAACACATCGCAGCCCAGTACGCCGCAGCCGTCTTCCAGGAGATTGGCCTGCAGCCCGGCAATAACGGGAGCTACCTTCAAAAAGCTCCGGTCGAGCTCTCCGACCGCGCCAAACAACGCATTGAACAACGTTACGCTCCCGCCGACCGCTTCGAGACCTGGAACGCCGTCGCCATCCTCCCCGGCACCGATCCGAAGCTAAAGTCTGAAGTCATTCTGCTCACCGCCCATCTCGACCACCTGGGCGTCGCAAAGCAGCCCGTCAATGGAGACGCGATTTACAACGGAGCGGATGACGACGCCTCCGGCACGACCGCGGTGCTCAACCTCGCCCGCTATCTCGCCCAGGCCAAGCCGCCTAAGCGCACCGTCGTCTTCGCCCTATTCGGTGCCGAGGAGTTCGGCGGCCTGGGGTCTCAGGCCTTCCTCGCCCATCCTCCCATTCCGCTCACCAGCATCGTTGCCAACCTGGAGTTTGAGATGATCGGCCGCTCCGACTCAGCCGTCCCCGAAGGCACCCTCTGGCTTACCGGCTTTGAACGCAGCACCCTCGGACCAGAGCTCGCGAAGCATGGCGCCCATCTCGTACAGGACCCGCATCCGAAGGAAAACTTCTTCATGCGCAGCGACAACTACGGCCTGGCCCTCGAAGGTATCATCGCCCACACCGTCTCCAGCTACGGCCTGCACACCGACTACCACCAGGTCACCGACGAGGTCACCACCATCGACTTCAAACACATGACCACCGCCATCGCCTCCATGGAAGCGCCCGTAGAGTGGCTCATCGACACCAACTGGAGGCCGATGTGGAATCCGGGTGGGAAGCCTGAGAAGGAAGAGAAACACTAGGCGTTGTGGCGAACTTGTTGAATGGTTGAATGGTTGAATAGTTGAATAGTTGAATGGTTTCCCTAATCCACCCATTCCGAAGTCATCTTAAGAGCAAATCCGTGATGAGGCTAATCACCTGCCTCACCACGGACTCACCATTCAACCATTCAACTTTCCAACCATTCAACCCGCCTATGCCTGCGGCGTAGGCGAAGCTTTCTCCCCATCCAGCACTACGCCGATGGCGTGAATCACTGAGGTGACGCGGATGGCGGCATTCACCACCTCTTCCGTCATTCCCTTCTGGCGAACCACGTTCTCGTGCGAGCTCACGCACTTGCCGCAGGCGTTCACCGCCGAGACAGCCAGGCACCACAGCTCAAAGTCGACGTGGTCTACGTTGTGGGTGCGCAGCACGTTCATGCGCAGGCGCGCCGGCAGCGTGGCGTACTTCTCGTTGTCCGTCAGGTGATGGAAACGGTAGTAGATGTTGTTCATGCCCATGATCGCTGCAGCTGCCTTAGCAGCATCCAGAGCGACCGGGGTCAACACCTTGGCTGCCTCTTCAATCGTCGCCGCCGTCAGATCAGGATTACGGGTTGCAATCGCGGTGCTCACCACCGTTCCCCAAAGCTGGGGCGGGCTCAATTCTGTGTTCTGCCGCACCAGCGAGCTGAAGTTCAGCTTCAGGTCCTTCGCATAGGCAGGCAGGCTGCCGATCAAATCATCAAGTGCCATGAAAATCTCCTCTCTCTTGGAGCATTTTCACTGTTGCTAGGTATCCCGAAAGGGGAGTGCAGCGGCGTTTTCATTGCGGAAAACGCCCATAGATGCAGAAAGCCCTGCACTACACCTACAGTGAAAATGCTTTTGCGCCATTCGGGCGCAAGAAAAGGCGGCCACCTCCAACAGCGGCCACCTCTTCGGTTGAACCTGGTTTAGACGGCTAGGGTCTCTTCGCCCTTCTGCCAGTTGCAGGGGCAGAGCTCGTCGGTCTGCAGGGCATCCAGAACACGCAGGACTTCCTGCGGATTGCGGCCTACCGAACCTGCAGTAACGTACACAAACTGAATCACGTTGTTCGGATCCACCAGGAAGGTCGCACGCTGGCAGACGCCGCCATCCGGATCCAGAATGCCGAGCTGGCCCGACAGGTCACGCTTGATATCGGCGAGCATCGGGAAGGGCAGGTCGCGCAGGTCTTCGTGGTTGTTACGCCATGCCAGGTGCACGAACTCGGAGTCGGTCGATCCGCCGAGGATCTGGCAATCACGATCCGCAAACTCCTGGTTCAGCTTGCCGAAGCCTGCAATCTCGGTCGGACAAACGAACGTGAAATCCTTCGGCCAGAAGAAGTAAAGCTTCCACTTGCCGGGGTAGGACTCCTCGGTGATCGTCTCAAAGGCCTTGTCCTTATCGCGGCTGACCGTGGCTACCACGGAATAATTCGGAAACTTCTCGCCAATCTGAAGCATGTGTCTCTCCTCGGGGTGTAGTTATCGTGTACAGACCGGCACACCGGTCCGCGAAACTCGGAACTTCAAAACTCTCGTAGTCGACTGCGGCAAATACGGCTGCTAGTTGATCTTCTTTGCCTGGCACTCCGGGCAGATGCCAATGACATCCACCGCGTACCGCTCGACGAGGAACCCGCCTGGCAGTTTCTGATGAGAAGGCAATAGACCAAGATCGGCTTCATCGATATCCGAAATCGACTTGCACATGGAGCACACCATGTGATGATGCGGCCGGCTGTTCATCTCCACGCGAAGCGTGCCATGGTGCATGCTGACCTCGCGAAAGATACCGCTCTCCACAAACAGATGAATGTTCTTGTAGACGGTCGCCAAACTGATGGCAGGAATCTTCTTCTTCACACGCGCGTAAACCTCTTCCGGAGAGGGGTGCCCGTGCATGCCCTGCATGATCTCAAACAGAACCTGGCGCTGATGCGTCACCGCGATGCCATGTTGCTGGCACAGTTCGCGTAAGTTTGTTGCAGAGAATTCCATCAAGACTTAG
>JABFXN010000155.1 GCA_013361705.1 Acidobacteriaceae bacterium
CGCACAACTGCAGCTCGCATCCCTCTACGAAGCTAAGGGCCAGCAGGGTGAGGCCCGCAAGATCTACGCACAGCTCAAGGACAAGGAAGCCAAGACTGCTGCCGGCTCGATCGCCGATCAGCGTCTGAATCCGGGCGCGCGTCAATAGAGCGTTTTCCTGTAGATCTAGAGTAGGGTTTCCGCATCTATGGGCGTTTTCCGCAATGAAAACGCCTCTGGACGCCCCTTCCGGAATACCCAACAACAGGGAAAATGCTCTAAAATCCCATTTCAGTACGGGGCCGGAAATCCAGCATTCTTAGGAAGGTTTAATTGGATTTCCAGCGTTCGTACGGCGCAATATACCCCCAAGTACTTCGGAAACGCTGTCGTTCTTGTGGCATTTTTACCTGCCCTGCATTCCACCGAAGCAGGAGATACCTATGCGCCGTATCCTGGTTGTTGATGATGAGCATCTCGTAGCCGATACCCTACGGATCATTTTTCGGGAAAATGGCTTCGATGCACGCGCTGTTTATACAGCGGAAGATGGCTTGTCTGCCGCACGTGACTTCCACCCTAACCTCCTTCTCTGCGATGTGAATATGCCCGGAGAGGACGGTGTCGCTCTCGCCACACGCTTGACCGAAGAGCAGCCGGACTGCCGTGTCCTGCTCTTTACGGGCTACTATTCCCTGATGAAGAGTCTGATGGACCGCTCGAGAGAGCAGCCGCAGCCGTGGTCCGTGCTGACCAAACCGCTTCATCCAACCGATCTGCTTCGCGAAGCCAACGAAATGTTAGCCTAGCCCCAAACCAATGACTTCCGTTGGCCGCATGCTGATCACCGCCGGCTGCCTGTTAATTCTCGCCGGTCTTATTTTCCTGGTTGCCGGGAAGTTTTCGCTCCCCCTGGGCCGTCTTCCCGGCGATCTGAACTTTCGCGGACGTAACTGGCAGGTTTTCATCCCTTTAGGGACCAGCATCGTTATCAGCATTGTCCTCTCCCTGGTTCTCTATCTCCTTAGCCACCTCCGGAGATAACCTAGAGGCTATGCCCACGCTGGCACAGCTCCGCTCAGGCCGTACCTCGGATACCGCCCCCCAGCTCGGCTTCGCGTTCGAAGAACCTGAAGCTGCGCCTCAGCCGGCTGAACCTGCGGCCCGGTCGGCGCCGCGCCGCACCACGTTTTCCGTCGCCGAACTGGTCTCGCTGATCCGGGGCGAGCTCGAAAAGGGATATGGCAATATCTCCGTCTTCGGCGAGGTCTCCAATTGCCGCCCAGCCACCTCCGGCCACGTCTACTTCACGTTGAAAGATGGTGAGGCGCAGCTTCCAGTCGTGCTCTTCCGACGCCAGGCGCAGACACACCGTTTCCGTATCGAAGACGGCCTGGAAGTGCTGGTCCGCGGCCGTGTCTCTGTGTACGAATCGCGTGGGCAACTTCAGCTCATCGCCGAATCGGTTGAACCCCGTGGAGCCGGAGCGCTGCAGCTTGCCTTTGAGCAGCTCAAGGCCCGTCTGCAGGCCGAAGGCCTCTTCGATGCCGACCGGAAGCGTCCACTTCCCGCCTTCCCCACGCGCATCGGCATCGTCACCTCTCCTACCGGCGCTGTCATCCGTGACATCGTCAATGTCATCCGGCGTCGGCACGCCTGCCTCGATCTCCTCGTTTACCCCGCCGCCGTCCAAGGAGCCAGTTCTCCCCTGGAAGTCGCCAACGGTATTCGTTACTTCAACCAGGCAACTGGAACTCCTCACGCTGTGGATCTCATCCTTCTTGCCCGTGGAGGCGGTTCGGCCGAAGACCTTGCCGGCTTCAACGACGAAGCTCTCGCACGTGTGATTGCGGGCAGTGAACTTCCAATCGTCTCTGCGGTCGGACACGAGACTGACTTCACCATCGCCGACTTTGTATCGGATCTTCGCGCGCCTACTCCATCGGCTGCCGCCGAACTGATCACTGCCGCCCAGCATCGCATTGAAGATCATGTAGCCACACTCAGCCAACGGTTGGTTCGTGCGGCCCGCTATACCACCATGCAGGCCGGTCAGCGTTTCGCTCGCATCAATGCACAGGCAATCCTCTACCGCGTGGAAGATGCCATCAGCCGCCGTTATCAGCGTCTGGATGAACTTGCATGGCGCGCTAATTCCGCCGTCAACTTGGGGCTTCAGCGCAATGAGCGACGTCTGCTTACGCTGCATCAGCGTCTGGCTGCACGTGACCTGACGCGGCAGCTCTCCCAGGCGCGTCATCGCGTTTCTATCGCTGAATCCCGCTTGCTGACCGCTCATCGCGATCGCCTTTCAAGCGAACGGAACCGTGTGCAGGCCGCATCGACCGCGCTTCAGTCGCTGTCTCCGCTCGCCGTGCTGCAGCGTGGATATGCCCTTGTGTATGACGCCGACGGCAAGCTGCTGCGCGACGCCGCCGAGGCCGCTTCCGGAAGCTCTATTACCGCTCGACTGCACAAGGGCTCGCTGGAGGCTACCGTCACCGGCAAGCGTTCCTGACGGCAAGCTGTTACCCTCAGATTCAATATGCGAAAGCTCTTTGGAACCGATGGTATCCGTGCTGTCGCCGGCGAAGCTCCGCTCGACCCGAAGACCATCTACGCCGTCGGTCTGGCACTGGCACACTCCCTGCGGAACTCGAAGGATGTCCTGCTTGGCATGGACACCCGCGAGAGCTCCGAGTGGATTGCCGGCACGCTCATCGCCGGTCTTACGGCGGGAGGAGCCGCTGCGCACCTTGCCGGAATCATCACCACGCCGGCCGTGGCGTATCTGACGCGCAAACATGGCTTTGGTGCGGGCGTGGTCATCTCGGCCTCGCACAATCCGTGGCAGGACAATGGCATCAAGCTCTTCGGCCCTGATGGCTACAAACTCCCCGATGCCACGGAACTCGCCATGGAAGAGGAGATCTTCCGGCACCTCAGCAGCCTCGTTCACGACTCAATCGCTGTCAATGCGTTGCCTGAAGCCGACGAAGCCTACCGTGCCGAGTACATCCAGTTCCTCCTCGGGCAGGTTCCCGGTCTCTCTCTCGACGGCAAGACCATCGTTCTCGACTGCGCCAACGGCGCAGCATCTTCCGTCGCGCCACAGCTCTTCGCCGAGCTTGGCGGAGAGATTCGTATTACCCACGCCTCTCCTGACGGCCGCAACATCAATGAGGGTTGCGGCGCCTTGCATCCGGAGATCGTCGCCGACGAAGTAACAGCCTCCGGCGCCTCCATGGGCATCACCTTCGACGGAGACGCCGACCGCGCTCTCTTTGCCGATGAGTACGGCCAGGTCGTGAATGGCGATGCCGTCATGCTGCTGTCCGCACGGGATCTGAAGGCGCGCGGACAGCTTGCCAACGATCTCGTCGTCGCCACAACCATGTCCAACATGGGTTTGGAGGCAGCACTCAAGCGCTCCGGCATCCGTATGCTGCGCGCGCCGGTGGGCGACAAATATGTTCTGGAGCAGATGCAGGCTACCGGCGCATCGCTCGGAGGCGAGCAGTCCGGCCATATCCTCTTCCCGGCTCTCTCCACCACCGGCGATGGTCTGCAGACCGCGCTCGCTGTGCTGAATGTGCTGCACCGCAACGGCAAATCGCTGGCCGAGCTGACCGGGGATCTGAAGGTCTTCCCGCAGGTGATCGTCAACGTCAAGGTGCGTGAGAAGAAGCCGCTCGACCAGTTCCCCTCCATCGTCAGAGCCATCACCGCAGCCGAAGATGAACTGAAGGACAGTGGCCGCGTCGTGATCCGTTACAGCGGCACCGAAGCCCTTGCCCGCGTGATGATCGAGGCGGAAGACGAAGCTCGTATGAAGCATCACGCCGAGGCGATTGCCAACTCTATCCGTAACGAGCTCGGAATCTAACAAGAACGCGGATGAAATGGACGGCCAAACAACGGATACTGCTCTTTCTTATCCCACGCCTCGCCGCCTTCCTCATACGCCTTCTTGGCTGCACGCTTCGCTTTGAGGAGATATGCGCTGCCGGTGTTATCCAAGGCGATCGCATGCCTGCTCCCAGCGTCTTCGCTTTCTGGCACCGTTCCCTGTTGATGGCCGCCTATCGCTTCCGCAATCTCAGGATCGCCATCCTTATCTCTCAGTCCTTCGATGGCGAGTTGATCGCACGCACCGTCGAACGTCTCGGCTTCACGGCGGTGCGGGGCTCTAGCTCCCGCGGCGGAGCAGTTGGCCTGCTTGCCATGGAGACCGCCTACCGCAATGGCCACATCTGCGCCTTCACTGCCGATGGACCTCGCGGTCCAAACATGGTCGCCAAACCTGGCGTGACTGCGCTCGCGAATCGAGTCGGAACCAACGTCGGCGCATTTCATCTGCAGCCGCAACGCGCCTGGGTGCTGCGTTCCTGGGACCGCTTCCTTATCCCCAAACCCTTCAGCCGTGTCGCTGTCACCTGGCCGCCGCATACCTCAGATATTCCCAATCCAGAAGCGACACAGGGAGCACTCGATGAGGCGGTGCGCATGGCCAAACCGCACACAGGAGACCTCTAGATGCTGGTCTCCGATTTCGACTTCCATCTCCCCGAGGAGCTCATCGCGCAGCAGCCGCTGCCCGAACGCGATGCCTCGCGCATGCTCGTGCTCCATCGCCACACCGGCGCTTTTCGTGATGACAGCTTCCGTTCGTTGCCCTCATTCTTGCAGCCCGGGGACCTCCTGGTACTGAACAACAGCCGCGTAATTCCAGCGCGTCTCTATGCCACGCGCGCCGGCTTTATCGGACAGATTGAGGTGCTGCTCACCCAGCAGACTGCCCCGCTGGAGTGGACGGCTCTTGTTCGTCCTGGCAAGAAGGTTCGCGTGGGGACAACACTTATCTTCGCCGACCAGCTTCAGGCCGAAGTGATTGATGCCGGTGAGTTTGGCGAACGTACGCTACGCTTTGCACCGGTCGATGACTTCTTTGCGCGCCTCGATCGCATTGGCCATATTCCATTGCCGCCCTATATGCACCGTCCTGATGACGCCGCAGACCGCGAACGGTATCAGACGGTCTACAACTGGCAGCCAGGCTCGGCGGCTGCGCCGACCGCCGGTCTGCACTTCACGCCGCGCGTGCTGAATGAGATCAAAGGCCGCGGAGTCCAGATCGCTACCATCACGCTGCACGTCGGCCTTGGAACCTTTCAGCCGGTACGCGTGGAACGGCTGGAAGAGATCAGACTTCACACCGAGCACTACACTCTGCCGGAAGAGACGGCGCGCGCCATCCAGTCTGCACAACAGGAAGGCAGACGAATCGTTGCGGCCGGCACTACAACGGTCCGTACGCTGGAACACTGCGCCCGCACCTCGCTTGAACCACACTCCGGAGAGACCAATATCTTCCTCTCTCCCGGAGCGGAGTTCAAACTGGTCCAGGCCCTGCTGACCAACTTCCACCTGCCGCAATCGACGTTGCTGATGCTAGTAAGCGCGTTCGCAGGCCGCGAAAACGTACTCCGCGCCTACAACCACGCCGTTGCGGAACGCTATCGCTTCTTCAGCTACGGCGATTGCATGTTCATCTCCTGAAAATCCATCGTTATCGAGTGTCTTTTGCGCCTTCCAGGACGGCGAGAATCGTCTCTCAGAGAGCGAATCCAAGGCACCCTTCAACTATTCAACAATTCAACTCACAACCATTCGAACGCGTATCCTTCTAAGGATGGCTGACGAGCAGAAACCCGCAATCTACCTGCTGGACGCAATGGCGTTCATCTTCCGCGCCTACCATGCCATGCAGCGGCAACGCCCCATGTCCACGCGTACCGGCATTCCCACGGCGGCGACCTATGTCTTCGTGAACATGATTAACAAGCTGCGCCGCGACTTCCAGCCGAAGTACCTTGCCGCAATCTACGATCCGCCCGGCCCCGTTTTTCGCGACGAGCGCGCCCGCGAGATGAAGGCTGTTCGCAAGTGGAATATCAAAACGCAGCAGTTTGAAGAGGTCGACTACGCCGGCTACAAGGCCACGCGGACTGAGACGCCGCCCGACCTGCTGCAGCAGATGCCTTACATCCGCCGCTCCCTGGATGCCTTTCGCATCCCTGTCCTCCTCCACGAGGGCTTCGAAGCCGACGATGTGATCGGCACACTCTCCTGCAAGTTTGCAGCGCAGGGATACAGGGTCTATGTCGTCTCGTCGGATAAGGACATGATGCAGCTCGTCAACGACGACGTGCTTATCCTCAATCCGACGAAAGACAACCTCATCCTCGATCCGAAGAAAGTCGAGGAGACGCTCGGGGTACCGCCACAGCAGGTGATCGATGTGATGGCCTTGCGGGGCGACTCGGTCGACAACATCCCGGGTGCTCCTGGAATCGGCGACAAGGGATCGGTGGAACTGATCCAACAGTTCGGGACGGTAGAAGCCGCGCTTGATCGTGCGGAAGAGGTCAAGCGTAAGACCTATCGCGAGAGCCTGCAGAACAATCGCGACAACATCATGCTCAGCAAAGAGTTGGTCACGATCCACACCAATGTGCCTGTCGAGTACGACCTCGCTGCAATGGAGACACAAGCGATTGATCCCATCGCCTGCCGCGAGCTCTTTACTGAACTCGAGTTCACGACGCTGCTCAAGGAGCTCGCTCCGCCGGAAGATGCCAAGCCGGCGACCTACGTTCTCGACCCGACGCCTGAGCAGCTCGCAGCTTTGCTTACCTCTGCGAAAAATGGCTTTGCTCTCGCAGTTTTCGAGAATGCCGCAGCTATTGCCTCCGAGATCAGCGTGCCCGAGGAGGACGAAACTGAACCTCCACCACCGGAGACCGGAAGTCTCTTCGCTGTACCACCTCCGGTAGCCCCGGCCGCGCCCATTCCGCCTTCTTCACAATCGTTGCGCCTCGGCCTTGCCGTGGAAGGCCACGATGTGACCTTTGTCGATATGGCGCGCCCGGAATCACAACCTCTTAAAGCTTTGCTCGAGGATGAGAGCGTTCCTAAGTCTGTACATGATCTCAAGTCGGCTCTGCGCGCGATCGAATCCTGTGGCTTTGCATTACGTGGCGTAGTGGATGATGTGATGCTCTACAGCTATCTCATCAATCCAACGCACGGCTCACATACACTGGCTGACATTGCGGCGCGCTTCTCCAATCGCGCTCTCGGCAAAGATCCAAACACGTTACTGGTCGAATCTGCCGACGCCGTTCTTCGCCTCGCAAAGCCGATGCGGGACGACGTCACCCAGGCTGAAACCATGAAGGTCTATGACGAGATCGATAAGCCGCTTGTCCCGCTTCTCCTCAAGATGGAGCGGGCCGGTGTACGCATCGATCGCGAAGTTCTGAGTGACATGTCTTCCCGTCTTGCGGTCGAGATCGATTCACTCAGCGAACGCATCTACGAGACCAGCGGCCATCGCTTCAATATCAACTCACCCAAGCAGCTCGGCGATGTGCTCTTCAACAAGATGGCGCTGCCCAAGCCATTGAAGTACGGCAAGGGCAAGGTTATCTCTACGGCGCAGGACGTTCTGGAAGAGCTCGCAGAGCACCACGAGGTGCCCCGCCTGGTTCTCGAGTTCCGCCAGCTTGCTAAGTTGAAATCAACCTACCTCGATCAGTTGCCGCAGCTCGCCGACAACGAGGGTCGCATCCATACGACCTTCAACCAGGTAGGCACAGCGACCGGCCGACTCTCCTCCATCAATCCCAACCTGCAGAACATCCCCATTCGTACCGCATTGGGAAGGGAGATCCGAGCCGCATTTATTGCGGCTCCCGGCAATGTATTGCTCTCGGCCGACTACTCGCAGATCGAACTCCGGTTGATGGCGCACTTCTCGGACGACCCCCTTCTGGTTGACGCCTATCGCACCGGCAAAGACATCCACACTCTCACCGCCAGTGAGGTTTTTGGCGTAGATCCCGAGACAATGGACAAGGAGACGCGTAACCGGGCCAAGGCAGTCAACTTCGGCATCGTCTACGGCATCTCGCCCTTCGGTCTGGCAGCACAACTTGGGATCGAACAGAAAGAAGCCAAGCTCTACATCGAGCGTTATTTTGACCGCTATAAGGGGGTTCGCGCCTTCATCGACGGCGTGCTGGCGACCGTGCGCGAAGAGCAGAAGGTCAAAACGCTCTTTGGCCGCGTCCGTCCTATTCCGGATATCCAGTCACGCAACGCCAATATGCGCGGCTTCGCCGAACGCACTGCAGTTAACCCACCGCTGCAGGGCACGGCCGCACATCTCATCAAAGACGCCATGCT
>JABFXN010000181.1 GCA_013361705.1 Acidobacteriaceae bacterium
GTGCGTAACCGCCGCGTGTGCCCGCGGTTGAGACCAGCAGGCCGCCCTTGGCGAGCGTCTGCAGGATCTTCGCAAGCAACTGAGCGGGAATATGGTAGGCCTCGGCAATGTCTTTGGCGCTCTGGGCGCCGTTGTCCACGTGCTCGGCCAGATACTTCAGGGCCATCAGCCCGTAGTCCGCTTTTTTTGTCAGCCTGAGCATGCCGTTTCGCCTGGGAATCGTGCAGACCCTGAGGTCTCACGATATAGGACAAGTCTAGTCCACTCTCAGGGTGAAAGCAACACCTATTAGACGATAATTATTATCAAAGTTGGTGAATGGCGTTGACATAATGGTCATTGCGGGTAAAAATCCGAGTCATCCGTGACCTGCGGTATATGCCGTCTTCCGGATCGATTCGTCCCATGAACCTTGACTGCAAGCACCCTCAGGTCCGCGTCGTCTCCCGCGATGAAGATGCGGAGTTCGTTGAATGTCTCCAGTGTGGAGAAGTTTTTGACTCCGAAGAGTTCCATGACATGCAGATCGAAGAGGAAGTCCTCGACGATGAAGAAGAGCCCTTAGAGTCCTGACGGTCTCTGGTATTGTCGCTGCATGCGTCTTCTTCATGCGGTAGTTCTCTCCAGCGGCATTGCTGTGTCTGCGGCCGCCTTCGCCCAGGTTGCGCCCGTCGCAGAACGGATTGCTGCTCAGAACAAGCTCTTCGAAGACGAGTTCCAGGAGAGCCTGCGGCAGTCACCCCAGCGTGCGACGGCTTACGGGGACTATCGCTATAACGACCAGCTCGACGATGTCTCCCTGGCGACGAGTGCCCGCCAGAACGAGCACCGCAAGACGTACCTGGCAAAGCTGGATGCGATTTCGACCGCGGGATTTCCGGAGCAGGATCTGCTCTCTCACCAGCTCGCTGTGCGCAGCCTGAAGCTGGCTCTCGAGAACTACGAACTGAAAGACTATGAGATGCCTGTCGATCAGATGGGCGGGCCGCACACCAGTCTGGCCGATCTTCCGAATGCCGTCCCTCTGGATTCGGTGAAGCATTATGAGGACTACATCGCCCGGCTGCACCAGGTTCCGCGCGTCTTCCAGCAGTCGATTGAGGCCATGAAGGCCGGCGAGAGCGATCACCTGATGCCGGTCAGGTTTCTTTTGGAGAAGGTTCCGGGACAGTGTGAGGGTGTGATCCGCGCCAACCCATTCCTGCGCCCGACCCAGTAGTTTCCTGCGAGCTTCTCTGAGGCGGACAAGAAGCGCCTGACCGATCAGATCACCGAAGCCGTCGAAAAAGAGGTGTTTCCGGCGTACCGTCAATTTGCCGCCTATGTGCGGGACGAGTATGCGGCGCACGGCCGGACGCAGCTTTCGATTACCTCGCTACCCGATGGCAAGCGCCGTTACCAGGCGGCGATCTATAGCCGCACCACCACGAATCTGCCGCCGGCAAAGATCCACCAGATCGGTCTGGATGAGATCAAGCGGATTGAGGCCGAGATGACGGCCGTGGCCAAACGTGCCGGATATCCGGATCTGGCCAGCTTCCGGGCGTCTCTGGTGGGGAATCAGAAGTACATTCCCACCTCCGAAGAGCAGATCCTCGACAACTTCCGCAAGGCAATTGCCCAGATGGAGCCCAAGCTTCCGCAGCTCTTCACTCTGCTGCCCAAGTCGCCGGTTACCGTCGAGGCGATTCCGGCCTTCCAGGCGGCCATGGCGACCCATTACCAGACTGGTACTCCCGACGGAAAGCGGCCGGGCCGCGTTTCGGTTGCTGTCTCCGACTTTCAGCATCGCGACACCATCAAGGACGAAGCCGTCGCGTACCACGAGGGTATTCCCGGCCATCACATGCAGCTTTCGATCCAGCAGCAGCTAACCGGTCTGCCGAGCTTCCGCCTACACGGAGGCAACTCCGCGTACGTTGAGGGCTGGGCGCTCTATGCCGAGCAACTGGGCAAAGAGGTCGGTTTCTACCAGGATCCGGTCTCGGACTACGGCCGGCTTTCCTCAGAGCTCTTCCGCGCGGTGCGCCTGGTGGTCGATACGGGAATCCATGACCTCGGCTGGTCGCGGGACCAGGTGGTCGAATTTATGAGAAATTCACATGCTGTGGATGAGCCTACGATCCAGTCGGAGACGGACCGCTATATCGCGTGGCCGGCCCAGGCGCTCTCCTACAAGCTGGGACAGTTGAAATTTGTGGAACTGCGGGAGCGGGCAAAGAAAGAACTGGGGCCGAAGTTCGATATCCGGACTTTCCATGACGAGATGCTGGATGGAGGGGCTCTACCCCTGGATGTTCTGGATGCCAGAACCGACCGCTGGATTGCGGCACAGAAGGCGGCCCATTAAGGCGGCGCATTAAAGACGTGCCCCTGCGGAAAACATCACTGAGGAAATCTGGTATCATTAGGCAACATCGTAGAATCCGATCTTGTAATCCCTGCATGTTCCCCCAAAGATGAACACGCAGAATTCCAAACATCAGAATTCAGCGGTACATCACAGGTAAAGAGGAACAACAATGGAACAGGGAACAGTGAAGTGGTTTAACGACGCCAAGGGATTCGGCTTTCTGAGCCGCGACAACGGTGAGGATGTTTTCGTGCACCACACCGCCATCAATGCCAACGGCTTCCGCTCGCTCGCCGAGGGACAGCGCGTTCAGTTCAACGTCGTGAAGGGCCCGAAGGGCTTCCAGGCTGAGAACGTTACGGCAGTCTAAGTTCACTCACGGATAGAGTGCCGAAGGGGACAGCGTTCGCGCGCTGTCCCCTTCGTGTTTAAGCTGACACAACTGGCGGCCGGTCTTTCTGCATCTATCTCTTCATCAGGTTCATGGGCGGTCGAGAGCCGATGGCCCCTAATCCGGAAGGGTCCCTCATCCTTCCAGGGCATCTGTGCTCCGTACGTCTTTCGCCCCCAACCAAAGCACGACAACGTTTGTAGCCATATCGGCTTTGGAGAGATGACATCCATGCGTCATGTTGTTCATGACAAGTATTTTCTGAAGGATCTGCTTCGTGAGATTGACTTGTATGACCGCAAAATCGAGTATCTTCGGCATCACGCGCAGTTCGAGTCTGAACCCGAGCGCGAACGCGCTCTTCGCACCGCCACGACCCGTCGTGACAATCTGACGGTGACTGCCCGTAAGCTCATGGCTGAAGGAATTTTGTACGATCCAATGGGTTTACCCGCTTCCATGATGACCCCGGAACAGTTTGCCGAACGCAAGCAACACATTCAGGAGGAGCATGACCCCGCAGCAGTGGCTCCGCATGAGGTTCATGTGATGCCGGCGCCGTCGTCGGAATCCTCAAGTGAGGACAGCACAGAACCCCAGACACCATTTGGAGAGGCGATCGAACGCCTGCAGCAACAGGCGAAACATGCGGGCATGCCTCAGGTGAACTGGAAAGAGGAGCTAATGGACTATAAGCGCAAACGGAACAAGATTCCGGCCTAGAAACGTGCGGCGCAAATTCGTCCATACGTATTTGGCCTCGCCTGTGAGTGGGCCTCGTGTGGACGAATTTGCGCTCGCCATGTCATGAGCCAGGAAGCTGGATGGCTCGTGCTAGTCCTAGTGCAGAAACGCCTGCGGATCGGGCGTCGGTGCTCCCATCTCCAGGCAGTCCGCGAGAAGGCCATTTTCTTTGCCTTCCGGCCGGACGCCGCGCATCTCCACTAACCGGGTGACGCCTTCGGGCAGAATCATGTGGAACTGCAGGTCGATTTGGCCACTGGAAATTGCCGTGTGTATTGCGGCCTCAACGCGCTCGCGGTCCTGCCGTGCGATCTGCCGCAGCCAGTCGGCATAGGTGCGCGTGATGGTGACGTGGGGAAAAGCGGGTGAACTCAGTTCGACGCTTTCGCCGCCAATGTCATACCGCCACCAGTATCCGCCGGTGACCGCGACAGGTGACACCTTGCGCCAGGCACGGACACGGTAGTGAGAGCGGAACAGGAACGAAATCAGCAGCGCATTCATGACGAAGGCGCACAGGCCGACCCACTCGCTTATTCCCTCTACCCTCCAGCTTCCTTCCGGATAGCGAAGCAACATCTGCCCGGCGAAGCAGAGTGCGGTCGACAGCAGACCGGGCCCCAGGCCGCCGAACCAGGCGGCGAGAGTGACGGCAGCAACCATCCATGCGGACTCGAGCCGGATGCCCATCCGGAGCAGCAACGTGCTGAGGACGATGGACAAGGTCGCAATGCCGACGGCGGCGCCGTAACGTACCGGCGAAGGGTAAGGATTAGGGAGGTGCATCTTTTGCATACTTAGAGTCCGCTATGCCTCGCTGCGCTTTGAGAGCTGCCGCCAAATGGAAGACCTGGAGCCAGCCGGCGTAATCTGCGCAACTCGGTCTCGATCTGTTGCATGAGATTCTCGGTGGAAGCCACGGCTGTGTACTTCTGCCGATAGGTTGTCCGGGCATTTTGCCTCATGGTCGCCTTGGCGTGGCTGTCCAAAGCAGCCCAGCGTTGCAGCAGGCATACCGCGCCCGCCAGCGTGTCCGGCTCCGCCAGGCCCGCGCCATCGCGCACTACATCGCGGTAGATTTGCACCTTATCGCTCAACAGAACAGGTGTGCCGCAGCACATGGCTTCGACGGCAGCGACGGCGAAGTTCTCCTGGTGTGAGGGAAGTACAAAGGCGTCGGCCCCCTGCAGCATCGCCCATTTCTCTGCGCCCTGCACCATGCCGGTCCAGAGGATGCGGTCCTCGATCTCCAACTCTTTTGCCAGCTCCCGAAGATGCCGTCCATAGGAACGGTCTGCGGGACCGGCGAAGACCAGCATCCGCTCGCTGTCCGCCTCGACACGGGCAAATGCTCTTAGAAGCAGATCGCATCCTTTTTTAGGATGGAGCCTGCCGAAGAACAGGAGATACTCTCTCTGCTTCAGTTGCGGCCATCTCTGGTATAGGCCCGAATGATCGACAGGATGTTGCGGTCCCTCAATTCCCAGAGCGGCAACCATCGCCCGCCACTTATATGGGAAGAACGCCGATGCGGAGCGGCGAAGCTCCTCGTCTGTCGTAAAGATGACGGAGGCAGCCCCATCGAGAGCGGGACGCCCGATCATGTGCCAGTAAAGAAGCTTCTTCACGTGCTTGAACCGGAAACTCTGGTTGAACCAGGGATCCAGCATGCCGTGGACGAAGACAAAGTAGGGAACATGACCGCGCAGTAGGGTGTAGGCCGCCTGATGCGGATACTGCCATAGACCATGCACGATCACGGCATCGAATCGTGACCGGTTCTGCTTCAGCCATTCGGCCAAACGGCTGGAATAACCGTACCCGATGCCAGGACCGAGCCGATGTACAGGAAATTCAAAGGTGGAGATATCCGTAGCTTCGTCATCCGCGCTGACCGCCTCGACGCTATACCCCATAGCGGCTTGCGTTTTGCCCAGAAGACGAACCACCTCTGCCGGGCCTCCTCCGCGGAGATCCAGGGATGTAATCAAATGAAGAATTCGCACAGACACAGTCCTTGGGAGCCGGGTTAAGTTCAGCTCAGCAGCCGGGCGGGAAAAATTACAATCTTTTTCCTTATGATGCTTTTCATCGCGCAACATGTGGCATCGGAAGACTCGAATCGTTGAGATTCCAGGTGCCTATCTTTTTTGATAGCCATTCGGGATCGAGCTCGTGGGATATCTGCTAACAGATTTGCACGAATGTCCTGAATTTAGATAGCGAAAAGCGCAACTTTTCATGAAGAGGAATGTCTTTAGCCCGGCGTTCAAGACGGTTATCTGCCGAAGTCTCGATTTCGATGTTCCAGTCTATAACTCTCGTAACTGACGGGTGATTACCATTAGTTCTTCTGTTAGCTTTCCGACCATGGGTGTATCTCCTCGCCGATTAGCTTCAGCGATCATCGACCCCAGTTCTCGTTTTCGTCTTTCTAAGCTGCTCCAGTGCAACGTATTAAGCGCGCCCTGTAGGTCTTTCTCCAGAGTGTCGTCTGAGCTGTGCACTTCGGAGAGCACCTTGGCGAGAATCTCAGCGAGGGCGGGTTCTGGCGCTGCTTCCAAGGGGTTGGATGGGATAGGTGCATTTGCGAACTGCTCCAGGAGAGGAGCTGTTGTCAGGCCCTCATACCACCGGGGATTGGCCATCAATTGTTCGCTCGCGACACGGCGGGCCGCCGAACCTTCAGCTTGCAGCAGAGCGCGCAAGAGTAGCCGCTCAGTCTCAGAGACGGGAGCTGTGGCATTTTGTCGGACAGAGCCGAGCCGGTGGGCTGCGGCTTGCCTCATTTCCTGACGGAGAATTGAGAAGTCGATACCGAGTTTTTGTGCTGCGTCGGTGATGAATTCGTCGCGTTGAATCGCGGATGGCACACGACGGATGTGCGGTAATAGATAGTTCACCGCCTTCACCTTAGCCTCAGGCGAGCGGGGAGGGAAGAGAGTCTGGGCACGCTCAATGAGGTAGTCCGACTGGCGCTTTGCCTTTCTTAGCGCTGCGCCATAAGCCTGGATGCCCTGTTCCCGAACAAAGCGGTCGGGGTCCAGACCTCCGTCAAGGGTCACGACCTTGACCTCAAAGTCCTCTTCTGTAAGCAGGGCGATGGATTTCTCCGCAGCGGTGGCTCCGGCCGTATCGGGGTCGAAGTTCACGACAACACGTTTGGTGAAGCGGGAGAGCAGGCGTACCTGTGCCTCGGTGAAGGCAGTGCCGCTGGTGGCCAGGACAGGCGGAATGCCGGCCATGAAGACGGAGATGCAGTCCATCTGGCCTTCCACCAGCAGGGCGTAATCCTGCGCCCGGATGGCGGCTTTCGCTTTATCCAGATTAAAGAGGACCTGCCCCTTGGTATAGAGAGCGGTCTCCGGCGAGTTGAGATACTTCGGCGTCTTTTCGTCGGGAAGCAGAGCACGCGCCGTGAAGGCGATGACCTTGCCCTGCTCGTTACAGATGGGAAAGGTGACGCGGTTGCGGAAGCGGGCATAGAGATTGCCGGTCGGCAGTCCCTGCTGGTCCTGTTCTTTGCTGGTGAACAGACCGCTGGCGCGCAGCACCTCTTCGCTGAAGTGCTTTCGCAGCTCGTCGCGCATGTGGTTGAAGTCGTCTGGAGCGAAGCCGATACGGAAGCGCTGTACGGTCTCAGGCGTAATGCCGCGGCCGCTCATATACTCGCGAGCGCGGGCCGCCATGGGGGAGTTCAAGGCTGCCTGGAAGTACTGTGTGGCAGCCTCGTGGACATCGAGAAGTTGCCGCCGCAAGCCCGCCTCGCGGGCTTCCTCCGGAGAGGAGAAGTCGCGTTTGGGAAGCGGAATACCGGCCTTCTGGGCGACGATGCGCAAGGCCTCGGGGAAGCCGACATTCTCCAGCTTCATGACAAAGGTGAAGACATCACCCTTCTCATGGCAGCCGAAGCAGTAAAAGTAGCCGTGGACCGCGTTTACGGAGAAGGAGGGCGATTTCTCTTTGTGGAAGGGGCAAAGACCGGAGTAGTTCTGGGCTCCGCTTTTGCGAAGGCGGACGTACTCCTCGACGATCTTGACGATGTCGGCCTGCCGCTTGACGAGCTGTGCGAAATCATCCGCCACTGGTTCTTTCTAGTGTAGGTGAGCCGATGTTGCCTATCGGAGAAAGCTCGGCAGCACCTCGGTGGCGTTGCCCAGGAAGATGGTGTCGAATGCCTCTGCATTCAGCGGTTCTTCAGGGCCGACGTAGATCGTCTTCAGGCCACGCTGGTTAGCGATTTGGACAAAGCCCGCGGCCGGGTAGACCGAGCCGGAGGTACCCACAACCAGGACATGGGTCGATGTTGCCAGACGGCTGTAGATCTCATCCATATTCAGCGGGATCTCCCCGAACCAGACGATGTGCGGCCGCACGGCGGCACCGCAGGTGGCGCATACCGGTAATGCGGCGGCTTCTTCATAGAACGCATGGTCGGTGAAGGGGTCTGCGCAGCGCACGCACCGCGACTCGAAGAGAGAACCATGCATGTGATGCACGCGTTGGGAGCCACCACGCTCGTGGAGATCATCTACGTTCTGCGTACAGAGATACAGGCGATCGCTACACTTCTGTTCCAGGGCGGCCAGGGCGCGATGAGCTGCGTTCGGCTCCGCGGCCATCGCGTCACGCCTCCGCATGGAGTAGAAACGCCAGACCAGCTCTGGATCAGCCTCCCAGGCTTCAGGGGTAGCGACCTGTTCGACACGGTAGCCGTTCCACAGGCC
>JABFXN010000012.1 GCA_013361705.1 Acidobacteriaceae bacterium
CATCTTCACTCAGGACCTGGCGATAGAGCCCAGCGGCCTGATCCCTGTGATTGCCGGCCAACAGAAGGCCTGCGTACTGCAACTGCGTCTCGATTTTGATACCGCGCCCATCAGTGGGAAAAGGGAGCTCAAGGGCTCCCTTCAACACTCGCTGCGCATCTGCATCTCGACCTACGGCTGAGTAGGCCGAGGCCAACGTTCGCAGGAAGTCCGGGTCTTTCATGAGCTGAGCTCGCACCCCCGCCGGCATCTTCCGTTCAGTCGCCAATGCAAGAGCTGCGTTCCCTGCCTGATACTGCGCTGTAAACAGACCTCTCCAGCCGGTAATTCCGCTGGCCCTCAGTCTGATGTATTGCTCGTAGTACGGAACAGCGGCTTCAGGCTGCTGTGCCTTCATCAACGTTCCAGCCAGACCTTCGAGAGCTTCCGGGCTGCCGGTCTTCATGTCCAGCGCCGTACGGAAATGCTTCTCCGCAGTCGTCAGATCATTCTCGTTCAGGGCTGAGGTTCCTTCGCCCATCGTGTACCAGAACCGCGAGGTCGAGAGCGCATTTTCCAGACCGGCATCGCGCGCTCCGTCTTGTTTGGCCTGTTCCAGGAAGCTGATGGCTCCGCCGAAGTTCGACTGCTGCATGCGGATATAACCCATGCCAGCCAGTGCACGCGGATTATCCGGATTCTTCGCGAGTAGCGCCTTGAAGCGTTCTTCTGCTTCCGTCAGCCGCTTTCCATTCAGTGCCGCATAGGCTGCCTGCTCTTCCTGGCTTACCTGACGGTTTGCAACGATCTCCGCTTGCTCTTCAGGAGTCATCGCAGGCCCTTGCGCCGCAGTGCGCGCTCCCGTGCGAACCGACGCAGCGACGCGAGCCTGCGTGCTCTTCATCGCCATCTCCAGAGCAGGATCCTTGTGCTTGGCGAGATAAGAACGAATGTCAGAAAGAGCCGCCGGATTCTGCGCATCCCAGGTCAGCGACTGACGCAGCGCTTCCACGGCTCCCGGATCACTCGGATGGCGCTCAAGATAGCGCCGGCCTTCCGCGCGAGTGGTCGGGTTGTAGGTCAGAATGCGTCCCAGCGAGATCTGGTAACGCGAGTCCTGCGGATATTTATCGATGAGCGAACGCAGACCTGCAATGGCATGAGGACGCCCATCTTCGGTTGCCGATTCGGTCTCGTAGTAGGCAAGCGCCCAATCGCCCGGAGGAGGCGTTCCACCGAAGACCTGGCGATAGATATTCATCGCCTGCGCATACTGTCCGCTCTGCGCCAGCTTGCCAGCCTGCTGCAACTGCTGCAGTTGGTTCTGCTGGGTCATCATGTTCTCGGCCCGCTCAATATTAGGATCGTTCGGGCTGACCGCCCGCAGACGATCCAGATACTGCTTAGCCTGCTGCTGATTTCCCGCCAGCTTGGCGGCACGAGCCAAGCCGCCCAACGCCTCAGGATTGTTCGGGTCAGCCAGAAGGACCTGCTGCCAGGTCTGGGCCGCCATGTCCATGCGTCCCTTTACTTCAAGAGAGTGCGCCTTATCCAGCAGAGCCGCCGTTGTAGACGTATTTCCCTGCGCTCGAGCCATGGCAGTGGCGCCCAGCATTCCGGCGCATAGCGCCAGAGTAACTGTGAGCGTTCGTATTGGTGGCAGATTCTTCATTCCTACTCGCAAATCGGTTAGGCGGCGAGGGGGTATCTAGAGAGACACCGCGTCGCAGCTTAGCTTACCGCTTTTCTTAGGGTTTGTCCCTGTTTTTTCCGCTATTAACTGCGGAATCACTAGTTTACGGGCTGTGTTGTTACTTCCACTTCAGCTTCAATCGTCCTTCTTTGTCAATGCGAAACCGTTGGTCCTGCCAACCAGTGGCAAACATCGCCAGGTTCTGGTCGTAATAGTCCCCATTCCTGCCATAGAGTCCCGTTGATGGATCTTTCAGAGCCGCCAGACGATCCATCTGCGTCTTGGCCTGTTGTTTCAATCCCATCATCTGCAAATAGGGAGTAAGAGCCGCCGAAAAACCAACGGAAGCATCCGCATTCAGCACCTTGCCTGCTGAGTCCACCAGCAGCGGCGGAGCCAGGTTGGTCCGCATATAGTTCGTCATACCGCCGAGCGGCGCCGCCAGCTCCCGCAACCCCGGGGTTCCGGGATCGCTGATCCCGAGCCACAGATAGACGCGAACGGCATCGTAGCCGCCCACAGGGACACCCTCATTCTTCCCGGTGGCTAGCTGTGCAGGGGTCAAAGAAGGACGCACGCCACCCGGACCGGCCAGGACCCAATCCATAGCAAAGCCGCCACCGCTTCCCTGCGCCAGCAACTGAGGCATGGAGTCCAGAACCGTCGACCACGGTCCCTGCGGGTTCTCCTTCGCCAGCCGCACAAGGATGAAGGGAGGCAGATAGCTGGGATTCAAAATGTAGGTCGTGGGCTCGGGATGAAATCCCTGAGGCCCGGGAACGATCGTCGTTCCCAATCCCGGCGCCAGAACGACTTCGCTCTGCGCGATGCGGCTGGCCATCACTGTCCCCAGCTTGGCGTAACGATCATCGCGCCAGATGCGTCCGGCTTCCAGAAGGGTGTAGGTCATCCAGAGATCGGCGTCCGAAGCCGCATGGTCGTCCAACACCTTCCATTGGCCTTCGGGAGACTTGCCCCAATTCCAGGCGGGCAAACGCAGCGTCATGTCACCGCCCGCAAGGTTCTCCTCTGTCCACTTCAGCAGCTTGTCAAAGCGGCCACGGTCCCCGGCAACCAGAGCGAAGAACATGGCATAAGCCTGCCCTTCGCTGGTCGTGCGATCCTGCGCCGCGCGATCGATGACGCGCCCCTGCGGGTCAATGAACTTGGCGGCATACTTCTCCCACAGGTCCCAGGACTGTTCCGCCCGGCACCCCTGGCCGAGCCAGGCCACAAGTGTCACCAGCAACGCAACGTAGGTGCTCACGCTTGCACGGTTTGTTCTGCTCCACATCTCCGGCTCTCTTTACTCGCCCTGCAGGCGGACTCTGGCCCGGTGCCGCAACCATACACGGACGAGACCGGCCATCAGGAAGGAGAAGCCCATGACCAGGATCACTACCGTCCAGGAGAACTGTGTGAAGAACATCTTCAGCCGCGCCCAGAGCGACAGATAGCCCACATGGTAGACATAGTTGCCGATGCGATACGACGAAAACTTCTCGCCGTGCAGCACGCTAACGGACTGTGCAATATCCGACGACTGAGAGTCCCGAAGGAAGGTCGACAGGAACTGCGGAATCACCGAATGATCCCGTGCTGCGATCACCACGACGGACCTGCCCGAGTTGTTCGGCCACTCGATGCCTTCGAGGATCGTGTCCGGCAGACCGCCGGCCATCGTCAGCTCGCCGGTCTGTACGTGGTCGCTGGAACGCACCTTCCACCATGCGTTCTGCAGAGGCGTGAAGAAACCCTGCGTATCCTGCACATGCAGACCGCCTCCGTCGATGCGCACGGGAAGATCGTTCTTCAGCATGCTCAGCGCCGGCTGATCCTCAACCGTTCCAAGAACGATGTAGTCCTTCCTGGAATCGCGCTTCATTCCGTCGGCCGTGACGACCGTAACATCGGTGACCGGATAACCGGTCTGCGCTCCGAAGTGGCCCATCAGCGTCAGGTACTCTTCGATCTCGTCGGTCTGCGCGTTGTCGGGAATGACGACGGCGGTCTCTGACAGATCCTTCATGCGGGTGAAGGGATATCCGGCATTGGCGAAGAGTTCGAGATTCGGCAGTACCGCCCAGTGGGGAATATCGCGGATATCGAGATAGGAACCCTTCAGGATGGCGCCCTGCAGATTCAGGGGTGCCGTGTCCTGGCACTTACCCTTCTTCGCAATCTGGAAGACGAACTTCAGCATCAGCGAATTGGAGAAGGGCCGCATGTTGACGACCGGCACCGGAATGGGGGTCTGCAGAACAGCGCTGGCATTCTCCTGATGCGGCATCGGCGTCGAGCTGACATAGGCGCCATTCATATACACCTGCAGCGTGCTCTCGTTGGCCAGGGGCACCGGGTTATAGCGGTACTCCATATGAAACTCGAGATTCTGCTTCGCCACGCAGTCGTAGCAAAGATCCGGCGGCACGCGCATGTAGACGCCCAGGGGGACGCTACCGTCGCCCTGCAGCTCGGCCTGCCGCGTGATATCACCCAGCGTGCGGAGCTGATCGGTCGGCAACCAGCGTGGAGCATCATCAGGCTGGCTGGCGGCCGGATGTTTCACCTGCACGCTCACCTGGCTCCCTTGCCACATCGAACGCTGCAGGGACAATCCCATCGCAGCCTTCACAGTGTCTTCCGCGCTATCACCGGTAAGAATCAGCACCTTCGAGTAGGGATCACTCGGGTTTGTTCGCATGGCCACCGTGGCCCCACTACTTCCCGTGACACTTAAAGCTGCCGGCAGCTCAGACGCATTCTCACTGATGATGATTGCGTTCCCCTGAGGAATGGTGCCGTAGGAGACGGGGAAACGTACCGGGCGGTAGTCGGTAAGAATGCCGAAGTACGAAGCGACGATACCCGCGGCCTGCAAACCTTTCGGCGTGGGCTGCGAGAGAAAGACAATCGGGATCGACGGATGCAGATTCACCGCAGCGTCATAGAACGGCAGCGGCAGCAGCTTGAGATCATCCTGCAACGGCAGCAGATTGCCGGCCAGCTCGATCGTCGTGGAGGTGTCCACGTGGCTCCACAGTGTGGAGTGCGAAGGGTCTTCGCACTGCAGCGTGTAGTGGCCGACGAATTCAAAGGTGATCTGGTTGTCATGCACCAGCATCTCTGCCGGCATGGTCAGCGTGGCTTCCAGCAGAGCGTTGTTCTCGAAGGAACGTGCATTGCTCAGGCTGTTCTGCGCCGCGATCTTCTGTTCGGGAGTCAGATCGGCGGGCTCACCTACAAAGTTCGGCTGAGTCGTCACCGGTAAGGTTGCAAACAATGTGCCGTTCACACTTACCTTCAGGTGGCTGATCGCCGGCAGCAGACCGGGCGAAAAGTGATACTTCAGGTGCATCGTCGCCGACTTTACGACCTGATTCTGCGGAATCGAAAAGTAGGTGGAGTGATAGGCATCCACACCGCGCAGCACGATCGTGTCGGGAACGCCAACATCCGAGAGGGTAAAGATATTGTCAAACTGTCCGGGGGGAACCGGACGTGCCTGTACACCGCCATCACGTCCCGGCAACTGTGCCTGGGGAGAGCCCGTAGGCGCTACGCCTCCTCCGTTTGCATTCGGAGAGGTCGCCGGCAGCATCGGCCGGGCCTGCGCCTGAGCCTTGCCCGCGCCCATCAGCATTGCTGCAAGAACCAGCACAGGAGCAACACTGGCTGCCATCTTCTCTGTCGTCTTCTTCTTCATCAGGCCCTTGACTGTCTGCTGCAACCCAAATATCGCCAGCCGGAAAATTCTCATCAGACTCACCAGCGGCTTATCAATCTCACGAGACTCACCCCAGCCAAGCCAGGTATCGGCGCGGGAGTACAACACCATCGTCAGCGCCTCTTCTTCCTCAATCGTCAGTGAGTCGAACTGCGCGCGCAGTTGCACGCCGTCATACCAAACCACTGTGGCGGGAAGCTCGGCGTCACCATCCAATACCGGGAAGACGACCTTGATGTTGTCGCCGGCATGGAGCGTTGCATTGCCTGCCACGTTCATCTGCAGACCGCCGCTGGAGATATCCGCGGTAAGACCGGAGATCACCGAGCCGTTCGGAGCGATGACATCCGCCGGCACGCTCATCGTGATACGCACCGTCTGACGCCGCTGCTGACTCTCCCAGGCCACGGCCGTTGCCACGCCCAGAATCATGATCGAGAAGAATGTCCAGATCACGTTCATCCAGATCGTGCCCGGGTGCGTGCCGTCATACAGTCCGCTCAGATAGTTGAACGGGAATGGAAGCGTGGGCGAGAAGTAGAAGTAGCGCGGAATCGCCATCAACAACCCGATGACGTTCAGCACCAGCATCACCATGAACGGCTGCGCAATGCGGGAGTCAAAGAACCTGCGATTGACCACGCCACCCTTTGCCGTCACATTGAACGAACCCAACTTCGGGTTGATCAACGCCATCATCGTCGGCAGGAAGATATACGGCGCCAGCACAGTCTCGTAGATCTCGTTCCAGAACGAGTGCCGATGCTGTCCCTGGATACGTGAGTTCGTAATGCTTGAAAGAACCAGGTGCGGGAAGGCGTAAGCCAGAATCGCAGCCCAGTAACCGGGGATATTGGTGTGACCAAGGATCAGATAGATCAGCGGCGCCGTCAAAAAGATCAGACGCGGCAGGCCATACAAGAAGTGCGACATTGCATTGAAGTAGCAGAGGCGCTGCGCCGGCTTCAGTCCCTTGGCAAAGAGAGGGTTGTCCGTACGCATGACCTGGATCATGCCGCGCGCCCATCGGATACGCTGCTTGACGTGACCGCTCAGGCGCTCGGTCGCCAGACCAGCCGCCTGGGGAATGTTGATGTAGGCCGTGTTCCAGCCGTTGATCTGCATGCGCAGCGAGGTGTGCGCGTCTTCCGTCACCGTCTCGACAGCGATGCCGCCGATCTCATCCAGAGCTTCACGCCGCAGTACTGCGCAGCTTCCGCAGAAGAAGGTGGCGTTCCAGAAGTCATTGCCGTCCTGCACGATGCCGTAGAACAGCTCGCCTTCGTTCGGAATGATGCGGAACTGTCCCAGGTTGCGCTCGAACGGATCGGGCGAATAAAAGTGGTGCGGCGTCTGCAGCATCGCCAGTTTGCGGTCGCGCAGGAACCAGCCCACAGTCACCTGCAGGAAGCTTCGCGTCGGCACGTGGTCGCAATCGAAGATCGCAACCAACGGCGCGCTCAGCCGCTTCAGAGCGCGATTGATATTGCCGGCCTTCGCATGCGCGTTATCGTCACGCGTCATGTAACCGATGCCAGCTTCTTCGCAGAACGAGCGAAACTCTTCGCGCTTTCCGTCGTCAAGAATGTAGACGTTCAGCTTGTCAGCCGGCCAGTCGATGTTCATGGCCGCAAGCGCGGTGTAACGCACTACGCTGAGCGGCTCGTTGTAGGTTGGAATCAGCAGGTCGACCTCGGGCCATTCGTTCGGGTCCTCCGGCAGCGGCACGGGGGTGCGACGCAAAGGCCAGATGGTCTGCAGATAGCCGAGGTAGAGGATCAGGAAGGCGTAGGTCTCTGCAAAGCAGAGCGTCAGGATGAAGAAGGCATCCAGCGGTCCCCACTTCGTTCCAGGATCCTGGAAGAACTCCACGACCGTTGCGATACGCCAGTAGCCATACCGGAAGGTCGAGAACATTGACGCCAGCATCAGCGTCAGCGTGACCAGGTAACTGCGGGAGCTGCGATCCATCCATACGCCGATCAACACGGTCAGCAGACCAAGTACAGCCTGCTGCGGCCAGGACAACCGGAGCATGCCTGTGGTTCCCAGGACGAAGAAACCTCCCAGAATCACCAGCACCCTTACTAACTTCATCACCAGACTGTCGCCAGTCTCAAACTCACGCCACGCCGTGGTATGCGTCATCGTTCCGTCCACCTTGCTCCGCGGAATCCGGCTGTTGCCGGCGCGGTAGCAGCGCGCACCCACGTTGCTACGTTCATAAAGTCTTCAGAGACAGGGCTCGACGGTGCATAGTCGATCACCGTCATGCCCTCCGCCAGAGCCTCACTCACCGCCGGGTTCCGGCGGATAGTAAAGGGCAGAAGACGATCGCCAACCAATTGCCGCATCACCTCACGCACATCCAGGTGCAGCGGCAGCGAGGAATCGAACTGATTCAGAACATAATTCGGCCGTACCGGACGCCCATCAGCATCCGTAACTCCGTGGAAGAACTTCTCCACGGCCTGCAGGCTGATAACAGAGTTCATGTCCGGAGCCAGAGGCACAATCACTGTCGGGTTCAAACGTCCCAGGCGACGCAGCAGCCAGCTCGAGCCAGAGCTGAGGTCCACGATCATGCGGTGCGCGCCCTGACCGTTGCGCGTTATCTCATCCATCACCCATTCCTGGGTTGCCTGGTCGGTGCCCTTCTGATCGAGCTCATAGTTCACCAGATAGATGGGAGCATCGGTGCTTCCGGGCGGCGGAGAGAAGGTCCGCACCACGCTCGGACGAAGTTCACGCGCACCGAAGTAGAACGGCAGCAGACCATGCGATGTGGTATCGGTGAGCAGTACCTTTTCCCCCATGCTGGACATCGCGCGGCCCAGCGTAGCAACCATGCTGGTCTTACCGACACCGCCGGCGAGAGAAAAGATAACAAGTGTCGGAACGCGGTACTCCTGCTTACGTACCGGCTGCGGCTCGGATTGTTCCTGCGAGTGATCGAAGACGCCCTTCAGAGCGAACCAGCGCGAAGCAACACGCTCACGGGAGTGCTGCAGCGTATCGGGCACCTGCGGCGGCTCCTGCTGCTGTTGCACAGGCTGAGGCTGCGGACGCTGCTGACGATCTTCGCCGTACAGCCATGCCGGACGCACCGGGTTCTGCTCCCGTTGCGCTACCGGCACCGTGCCGCTCTGGCGCACCGGCGCAGGGCGATACATCGGCTGGACCGCTTCACGCTTCTCCGGCATCGTCTCAACTCGTTCCTGCGGAGAATAGTTTTTGAGCGGTGTCTCATGGACGGGCGGCAATGTGACCTCGTGAGGCTGTGGCTCCGGCCGAGGCGTCGGAGGAGCAGGAATAAAGTTACGGACCGGCTCGACAGGTGGCTCCCCCACATCCGGACGCCGCGGCATGGTTGCCGGGCGGTCTTCAACGTGCGGCTGTGGAGGCTCCGGAGCCGGAATGAAGCTGCGCTGAGGCGCCTGATAACGCGGCTCTTCTCGATATGCGTCCATCTGTGCTGTTGGAACATCCGGACGATAGCCGCGCCGCAAATGCTGCTCCTGCGGTGCTGCCGGCTGTTCGACAACACGCTCAGGCTGCTTCGGTGTCACCGGATCAACAATAGGGACCTTCTTCATGCCCGATGAAAATCCGGGCTGTACGCGTACGGCCGCGCGGATTGCGGAGCTCTGCCGCAACGCAGCGGCACGCTCGGCAGAAGAGGCATGCGGGCGATGGATATGGTGTTCGACCTCGACATCGTGCGTAGGCTTGCTGTACGGATCGCTGATCTCACCCGGGACAGCAGGCTGGGGTTGTTCGTTCTGCCAACGACGCTGCTGCATCTCGGCATGAGCGTGGGCTTCAGCGGCTTCGCGCTCAGCACGGCGAGCCGCGGCCTCTGCTGCGGCGGCGGCTTCAGCGTGACGCGCAGCTTCAAGACGATCCTGTGCAGCCTTCTGGGCCTGCCGCGCACTCTCAGCGGCAGCAGCAGCCCTATGCGTCTCTTCTGTGTCAGCCGCTTCCTGTGCGAGCTTCTCGGCAACTTCCTCTTCGTGGCGCGCAGCCTCTTCGGCTTCGGTCTTCGCCTTCTCTTCCGCTTCACGCGCTGCTTCCGCGGCGCGATGCTTCATCTGGGCGCGGAACTCACGCCGCGACGCCGAAAAGTCGCGATACTTAGCGCCCTGCAGATTCGCCCACGAGTACAGTACGGCGACGTCTTCAGGGGTCTCGTCCGCAGCTTTCTGCTCTCCACTCCGCTCCGGATTATTGCTGTCCATAACTGCTCCTTGAGCCTCGTGTGTCATCAAACCGTCAGCCAGTTGCTGTCCGGAAAAGACACACTTTTTCCGCAATTGTTCGATCCAATGCCCTGAGCGTACTGGCCTTAGGAACTCAAGTCAATCACCAGCAGATGCTACTTAAGTGTCAGAAATCATGCATTTTGAGCCTTATGGAAACAGCCTTTCCATAGGGCTGGGCGCCACTGCACATGCCTCATTTGTGCTACCTTGAAGAAAGTGCGAGAGCGTAGCTCAGTTGGTAGAGCATCGCCCTTTTAAGGCGCTGGTCCTGGGTTCGAGCCCCAGCGCTCTCACCACTCTTCCTTCCATTTCTCTTCTCAACTCAGGGCGATTCTACCCACTCGATGGGCGACCTGAGCCACACAGTAGTACCCATCTGGGCACGAATCCTGAACGTTACCTGTTGGGGCGTGTCATCCAGGTCCCAGCGTCAGCAGGCGGGATAGATTTCCCGATTCTTCCCTGGCGCGTCGCCGACCCTAACCTACGGGTCGGTCCGGAACAGGAGCGGTGGCGCAGAAACGCTCCAGGAACTCCGGGGCATACTGCTGCAGCAGCGTGTTCACCCGTTCCGCGCTCTCAGAGGCCACGATCAGGCCGGCGTGATGATGACGCTTCAACGTCTCAACCACCTCCGGAGCATTGAACGGTGAGAGGTCAGGCTCCGCCATCTTTGCCAGGCAGAGCACACTGCCGGCATAAAGGCTCTTCAGGCGAGGCAGGTCGTACTCAACTCCGGACATCGATGCGACCTCGATCTTCGCCCATTCCCGCCAGAGATTGATCCCGGTCGAGTGTTCGATGACGTCCGCTATATACGCCCCGCCAACACGGGCAGCCGATTCAAGGAAGTAAAACTCTCCGTCCTCGTCTGCCTTGATGAACTCAGTATGGGTTACGCCGCTCACCATCCCCAGCGCAGGTATCACAACGCTATGAGCCTCGACGAGCATACGGGCATCCAGGCTCTCCCGATGGATGGCGCGCGTGGTGAACACACCGCCTTCATGCATTACCTTCATCGGTGGAGCGCCGTACTGATGCACAGCGTTGAAAAGGATGCGCTGCTTCCAGGTCACACCATCGACGTGGAAGACTTCGCCGGGCACAAAGCGTTCCAGCAGATAGTGGCTCTGCTTGTCACCCAGTTCATCCAACAGCGGCCAGAGATGCTGTGGTTGATGAATCTTCTGAATCCCGATCGCCGAGGCGCTGGAACGTGGCTTTAGCAGCCAGGGCCCGGGAACGCTCTGCATGAACTCCCGCAGATCGTCGTAGTTCAGAACTGGCGTGAACTCCGGCACAAGCACGCCCGCTCTCTGGGCACGCTGCCGCATCGCCAGTTTGTCGCGAAAGAAGCGCGTGGTCGACTGCCCCATGCCCGGCAGGCGCATATGCTCCCGGATCAGCGCCGCCGATTCGAGATCGAACTCGTCCAGAGCCACGATGCGATCAATGCGCTGGTGCCGTGCCCGATAGGTCACCGTATTCAGCACCTGTTCCGGGGTAAGCCCCTCGGGCATCGTCATCAGGTCGGCCAGGGCTTCGCGCGGCCACGATGCATCCTTGAGCTTTTCGACCGTGAGCAGCAGGACGTTGCAGCCGAGCTTTGCGGCCTCGCTGAGAAACGCCTTCCCCTTCTCATAGCTGCTGATACAAAGAATCGTCTCTCTGCCGTCGCTCATAGCATCCTCTCGCCTGTCGGTCTACCGCCATGGCGTGTCATCAAACTCCTTAGAGCTGCAGCGGCTCCTCGGCGAACGTCTGACGTACACCCTCTTCTACATCGGTCATCGGATCCGTATATCCAGCCTGGCGCAGACCGGTGACATCAGCCTGCGTGAAATGCTGGTACCGTCCGTGCAGGTCCGCGGGGAACGGAATAAACGTAATCTTGCCCTCACCATGGACGCTCATCAAGGCCTTCGCCACATCCATGAAAGTCCGGGCCTTACCGGTGCCTGCGTTCACAACGCCCTTCACCGGCTCTTTCGGGCTCTCAGAAAGCAGACCTCCGAAGAACATGTTGATGCGCGCAAGATCCTTCACAAAGACGAAGTCGCGCAACTGCTCACCGCTGCCGTAGCCGCCTGTTCCCTCGAACATCCGGATCTCGCCCTGCGTCTTCAATTGTTTGGAGAAGTGCTGCATCACGCTCGCCATGCGGCCCTTGTGACGCTCACGCGGACCGTAGACATTGAAGTAACGTAGTCCGATTACAGTGGAGTCAAAGCTGTGCATCCGGCGGCGCACATAGTTGTCGAAAACCAGCTTGGAGTAGCCATAGATGTTCAGCGGCTTCTCATTTTCCTTGGTCGGGGTAAAGTTCTCGCTCAAACCGTAGACGGCCGCAGTAGAGGCATAGACCAGCGGGATCTTGCGGTTGGTGGCGAAGTGCAGAAGCTCCTTCGAGTACGTGAAGTTGTTGTCCATCATGTACTGTCCGTCATCTTCCAGCGTGTTGGAGCAGGCGCCCTGATGCAGGATCGCGCGAATCTTCACGCTGTCGAAATCGCCGGCGTTGAGCGCTTCGCGGAACTCATGCTTGTCCTTGTAATCGGAATAGTCCGCGCCCCAGAGATTAACGAACTTCGGTCCGGTCCAATTCGCAGCAGGCGCAAAGTTATCCACCAGCAGGATGTCCTTCTCCCCGGCACGGTTCAGTTCATGAATCAGATTGCTTCCGATAAATCCAGCGCCACCTGTGACAATAATCAACGCGCTTTCTCCTTCAAGTTGCTATCGCGGTAGAAACCTGGGCGGACTTCAGCAGACGCCCGTAAGCTTTTTTACGATGTTGGTTGTTGAGAACCCGGCTACGGTAGGCACAATCTCGACACGGCCTCCGGCTGCAATGACGATTTCATGGCCTACAACCGTCTCTATGGTGTAGTCGCCACCCTTCACCAGAACACTCGGCTTCAGGTCGCGGATCAGTTCCAGGGGCGTGTCTTCATCAAACAACACAACGGCATCGACCGCGGCCAGCGCTGCCATCACGCGAGCGCGTTCCTGCTCTCCAACGACCGGACGCGTTGGCCCCTTCAGCCGCTGCACGCTGGCATCGGTATTCAGACCCACGATCAGCTTGCTGCCGAACCTGCGGCAGTCTTCGAGCAGCGTGATGTGTCCGACATGCAACAGGTCAAAGCAGCCGTTGGTGAAGACGATGGTTTCTCCGGCGGCGCGCCATTCCTCAACACGGCGCTTCACGCGCTCCCGGTCGAGCACACGCTCGTCAGACCGCAGGTCCTGGCTCGGAGTCAGCAATTCGACCAGCTCGCCGGAGGTAATCGGCACGGTACCGACCTTACCGACGACGATCCCCGCAGCCAGGTTCGCAAGCTCGATCGCCGTCTCGACCTTCAGACCACCAGCCAGACCGGCGGCAAGGGTAGCAATTACCGTATCCCCTGCACCGGAGACATCGAAGACCTCACGTGCCCGGGCCGGCGAGTGATAGGTGTATCCAGGCCGTACGATCCGGATTCCCTTCTCGCTCATCGTGACTGTCAGGTATTCGAACTCGTGCTCCACCACCTGCTTTTCCGCGGCATGCAGGAGGGCGTCCACTTCATACGATGGGACTCCCGTTGCCTGCGAGAGCTCATTGAGGTTTGGGCAGACGGTCGTTGCTCCGGAGTACTTGCCCAGATCACGCGTCTTGGGATCCACGAGCACCGGAATCGCACGGTCGCGTGCGGCGCGGATCACCGCCTGGCATAACTCGTCGGAAAGTGCGCCTTTGGCGTAGTCACTCAGGATCACTGCATCCGCATGAGCCACTGCTGCGACCGAGGTGTCGATCAGCCGCTGCAGATCTTCAGGGGAAGGCTTCTTCTGGCTTTCGATATCCAGACGCAACATCTGCTGGGTGCGCGCCACGATACGTGTCTTCGAGATCGTAGGCAGGCTGCCAGTGACGACCGGGGCATAGTTCACGCCATCCTGATCCAGCAGCGACGCCAGTTCTTCTTTTTCACGGTCAGCGCCCCAGAACCCCGCGAGCGTGGCCTGTGCACCCAGTCCGGCCAGGTTCATGGCCACATTGGCAGCGCCACCGGCGCGCTCATACCGCTGCGCATGGCGCAGCACCGGTACGGGAGCTTCGGGCGAGATACGCTCCACCTCGCCATGAATGTATCGATCCAGCATGATGTCGCCCACAACCAGAATGCGGAGGTTGGAAAACCCTCCCTCCAGCAACCCGAGCACCTCATGAACCTGCGGAAGCATCGTCTCTCCTTCTTCCCATCATCGCATCACGCGAACAATCCATCATTTCGCCACTGTTGACAGAGCCGCACGGACCTCGTGCATCACCTCATCTACGGTGATCGACATCAGGCATTTCTTTTTCTCCACGATGCAGGTCTCCAGGCCGCATCCCCAGCAGTCAACCTTGTGATATATCACTCTGTGTCCCGGGCCATATGGGAACCAGACCGCCGGCTTATTGCGAGCGGCGAAGATCGCCACACATGGCGTTTGAACCGCCGCGGCAAGATGCATCGGGCCCGAATCGTGGCCGACAAACAACCTGGCATGAGCAAAGGCCGCGGCACTCTCACGCGGGGTGAGTTTGCCGCAGAGATTCACTACAGGGCCTCCACCGGCCGCGCGCCAACCATCGGCGGCTGCTTCGCTCACAGTGCTCTCTTCAGGAGCTCCAGCAAGAGCAAGACCGAACTCAGGATAAGCCGCGCCCATCTGAGCCAGCAGGCCCCGCCAGTTCTCTACGCCCCAGTCCTTTGCCTGTACTTTCGTGCCAACACTCACAGCGATAACCGGGCGGTCGCCCAACGGCTTCAGCAGAGCCGCTGCCTTGTCCTTCTCCGCAGGAACAAGCTCCAGGTCCCAGCTTGCGGCATCGTCCAGATCCGCATCGCCCAGCTCGGCGATATTCCTCGCATGCTTGGCGGCTTCCTGCTCATAAATACCGTTTTCATCCAGCCGATTCTGCTGCATGTCTTCCGTCAGGGGTATGCCCACAAACTTCTTCACCCCGGCAAGGCGAAAGAACGCGGCATCGCGCTTCGTATTGGCCAGGCCGCGGCCTGCCGCCAGATAGACAAGAACATCGGGTTTAAACTGCCGTATCTCCCAGGCCAGCTTCGCTAAAGCCAGAGGATTTCGTGTTCCTACCTGATAGCGCATGTATCCATGGATCAGCCCGGTGGGGCCTAGAACCGCCGCAGCAGCAGGAGCTTTGCTGCTCACGGGCCAATTCGTCAACATACGCCGCTCGGCGTTTGGAAAAGCCCGTGCAACCAGACGCAGGCTAGGAAGAACAATTAGCGTATCCCCAAGACTTCCCAGACGATAGACCAGTACTCGCTTCGTATCGAGATTTGGAGTCATTGCACATAGAATATCCGCTGAGCATGTCTGTTCCGTTACTCGACGCCTTCGCCATCACCGCGGCCCAGGATCTGCAGACCAAAAACTGGCATCTGCCCGAGCCTCCACGCACCACGCCGGCAGACCCGTTCGATGGCCTGCTCAGTCAGCTCCATCGAGCCAACTTCGAGCTGTGGCACGAGGAAGACCGGGCCCGCGATCCCAACGCCAGCTCTGATCAGATCGCGATTACCAAGCGAGCGATCGACATTTTGAATCAGCGCCGCAACGATGTTGTCGAACAGCTCGACCGCGCACTGCTTGACGCGCTGGCACCCCTCTCATTACCCAATGCGGACGCGGCGCTGCACTCCGAAACGCCAGGACTGATCCTTGACCGGCTCTCTATCCTTGCGCTCAAGATCTTTCATACACAGGAGCAGATTGACCGCACCGACATCACCGAAGAGCATCGCTCCAGGAACCAGGCCCGCCTCGCGATGCTCACGGAACAACGCACCGATCTTGCCGGTTGCCTGGACGCTCTTTGGAGCGATGTCACAAGCGGCAGGCGCCGCTTCAAGCTGTACCGGCAGTTGAAGATGTACAACGATCCGACACTGAATCCTGTGCTCTATGCTCGGAGGAACGTCTGAAGCGTTTTCCCTGTTGCTGGCTATCCCGGACGGATCGTGCAACGGCGTTTTCATTGCGGGAAACGCCATGGATGCGGAAGCCCTACGTGAGACCCACAGGGAAAACGCTCTAGCCGGAGTTTGGCGTTTCTTGACCTGTGCGCGTATCCTGCGTATAAATCACCAACGACCTTTTTAGACGCTACCCCTTGCACATAACCCTTGCGTCTGAATCAACTGGAACCGCAACCATGGCCACGACCAAAGCCAAAACAGCAAACAATATACGTCGCATGCCTCGCACCATCGCTGCCCAGCCCGCCCCCGATGCTGCTCGTCAGCAGGCCCTCGAACAGTTCTCCGCTGCCGTCCAGTTGATGCAGTCTGGCAAGTTCGATAAGGCTTTCGCCGCTTTTGAAAAGCTCCTTCCCGACGCTCCGTTCGAGCTCGCAGATCGCATCCGCACGTTCCGTACCGCCTGTGCCAAACAGACAGAGAAGGTTGCTGCGAAGTTTGCGTCAGAAGAAGAGCGCTGCGACTACGCCGTTGTTCTGTTGAACGACGGTAATTACGCCGACGCACGCGAACATTTCGATGAAATCCTAAAGAAGAATCCACAGAGTGACTTCGCTCTATACGGCCTGGCAGTGCTGTCGTCGATGACAGGGGACTTTACTGCCTGTCTGGAGCACCTGACCGCCGCCATCAGCATGAATCCGCAGCGCCGTATCCAGGCACGTTCTGATTCTGACTTTCAGGACATGGCCGATGATCCCCGGTTCACGGAACTGCTCTATCCGGAGACCTAAGCCACCATTTACGCATGCAAGAGAAAGGGCGTGGCCTATGGCCACGCCTTCTTGTTTGACTCAATAGACAAGCTGTTTAGTTCGGCAGTGAAATCTCGGTGGTGTTGGCTGGTCCGGAGGCGCCACTGTTTTCTCCATCCTGCATGTAGCGCTTGAGCAATTGATGATGCAGGCAGTAGAGCGCCAACTCCAGGCGATCGCTTACGCCCAGCTTGTCATAGATCTTACGCAGGTAATTCTTGATCACCTGTTCGGTAGTGCCTAGCTGGAAGGCGATCTCCTTGTTCCGCATGCCGCGTGTAATGCAGGAGATAATCGAGATCTCCTTCGGCGACAGGCGTGGCTGCACTTTCGGGTTGGTCAGAGTCGTCGCCTGTGCTCGATACGCCTCGATGACCCAGTTGATCGACTGATTGTCGATCCAGGTCTCACCGGCCGCGATCTTGCGGACGCACTTCACCAGCAGATCGGGAGAGATAGATCGGGCTACGACACCACGCACGCCGCGGCGATACAGTTCCACGGTATTCGCTTCATCAGTCTCCACCACCTGGACAATGATCTTGGCCTCCGGAGCTCGCTTGACCAGCTCGGGAATAGCGTCGATGGTGCCGGCGATCATCTGCCCTTCAAGCAACACCACATCGGTCGGATAGCGCTGCAGCGCCTGATAGAGATTGGGAAGATTCTCCGCCTGAGCGACGACACGGATATCGTCTTCAACGGCAAAAATCTTTCGCATGCCCACACGGTAGATGGCCTGGGAGTCAGCCAGAATCACACGAATGGCGCTACCTGCACCGGTTTGTCCTTCAGTTACATCCACGTCCTGGATCGGTTCGTTCCCGCTCATACTCAGCTTGCCTCAAGAGAATACTCATCGATCACCACAGCCGCTTTTTGCTCATTTTCGGACTGCTGATGACGTACAACCCTGCCCACACAATGCACCTTTACATCCGTAGACGTACCCATAATGGCGGACGGCATGGCCATCGTAAATTCCACCTTTGTGTCTACTCCCGGCAACTTACGGGCTACCAGCAACAGACCACTAGCGGAAACATTCTCTGTCATTGCCTCGAGTATGCCTTCGGGGGTCTGCAGACTCACTTGCAGCCGTAGGGGAAATCGCACGGCAGTGCGTACAGGGTCTTTCGTCAGAGCGAAGCTGGGAGGCAGATAGGACATACGATTTCTCCCGCGGAATGGGGGCCCTTGTAACCTCTTACCCTCTTCTTGGTTACCACGGTGGACCCCAGTGTAACTCATTTACAAATACCCGCTACCTCAAATTTGAAACAAGAAGTTACCGTTTTGGGAAGAACCCGGCGGAGCCGCCGACCCAGGTTTTATCGCGGTTATGGTCGACTCCCATCATGAGCCCGCGGCCCATTCGCACCAGGCTGATCATCGGCTGCATCCGTTTTCCCTCCGGCCAGAGATAGAGAATCCTCACCTCGGCCTGGGTCGCTCCCTGCGGTGTCTGGATGACCGGCTCAAACTGAACCCGCTCCTGCAATAGGTAATTCCGGCGCTCGGCCTGCGGAATCGAGCGCAGCACGGTCTCCTCCGGCGCGAACGTAATTCCTTTCCCTGCAAAGGAATACAAGGGCTTCAAAATCCATTGATCGCGTTTTTCGGGAAGACGATCGCGGCCTATGCCGGCCATCCAATCGTCCAGAAAGACCGCCGCCGGAACCGTTCTGTGACGCAGATATGGAAGCGAGAACTTGCTGATACGGAAATACCAGTTCGGATGGCCGGCCCACTCGACCTCGAGCTCCTCCCGGTAGTCGAAGCCTGGAACAATTCCCTTCCGCTCCATCTCATCGACGATCGCCCGGTTGTAGATACGCTTGACTGGAATCTCACGCCCATCGGATTCATACACCAGCCCCCGGCCCCGCCGCTTCAAAGCGGTCACGTCCACGATCCGGATACCGAGGCGGTCGGCATGCACGTGAAAGTCCGGCAGTGTCTTCTGCTCGGTGGGTGCTACCTCGGCGAGAACTACCTGTTCCGGGTCATGAGCGCCGACAATCTCCAGTCGCAGCAGCTCCCAGTAGCCGGCCTCGTCCAGGCCACCCAGGAACCAGGAGCAGTCGTCGATCCCGAAGACCTCCGCATAGGCACTGGACAGAGCTGCCTGATAACCGAAGATCGAAGGAAAAGCTTGCATCTCGACCAGGCGAGGCCGCAGCGCACCGTCCGGCTCGCGAACCAGCCCGAAATCGATGGCCAGGAAGAGAGGCCGGCGGCTCTCGTGAGGCACACAGTATCGCTCGGGCACGGTTTCTGCGGAGTCCCGCATGTACTCCGGGTTTTCAGTCAGTTGCAGGGTAAGCTCTTCCCCCGCGTTCACCATCTCATCGAGCGTCTCCGCGGCGAAGAAACATGGCGTCTCTGCCATGCGGAACTGGACGCTGGCGCGCGTACGCTGGTCCATCAGCCGCTGCATCTGGCTGTACTTTTCCGAGGTAAATCCCGCGTTGAAGCGTTCCCGCCGGTCGGCCAGCATTCAATCTCTCCCCGCAGACGCCAGAGCATTTTCCCTGTTGTTGGGTAGCCCGAAAAGAGAGTGCAGCGGCGTTTTCATTGCGGAAAACGCCCATAGATCCGGAAGCCCTACGCTATAGCTACAGGGAAATGCTCAATCGCCCCGCACGAGGCGGGGCGATGCTGGCGCCTTGAAGGCTAGCTTAGGTTACTTCAGCTCCTTGAGGTACACATTCTTTACCGAATACTCGCCAGTCGATTCCACTTCGATACCGAGCTTGCCGCTGGCGCGGAAGTACTTCGGGTCGAGATCGACAAACGAGGTGACGAGGTGACCGTTCATGAAGATCTGGGTCGTATTGCCTTTGGCAATGATCATGAACGAGTTCCAGTCATCCTTCTTAAACCACTGATTCAACTGGTCCTTCTCCGCGATGGTTGCCGTGGTGAGGGTCGGCTTGCCAGGTTCGGCGAGGATGGCGTGTCCCGGGGGCGAGATGATGGAACGGCCGCCCTGCTCATAGAACATACCCGACCACATGTTGCCGGCGTCGAAGTCGGCCTGCGGTCCAAAGAGATCCCACTTGGCCTGCGATTCCTTGCTTGGAGGAGTTCCAGGGTTCGCACATGCCGGCTGACGCGGCGGCGCACCGGCTGGACGAGCTGCACCCTGCCCAGCGCCGGCGGCAGCACCTGCGCCTGCTCCAGCAGGACGAGGAGGCCCGCCGCCACCCATCCGCTGACGTGGCGGATAGACGGTACCTGTTGGCTTCTCCGAGAGATAGCTGCGGAACTGCATACCGCCGTTCACACGCTCTGTACCCTTGAAGTCATACTTCAGGATGAAGTCGGCAGGCTCGCCGCCCTGCCAGATCAGATACACGGTACCGGTGGGGTGCTCGCAGGTCGGATGGATGTAGATGGCGCCATCTTTGACAGACCACAGCGAAGTGTCGCCGTCCCAACCCTTCAGGCTGCTGCCATCGAAGAGCGGCGTAAAACCGGTGTTGTCGTTGTAGTCATACGGCGCAGAACCACGCGGATTGAACCCTGGCGGAAACGCAGGGGCGGCCTGACCGGCCGGAGCCTGAGAGACGGCTATCGGAGCCGCCAGCATAAGGGCGGCGGCGCCAAGGTGCAGTGGAATCGAAAACAGCTTCTTCATCGGTGTATAGCCTCCAGAGCTTACAAAATGAGTCGTCTCAGGTACGGACCCGAAATTCCCCTCTTCAAGACTGCGAACGGAATCCTACCCGAACCGAGTCACTTTCGCCTAGGGGGTAGTTGCCGGTGCGTGCAGAGACGCACGCACCGGCCTGGAAGTCTCAACCAAGCATCAACTTGACCGGATCCCAGTGGACGATGGAGCCTTTCTCGACACTGCGATTCGCCAACAACGCCGCGCCAGCCGCGCGGAAGCCGAACGTGGCATCTTCGACAGGCTGCTTGCGGGTTCGTACCGAGTTGAAAAAGTTCCGGAAGTGATCGTAATTGTCCGCGTAGCCCTTTTCGGCAGAGTACTTTTGGATAGTCTGCGGAGGCGCTCCCTCTGGATGGGTGACCGGATACTTCTTACGATACTCGGCGAACGTCTCCTTCTGCATCGCCTCACTGAAGGTGCTTACGGTAAAACCGGGCTCCTTCTCGTGCGGAACCCGGGTTACCGTCACGGTGTTGCCGGCGATCTCCATCGTTCCCTCGTCGCCGGTAAAGAGGAAGCCTTCGCTCTCTTCACCACCATTTACGAAGTTCACGCGCAGGCTGAGGTTAAAGCCCTCGGGATAGTCAAAGAGCGCCAGCAACACGTCGTTGGCGTCGCGGCCATCGTTCCAGTAACGGATCGCTCCGGTCGCCATCGCCCGCGTGGGTCCGTTCGATCCTGTAATGAAGTGCGTTCCGCTGAAGAGGTGGACAAACAGATCACCGGCTACGCCTGAACCGTAGTCTTTCCATTTGCGCCACTGGAAGAAGCGCTCGGGATTCCACTCATGTTTCGGAGCAGAACCCAGGAAGCGCGGCCAGTCGCAGGTCTGCGGGCTGGCATCCACAGGAACGGTGTAGTTCCAGGCGCCGATCGACGAGTTGCGATCCCAGCGGGCGTTGATGGTATTCAGCTTGCCGATAGCGCCTGCGGCGAGCAGTTCCTTGGCCTTGGCATAGACGACAGAGCTGACGCGCTGGCTGCCGACCTGCAGGATGCAGCCGGTTTCCTTTGCAGTGCGGACGATCTCCGGACCATCCTCGTAGACGTGGATCATCGGCTTTTCAAGATAGACGTCCTTGCCTGCCTTCATGGCATCCACGGCGGCCTGCTTATGCCAGTGGTCGGGCGTGGCGATCAGCACCGCGTCGACATCCGGGCGGGCAAGAATCTCCTTGTAATCGCGGGTGGTAAAGACGTCGCTGCCCCAGAGTTCTTTGCTGTGCGCCAGACGGCCGTCGTAGCAGTCGGCGACAGCGACCAGCTTGACGCCCGGAACCTGTACGGCCCAGCGCGCGTCGCCCTGCCCCTGGATGCCGGCGCCGATCAGCGCGAGCTGGATGGTGTCATTCGGCGACTTTACGCGCGGTCCCTGAGCGTGCAGGGAACGCAAGGTGACTGCTCCGGCAGCAGCCATAGCCGAAGAACGAAGAAACAACCGGCGATCCATATCCATCCTGTAAGCCTCCACTTTGTGAGTCCAGACAGGTATACGGGGAAGGGGGTGCGCTCGGCAACTGGCCGGATGTCCTACGGTTAACTTGTTCCGTCCTCCGGTATCGTGCTCTCATACACTTCTGACCAACGACCATGCGCCCGAATATGCTTCGCGCCCTGAAAATTGCAGGCATCGCCGTGTTGTTATTGCTCGCGATAACAATCACGGCGGTTCACATCCAAGAGTACCGACTGGAGCAGAATACGGCGGAGCTTCTTGCAGACATTCGTGGAATTGATCTTGGAAAGTCCGACTGGAATCGGGCCCAGAAGTTTATTGAACGTTGGAAGCCGTGGGGACGGGCGTCGGAGAATTGCAGTACAGCGGATTGCTACTTTTCCGTAACACTCTCGCAAAGCACACCGCCCTATCAAGCTTCGCTTACGCGCAAATTAGCCTTTCTTACAAGAGCAGTTCTACAGCATGCTTTCGGAAAGGACGATGCAGCAGATATCCGCGCAAGCATCACGGTCATCGACGGAAAGATCTGGGGACGTGGCTTGATTCTTGGGATTACGAAATACCACGCCGCCGACAAACAGAGATACCCGATTATCGCGGAGGCGCGAACTGTGGATTCGCCGCAGTCCAACTTGATTGTGGAGACTTACCATCCCGAGTTCTCCATCGGAGGGCCTGCCGGCTGTACCATCTGCATCGCGGGTTGGCTCTCCTACACACCGTTTGCCGATTCCGCCACAATTTCGCGACTCATGGATTTCCGCTTAGATTGCCTGCATCGCCAGGTCGCCTGCGACGACAGAGAAGACATTATGCCTGCAGCCACCGCATTCGATGCGCAATTCGCCGGAAACAAGAAGGAAGTTCAACCAAAAGCCAAGTCGATCACCGACAGCTATCTGCGCCGCAAACTGACAGATCGTGTCATGGCAGACCAGCGTAAGCTCGAATTCTAGAGCGGCGCGGTCGTGAAATCGCTGATGAATTGGATTCCTGGAATGTGGAGCTTTTGCAGCTTCTTATCCCCAGTGAGAAAGAGATCTACTTTTTCCACTGCGGCCGCGGCAAGATGAATCGTATCCGCCGCTGATGTCCGGTGGTCCGCGCGGATTCTTGCGAAGATGTCGACCGCACGCTCATCGAAGATCAATAGCCGAATTCCAGCAGCTCGCATCCCTTCACGAATCGCTCGGGCTGTCTCTTCATCTTTGTCGCGATAGGCACCTGCAAGAATTTCACCTAATGCGAGATGACTGGTGCATAGCTCATCTCCCCGCTCCAGAGAGCGCTTACGCAGATAGGCCACGCGATCGCCGAACTGCGCGTCGTCCTGAAAGAGATAGATGAACAGCATCGAGTCCCAGTAGATGCGGCTCATTGAGACTCCTTGCTGTCACGTCGGATCTCTTCGAGGAAAGCCTTCGCTCCCTCGCGAATAGCACCTCGCAACGAACCGCGTAATCCAAGAAGTGAGTCGTTGGCTGGGGTCACACCCAGTGGCCGTGTCTCCGGCTTATTTGCAGGTCGAAATTCATATCGTGTCGTTACGCGATAATCGTCACCTAAAACCCGGACAGAAACGCCCTGCGTTTGCTGCAACTTTTTAGATTTGAGGGCCTCGCAAATCTGCCGAACATGGCTCGGTGGAAAACCTTCCTGGAAGAGCTTTTCCTGTAACTCCCCCACCTCGATGACAACGGCACCATCTCTCGAATCCTTTTTGGAAAGATAGTCGCGAATAGCTACGTCGCGTACCAATTGACTGCTCCCTTTGCCCATCTTCCCTCCTAGGCTGCCGGACTATGGAACGGGCCTTCAGCCCTTCCTCTTTCTCACGACCACTGACTTGGGGCTTCGCCCCAGGCTGGTATAGAACGTGTTTTCAGCGCTTTATCTGATCTCACAAAGCCGTATTCAATAAAATACAGTATTGCCATTATTAAAACAGTATGAAGGACTTTGCGTCGGGAATTTATCCTAGAGAAGGAATGCCTCCTATTCTGAATGCACGCACCATCAGCAAGGCCTTTGGGGCCTTGCCGCTCTTTCGCGATATCTCGCTCACCATCTCGGATGGCGACCGCATCGGCCTGATCGGGCCGAACGGCGCCGGCAAGTCGACGTTGCTCTCGATTCTGGGTGGGCAGCAGGAGCCCGATTCCGGCGAGGTGGCGAGCCGCAAGCGTGCCCGCGTCGCCTATGTGGCCCAGGACTCGGAGTTTGCACCTGGACGCACCGTTCGCCAGGTGCTGGAAGACGCGCTCGCCAATGCCCGGGTCTCCGAGGACGAGCACGATGGCCGCCTGCACGAGACCGTGGGCCGAGCCGGATTCCCTTCATTCGATTCCGAGGCCGCTTCCCTCTCCGGAGGCTGGCGCAAGCGCCTTGCCATCGCCGAGGCCACCATTACTCATCCCGATGTACTGATGCTCGACGAACCGACGAACCACCTGGACCTCGAAGGCATCGAGTGGCTGGAAGACCTGGTGCAGCAGGCACCCTATGCCGTCGTGACCATCTCGCACGACCGCTACTTCCTGGAAAACGTCGTCACCGACATCATCGAGCTGAACCGCATCTACGCCGAAGGTCTTTTACGCGTGCGCGGATCGTACTCGCGCTTTCTGGAAGAGAAGCAGAGCTACCTCGCCTCTCAGTCACGGGAGCAGGAGGCGCTCCGGAACCGCGTCCGCACCGAGATTGACTGGCTGCGCCGCGGCCCTAAGGCACGCACGACCAAGAGCAAAGCGCGCATCGATAAGGCGAATGAACTGATCGGGCAGCTTGCGGACGTAAACTCGCGCACCAACACCCGCACCACTGACATTGATTTCACCGCCTCCGACCGTAAGACCAAGCGGTTGATTGAACTGGAGAACCTCGGTTATGAGATCGGCGGCAAAACCATCTTCCGCGACCTGAGCTTCACCTTCACCGCCGGAACCCGGGTGGGGCTGGTCGGTCCTAACGGCAGCGGCAAGACCACCCTGCTGCGTCTGCTGCGGAGCGAAATACAGCCGACCTCCGGCGCCATCAAGCGGGCTGAGTTCCTGCGCACGGTTTACTTCTCCCAGCTTCGCGAGATCGATTCGTCCCTGACGTTAAAGCAGGCATTGACACCGGACGGCGGAGACTCCGTCACGTTCAATGGCCGCCAGATCCACGTTGCGAGCTGGGCCAATCGCTTTCTCTTCACCGGAGAACAGCTCAACCAACCGGTGGATCGCCTTTCCGGCGGCGAGCGCGCCCGCGTGCTGATCGCTCGGCTGATGCTGGAACCGGCAGACCTGCTGCTTCTGGACGAGCCGACGAATGACCTCGACATTCCTACACTCGAGATCCTGGAAGAGTCGCTGCTGGAGTTTCCGGGAGCCCTGGTGCTGGTCACCCACGACCGTTATCTGCTGGACCGGGTTTCCACTACAGTGCTTGGCCTGGACGGCGAGGGTGACGCCGCCCAGTTCGCGGATTACAGCCAGTGGGAGGAGTGGAAGAACCAGAAAGAGCCGCCCAGCAGCGCCACTCCCGTCCGCGAAGAGACCGCAACAACCGAAGTCCGCGCGCAGAAGAAGAAGCTCTCTTATCTGGAAGCCCGCGAGTTTGCCACGATCGAGCAGCGTGTAGAGGAGGCAGACGAACGAGTCTCCGCACTGAAAGCGAAGCTGGAAGACCATGCCGTGGCCACCAACGCCAACGAGCTGCAAGCGACGTTGGCGGAGCTGGAGACAGCGCAGACCGAAATGGAAACGCTCTATGCCCGTTGGGCGGAGTTGACCGAGAAGGCCGGCTGACGATGCTAGAGCATTTTTCCTGTTACTGGGTATCCCGGACGAGGGTGCAGCGGCGTTTTCATTGTGGAGAACGCCCATAGGTGGGGAAGCCCTACACTACACCCGCAGGGAAAAATGCTTTATTCTCATAGGAAATGCACTTCAGTCCAGAATTTCATCAGAAGGCTCGCCGCCTTGCATGGCGCATTCTGCTCGTCGCCGCCGTGTTGGTGGTGATGCATCATGGCTACACCTTTGGGCAGTGGCTGCAGAAGCAGTAGTAGTATTTTCGACGGGCAGAGACCGGCGAAGTCGGTAGAGAAGCAGATTTCTCCGCTGTCGCTA
>JABFXN010000361.1 GCA_013361705.1 Acidobacteriaceae bacterium
AATGCTCTTTCAATCGATGGAACATGCACTGCTAGGAAAAAATGTGGTAACTATGAAGGTCGAATTGGTGAGCCGACAGTCTTGTGGCGAACTGAGGTAGTTCCAGAGCAGGTGCTTTCAGTTGATGCAAAGCAGGATGCTCTCCGATGGTAGCCGACCAAACTATCAAGGAAGAAGACACGCGGATCACCGCTGACTAGCTACGGAAAACCAAGCGCCAACTCAGTCCGTAGAGGCGCGATCCAGTCAGGATTTCAGCGGCTGAGTCGACAGGAGCAGAAGTGAACGTGCCGTGACTTCGTACTCCGTACCGGGTTCATAAGTGCTTTGCCCGGCAAACGTTGTAACGTTTGTGTCTACTAACAGGCTCCAGCTTTTGCTGCTGCACTCGGGAAATCTGAATCGGGAAGAGTCGGCACTCCCATTCACAATCAGCAACAGCGTCACGCTACTGCTCTGCGCTCCTAACCCTGTTGTCTTGCTTCTACCCTCCAGCAGCATACCAACACATTTCGTACCTGGATCGTCCCAATGTTCGGCCTGCATCTCCTGACCGTTTGGATTGATCCACTGCAGGTCTTTGCTGCCGAAAGCCTCGTCATATTGCCCGACATAGAACCTCGGGCGGCGAAGAGCGGGGATTTTTTTTCTCAGCCCGATGACATACTTTGCAAACTCCAGCAATTGCTGGTTCCTCTCGCGCAGCTCCCAGTCGATCCAGGAGATCTCGTTGTCCTGACAATAGGCGTTGTTATTGCCCTGCTGTGTACGGCCGAACTCATCGCCGGCAAGAAGCATCGGCGTTCCCTGTGCGAACAGAAGCGTAGCGAGAAAATTCTTCATCTGACGCAATCGCAGATCTTTGATCACTTGATCATCGGTCGCCCCTTCCGCGCCGCAGTTCCAGGAACGGTTATCGCTGTTGCCGTCCTGGTTATTTTCTCCATTGGCTTCGTTGTGTTTGTCATTGAACGTCACCAGATCGTTCAGCGTGAACCCATCATGCGCGGTTATGAAGTTGACTGTCGCCCATGGTCGCCTCCCGCCGTGATTGAACAGATCACCCGAAGCGGTAAGACGGGGAGCAATCTCCGCCGCTTTTGCCTCTCCGCGCCAGAAGTCCCGAACCGTATCGCGGAAAAGATCATTCCATTCCGCCCATCCGGGAGGAAAACCGCCGAGCTGATAACCACCTGTACCGCAATCCCATGGCTCAGCGATCAGCTTGACGGTGGCAAGCACTGGATCCTGCGAGCAGACCTTGAGAAAGCCGCCCTCTGAGTCGAAGCCTTTTGCTTCCCTGCCAAGCACTGTCCCCAGATCGAACCGGAAACCGTCGACGTTTGTTTGTTCTACCCAATAACGGAGCGAATCCATAACCATCTGCAGCACGCGCGGATGGCTCACGTTCACCGTATTTCCCGTCCCCGTCTCGTTGAGGTAGTACCGGGGCTGGTCTGGCACAAGGCGATAATAACTGGCATTGTCGATGCCCTTAAAAGAAAGGGTAGGACCCTTCTCATTGCCTTCCGCGGTGTGGTTATAGACCACATCCAGAATGACCTCGAGGCCATTCTCATGGAAGCGAGCCACCATCTCTTTAAATTCTTTGAGTGTGTCTGGCCGATTAGAGGCATAACGGGGATCCGGCGCGAAAAACCCGATGGTGTTGTACCCCCAATAGTTCCGCAGCCCTCTCTCCAGCAGGTAGCCATCGTCGACAAAGGTATGGATGGGAAGAAATTCGACCGAGGTAATTCCCAGCGACCTCAGATACCCAATCACCTGGGGATCGGCGGCCCCGGCATATGTCCCCTGCATCGCCTCCGGCATACCCGGATATTTGCTGGTGAGCCCGCGCACGTGTGCTTCATAAAGGATGGTTTCGCTCCATCCGATGCGTTTACGACGGCGCTCTCCCGTGAAGTCGAAGTTGGGGTCTACGACGATGCACTTCGGAACATACGGCGACGAATCTCTCTCGTCAAAGCTCAGATCGTCGCCTGATTCCACGTTATAGCCGAAGATGGCAGGATTCCACACAACCTCTCCGATATGCGCATAGGCATATGGATCGAGAAGCAGCTTGTGATGATTGAAACGGTGTCCCGATGCAGGCTCATAGGGGCCATACACCCTGTATCCATACCGCTGTCCGGGGCCGGCGCCTCGGAGATATCCGTGCCAGGTCTCGTTCGTGTATTCCGGCAATTCGATACGCTCAAGCTCAGTCTCGCCATCTTCTGAAAAGAGGCAAAGCTCAACTTTGCTTGCATTGGCAGAAAACAAGGCGAAGTTAACTCCATCGCCATCCCATAACGCCCCCAGCCGGGCAGCAGTACCTTCTTCTAGCCTGTATGACATGTAATAACGTTCCTAGAGACCTTTGGATGCAGAAAAACTGCATTCCTTTGGCTTCGGCACGAATTGGAAGCATGATACGCCTCGCCAGGCGGCAACATTTTCTAGCAGTCAAACATCGAATCGTTACCGAACCGCAGAGGAGAGCAGGCCGTGCGACGCACTTCACCGCGAACTTTGGGTATATCTCTTCTGGACGGCCTCGAACCACTCACCGAGGCAGTACGACAGAAGCAACTCATTCTCTTCGTCGGCGGAGGAGCGTCACAGAACCTTGGCCTACCGGGCTTCACAGCACTGGCAGAGCATCTGACGCAGGAACTTGGGACAGAACAGCCATCGTTGCAATATCCCGACTATCCCATTATCGCGGAAGCATACCTTCTCAAACACGGAAAGCTTGGCCCGCTGAGAAGCTGGATGGATCGCACCTGGCACCCTAACAGCATCTCGATTACGGATTCTGAGCTGCATCGACTCATCGTAGAGATCGGCTTTTCAACCATCTATACCACCAATTACGATCGCTGGTTAGAGCGAGCCTTCGAACAATACAAAAAGCCGTTTCACAAGATCTCTAATATGGCCGACCTCACCCAGCATGTAGAGGGAGCGACGGAGATTATCAAGTTCCACGGTGACTTCGAGGACGACGAGTCGTTGGTGCTCACGGAGTCGAGCTACTTTCAACGCATGCTCTTTGAGAGCCCGCTGGACCTGCGGCTCCGATCGGATAGCCTGGCGCGGCCGATTCTCTTCATCGGCTACAGCCTTCACGACATTAATATCCGTTATCTGCTGTTTCGTCTGCAGGAGCTATGGAGAAATTCCGTTTATAGCAGTCAGAGGCCATTGTCCTACATCGTGATGAACCAGCACGATCTCGCCCAGGAGAGCGTGTTATGCAGTCGCGGGGTCATACCCGTTGTCTTAGAAAACATGGATGCAGGAGCGGCGGCGACCTGCTTTCTCCGGGAATTGAAACGCTCCGCCTCCAGGTCAAAACCGAAGAAATCGCCATCGTCCTGAGATGGTCCTGGCGGCTGCCGCACTTTCCTAACTACCAGAATCCCGCTGAAGATAACTCCCGCAATACTTCTTCTCATTAAAGACGACGACGCTATCGAGTAGCGCCGTCCCATGCAACATCGTTACTCTTGATTACTCTCTTTTCGTCACCGATCCTCGCAGGCTCTCGTCATGCTGCACGTTGCAGCCATGGATCGATAACGATCTTGGTGACATTCTCCTTTTTGTCTCGCCAAATCTTATACATCGCGGGAGCCTCCTCAAGAGAGATGCGATGGCTGATGATGTAGCTCGGGTCGATCTGCCCTTTTTCAATTCGCTCCAGAAGCGGCTTCATATAAGTGTGCATATTGGTCTGGCCCATCTTCATGGTGATACCTTTCCCAAAGGCTGCGCCGAAGGGCATCTTGTCGATAAGCCCGCCGTAGACTCCCGGAATCGAGACAGTTCCACCCTTCCGCACTGCCTGAATCGCCTGCCGCAGTACAGCCGGCCGATCGGTCTCCATGAGAAGAGCGGTCTTGATAGTGTCATAGACACCTTGCAATTCCACCGAATGCGCTTCGAGTCCCACCGCGTCGATGCAGGAATCCGGTCCGATTCCACCGGTCAGATCTTTGATCGCCGTTAACACGCTGCCATCTTCCTCTGCATAGTTCACTGTACCCGCACCGAGACCGCGAGCCAGGGCCAGCCGCTCCTCAAAACGGTCAATTGCAATGACCCGTCCAGCGCCGAGCATAAACGCGCTCGCAATCGTAAACTGCCCCACTGGACCACAGCCCCATACTGCGACCGTGTCTCCAGGCTCAATCTGCGCGTTTTCTGCGGCCATATAGCCCGTGGGAAAAATATCGGAGAGAAAGAGAACCTTCTCGTCGCTCAGATCACTTTCGATCTTCAGAGGACCTACATCCGCAAACGGAACGCGCGCATATTGCGCCTGTCCTCCGGCATAGCCTCCCATCATGTGCGAATATCCGAAGAGGCCCGACCCGGAATATCCGTAAGCAGCTTCCATCAAATGGGCGTTAGGGTTGGAGTTATCACAGGCCGCCCAGAGCTTCTTCTTGCAGAAAAAGCAATTTCCGCAGGCGATAGTGAACGGCACGACCACACGGTCGCCTCGCCGCAGGTTGGTCACTTCGCTCCCGGTCTCTTCGACGATCCCCATGAATTCGTGCCCCAGAACATCGCCGGACTCCATTGTGGGGATAAAGCCGTCATAGAGATGCAGATCTGATCCGCAGATTGCCGTGCGCGTAATACGGATGATGGCATCACGCGGATTAATAATCGATGGATCCTCTACAGTTTGTGTTTCGACGTTATTCTTTCCCATCCAGCAAACAGCTTTCATCATTCCACCTCATGTCGAATCTGATTTAGGCCACCTTCGTGCCGGGAGGAGTTGCGATACTCTCCCCGTACAGAGACCGCTTGAACCGGGCAATCAATCCACGTTTCCCATGAGGAGCCTCCTGCGACCGAGGGATCTCTCCAGTCTCTGCAAGCGCTTTGAAGTGCCTCAGATTTTCAATCACTGCCTGTTTCGGATTGCGTCCGGTGAGAGTCTCCCACGCGCTGGTCAGCTTTCCCATGCGAAACTCCTGCAACACAATCACATAGGTACCTCGGCCGCCGGGAGCCTGCTCAAAGATCACCTCTCCTGCGTTATCAGAATCGCCACCGATCGAACGCCAGGCAATTCGCTTGGCCGGTTGATCGGCAAGAATCTCCGAGTCCCATGTAATAACCTTGTCATCCGAACGCATGGTCCAGCGGGAGGTCTTTTCTCCTGTTATGACGACCTCTTCGATCTCTTCCTGCCAAAGAGGAGCAAGTTCCACGTTGCGCCAAAGGGCATACAGCGCCTGCGGCGGACTCTGCACCAGCGCGCTGGTGCGGACCCACAGCTTGCCGTCCTCATCTTCAGGTGGTGGTAGATATCGCCCATTCAGGATGATTGAAGCGCCACTCTGGCGCGGCAACGGTTCAGCATTCGGCTTCTCATTGAGGTTCGCCATGTATAGCTCCTTTGCTCGAGAGTTGTTAGTTTTCGCCTTGCGGCTTTGCCTGTTTCTTGTGCATCGTCCCCTTCACGGCCCCAGGAACGAAGTCCGCGTCGCGCCTTCCAGCTTTGTTGTGAGGGAGTGCGAATAGACATGGTTCGTCCCCTCGAACAGCGCGTCGAGTCCCTCGCGAGCGACCTCATCCGACTGACTTTGATTCTTACCCTCGGTACCGACCTCGGTATCATCCATACCTGCCCGATGAAAGAAGTCGCTATTCGTCGGTCCCGGCTGCAATGCGGTGACCGTAACGCCAGACTGTTTGCCTGTAGAGAGGAGGAATCCCGACTGGGAGTTGCCCTTGGCTCCGCCTAGAAAAAAGCTCGTTTTCGATCGCCCGTCTTCGTCCGACCCCGCGACTGGTTGACCAGTACTTCAACGGGGTCAAAGCCGCAACGACGGCTCCCGAAAAATCGGAACTCATTGGCATCAAGAATTCGTGAGAACGAACTATTAGGGCCGGCGCAAACCGGCCCTGAGCCCCATCTCAGAGCGTTTTGCCTCAGATGGAAGAATGTATCGTGCAGATCGTTGGAGGTTCAGATCGATCGGCGCCTCGCTTCTCATCGATTTGAAAACGATAGATCTGCCGAGTGATCGCCCTGGTATTCTCGTGCCTGCACGGAGATTCATGCGATGGTATGTTCCGCGCGGACAGGAGTGCGCCGCCCGGGGAAGTTCTGTCAGAGATTTCAGGCCGCGCGAGGTTCCGTGGAAACACAATCCATGATCCGTTTGAGTAAATCTCTGGGATGAATCGGTTTCGCGAGCAATTCAAAGTCATATCCCCGCAAGCGCGCTGCCTGGAGCAGATCCATGGTGGCGGCCTGTCCCGAGAGCAGGAGAATCCGGCAGTCTGGATACACCTGTTTAAAATGAAGAGCCAATTTGAGGCCGCTCATGCCAGGCATGACGACATCGCTGAGCAGCAGGTCTGGTGGAAGGCTTTTTGCAGAAGTTATGGCATCTTCAGCAGAAATGAATGGAGTCGCATCATAGCCGTTCCTACGAAGAATTTCCACGAGTGTTCCTGCGATCACAGGCTCATCGTCTACAACGAAGACTCTTCGTGGGGTCATAGAGCTTTCTACCCTGAACCTACCAGGGATCGCCTACGTTTGAGTTGACATCTCGTCTCTCAAAGGTGTGGTTGTCGGCGCTAATAATACTCCAGCGCGCGTTGCATGATGCACATTTATTCCCATCAGGAAAGACTGGCAAACCGGTTATGTCGTTGATACAACAGAAGTGACCGGCTGGATCCATCAGAATTCAATACCGCGTTCGAAAAGGATCGACTCTGCCGTGAAGACATATTCGGTCCAGGGCTGCGAGCGATACTCCGCCGAACGAACCGCATATTCCCGAAGCGCCAGTGCGCGATTCACATTGGCCTCCCACAACATCTCCTTCCATTTGGCTAAGCCTGGAGGAATGGGAATGCTGTCTAAATAGGTTTGAGGATAGATGATGCTCGTCGACATAGAAGCTTCCACCGTCAATTCCCAACAAGTAGCCCCGCGTCGTGCAGCTTCGCGGGAGTTGTCGTTAGTCTGGACCGAGACCATCCAGATTTGACATAGTCGTCCATGATCCCGATGAGACTGGAATCCGGAAGTCCCAGAACGTGTTCCAGAGTGTGAAGGACGGTTTCGAAATGAAGCGTTGTTTCGCTGGAGGACGGGTTAAAAGGTTGATCCAGTGGCAATACCGTGCAGTGAACGGTATTGGGTTCTGATTTTTCAGAGTCATGGATGATCCGCAACTCGAAATTGCGAGGGATATCCATATCCATCCGCAATACCTCAGTCTAGTTTCGGGGAGTTGCAACTAAGGTATCAGCCTCCAGCCGATTGAGCGAGGACCGCAAGTACCTCGTTGCTCTAATCCTCGGTAACCCAGCATCGTCTCCCGAAGTTTCAATCAGTGCCAAGACGGATCCAATCCGCGCCTATTCCGCATTTCTACGACCAGCAGAGCAAGTGCCGGGGGCAAGATCGAGCTCTTTCGCTTGCACGAGAAAGGGGATGCACTGAGGAACATGCTGTATGCGTTGTTACGGACTTTGCAACGAGGCCGTTTTAGCCAACCTTGGCAACTTGTCATCCATCCCATGTCGGGCGAGGTTCGGTTCTTCCCCCGGTCATGGACGCGTCCCACAGATATGGAAGATCAGCTACATCGTGATGCACGGATGTTCATCGGAACCTCCGGCTACTCCTATCCGGACTGGAAAGGAGTGGTGTATCCGAAATTCTTGAAGCGCGAGGTGGGGGCTTCCACGACACCAGAACTCACCTACCTTTCTCGCTACTTCAACACCTGCGAGATCAACGCGACGTTTTACCGGAATTTCGAACCCGGGATCGCGAAGAAATGGTCCGACGCCGTCGAGAATCCTGAGTTCGAGTTCGCAATCAAAGCCAATCAGGTCTTTACGCACGCGGCTGGAAATAAGCCGAGTGAGCGCAAAGCGCCGACATCCGTAGAAACCCTGAAATACACGCAAACAGATCTCGACGAGACGCGCCGCTTCCTCGATGTACTGGCGGAACGAAACCGGCTCCTTGTGGTTCTGTTCCAGTTTCCCGTCTCGTTCAAATTCACGACCAGGAACAAGCAAGAGGAGTTGGTGCGCCTGGAAGGCAACTGGGATCATGTTGCCGATGTGCTCAATGCGCTGAAGGAGTATCCGAAGGCCATCGAATTCCGGCATGAAAGCTGGGACGATCCGTGGGTTCTGAGCGCGTTGCGGGAGCATGAGACAGCGTGGGTCAACATCGATGAGCCAAGATTGGGCGCCTCTCTCCACGACACTGACCACGTCACCGCGCCCATCGCTTATCTGAGGCTACACGGGCGCAATTACAAGAAATGGTTCAACTCGGAAAATCGCGACGAGCGATACGACTACCTCTATACGCCGGAAGAATTGGAACCGATCGCAAAGTCGCTGGAGGGTATGGCCAGAAAGGTAGAGCGAGAGCCAAGCCGACGAGAGAGAAAGAAGATTCTGGCAGCGACCAACAACCACTACAAGGGACAAGCAGCGGTGAACGCCATCGACCTCAAGCGTCTGCTGAAGATCAAGAACAACCCGGTTCCGGAGACATTGGCATCTGCCTATCCGAGGCTAACACCGTAGCGTTTGGATTGTTAAATACCTTTCCAATGGCAAGAAACCCATATGCCTGTATAGGCCAGGGAGATGTAATACAACAGCCCATGTTTCCCTACGATCTGTCTCACATATCGTCTAGAAGAGGGATCGTTGAATTGAGGCGACTTTTTGTTTCTTTACCCGGTCGTCAAAAACGGTCCTGCCGCCGATCGACGAGGAGATTCGACGTTCATGTTGAATCGCCGCATCGAAGTCTGCTAAAGGCTGACGCTTCACCTCGATCGTGCGCGTCAGGTCATCGAGCCGCTTGAAACCTTCGATCTTTTCGGTGTAGTTCAATCGGGCCGCATCGAGCGAGCGTCGAAGCACGGCCAGGGATTCGTCATAGGTTTTGAGCGGAACAGGAAACGGATGTCCATCCTTGCCACCATGAGCAAACGAAAATCGCGCAGGATCCGAGAAGCGGCTGGGCGCTCCATGAACGACTTCAGCGATCAAGGCAAGGGATTGCAAGGTTCTCGGTCCAAGACCCTCCACCAGCAGAAAAGATGCGAAGTCTCTTAGATCTTGCTCATGCGCAACCGCCAACACGGCGCCTAGACGCTTCAGGTCTACATCCTTGGCGCGTACATCGTGATGCGCAGGCATGGTGAGTTTGCGTGCGTCGCCGAGTGATCTCTCGATCGGATCTCTGGTTATGGAGAGAAGCACATCCCGCGCGATACTCGCCCGGGCATCAACCAAGTTCAAAATCTCTCCCTGCGGTTTCCCTAAGATTGCCGTGTGTGGATTCGACACAAAATCTCGCACCATGGCAGAGTGCCAATGATAGCGCCGAGCAGTATGGTTCTCCTGAGACATTCCCTGCTGTATGACAGCCCAGTCGCCTGATTTGGTAACGACGAAGGAATGCAGATAGAGCTGAAAACCATCAGCCACGGCGTTGTTGTCTATACGAGCAGTCAGCCGGCTTGTCCTCGCCAGCGCTTCCCCGTCGATTCCGGTCTTCATTCCAAAACAGCGAAGTTCGTCGGGCGTGCGAACGGAATGCCGTCCACGTCCTCCGCAGACCATAATGCCGAGATCCGCGAACCGTGAATTAAGACCCCGTTTCAAAGCTCCCATTACGGATGTAGTTATACCGGAGGAGTGCCAATCCATTCCCATGACGGCCCCGAAGGCCTGAAACCAGAATGGATCGCTAAGACGTGTGAGCAATTCGCTCACACCATACTCGATCACAATATGCTCGCTGATGGCTGTCCCGAGCTCTGTCATTCTGGTTGCAAGCCTTTGCGGTACCCTTCCGCCGTGTAATGGAAGATCGGCTGTTCCTGATCGCTTCACCTATCCCTCCATAAGACCTCTGCTCTATTTTCGCCTTATCTTCACTGAGAGGCAAGCCAGACGATAGATCTCGAATCACCAACATCCTTATTCGACGCATCATCGTTTGGCGATCTGCTAAGTCGGCTCGATCTGTCATCGAGCAGGGCGGCTATTACCGTCAACTAACCACTGTCTAACGGTGAAAATCGCATCGGCGAAAGCGGAAGGGGCTTCCATGGGAATGTTGTGGCCCGCCTTGATAACACGATGCTCATGTCTATTGATGAAGATCTTTGCGTGATGTGCCGTGCCGGCGGGCTTCAGCGGATCGTCTGTCCCATCCAGAGTGACGGATGGGACAGTGATCGGCGGTCTACTCGCTAACACTGCCTCCAACGACTGGAATTTCGAATCGCCATCCGCCATTCCAAAGTGGAAGCGATAGCAATGAAGCACGACATCGACAAAATCGGGATTGTCAAAGGATGCTGCGGTCTTGGATAAGGTACCTTCGGTGAAGTTCCAATTCGGTGACCATTCACTCCATAGCATGCGCGCCAACTCCTTGCGCGACCTGGTGAGGGCGACGCGACCTCGGTCTGTTTGAAAAAGATGCTGGTACCACATCGTTTTCTCCAGGGAGAGAGGAAAACCTTTTCCTTGCGCCTCAATGTCCACGATGTCGTAACCGGCATAGGAAACGAGGCCGCCAATCTTGTCGGGCCAAAGTGCCGCAGCGACACACGAGGCAAGGCCACCCCAGTCGAACCCGGCGAGAATCGCTCCCTCGATTCCCAATGCGCCGAGTATTTCGATCAGATCTCTTCCTAGAGCAGCCTGCTGCCCCGAACGCATCGTCGATGACGAAAGAAACAATGTGGGACCATAGCCTCGGACAAAGGGACGAATCACCCGCGCTCCTTGCTCGACCAGAAGAGGAACCACATCATCAAACGCATGTACGTCATAAGGAAAACCATGCGCAAGGACGAGCGGCCAACCATCGTTGACGCCGTCTTCAAGGTAGGTGACGAGGAGATCGCTAGTCTGTACGCGACGAAGTGGCATTGACATCCTTACCTCCCGAAATTTTCGATGTGCTTGGCTAGCTGAGGATGCAGAACGAGCTCCAGATGGAACGACGAACCACACTCATTCCAGAGATGCTCGATCTTCTCGCCCAGGAGATGACGATGCGGCAACGCCGGAAGGCCTACAAGATTACCCAAGCGAAACTCACTAAAGAGCTTGGTGTGAAGGTACGGGCAACTTAGCCGCGGATGTCAGCCATCCAACTTCACAAAGAAAGGCGTGTCTTGCTCGTCAGCTCGCCTTCCTCACGAAAGCTGCATTATTTGACACGGTTTGTGGGTTTGTAGAGCTGCAGGTCTCTTACGGTCCATGGCGAACGTCCCAGGTCTTTCTCGGCCCAACCCGCCGCTTCTCCTTCGGTTCCATCTCGCACGCCCTCGAGACTCGGCGATTTCGCTCAATCTCGGCATCCTGAACCGTCCGATCCCTCTCTGGTTTTTATTGCTGTGCGTCGTTGCCTTTCATGGCCCGATGCTGGCCATGCGCTTGCCGGCCGGGAGCTACGATGCCAACTTCCACATGTCGATGGCGGCGAACTATGCCGAGCACTGGTTCGACCCCTGGAACCCGAAGGCCTTCGCAGGTTTCTCTGAAGCGACCTATCCGCCTTTGACGCATCAGTGGATTGCGATGCTCTCCCACATCGTGGGACTCACCTACGGATTCATGATGGTGCAAGGCACCGTCATCTTGCTGCTGCCCATCGCCGTATACCAGTTCGCTCTGCTGTGGACCGATAAGCGCTCGGCCAGCTACGGAGCCTTCTGTTCGATCTTTCTCGGTTCACTCGCACTTCTGGTCAATCTGGATGGGCAGATCGGCACGACCTCCTCTGCCACGCTGTATCTATTGGCTCTGCCATACTTCTACCGCTACGTGGTGGACGGCGCCGTGAGAGAGTTGCCCTTCGGTGTCTCCATCGCCTGTACCGCAGCAGCCGCGCATCATGCGACGCTCATCTTTGGCTTGCCGCTTTTTGTATTGCCCCTGGTTTGGCTGGCGATGATCGACGTCAAAGACAAGTCGGGATCGAGGCTCGCCGCTTTGGGACGCGTTGGCTGCTTTTTTACACTGACAATCGTAGGCGTCCTGCTGATTCTCACGCCGTATCTCCTGGCGCTCATCAAGCACCCGATCGATCAGATCGCGATTCCCCACAGCAGTCGCGCTAATTACATCCTTAATCCGGTCTGGGGTATTCACTACTTCTTGCTCCCCTATGGCCCGGTCGCGCTGGCCATACCGTTCATCTTCTTCAAGGGAGCAGAGCGCCGTCTGCGGCCTCTCTTGTTCGGTTTCTATCTGGCCTTTCTGCTCGGTCTTGGTGGAACCACGCCGGTAGCCAAGCTGCTTCTAGGCCGCGCCTTCAATGTGCTCACGCTGGAGCGCTTCAGCTTCTATGCGCTGCTGCTTGCCATGCCCTTTATGGGGATGGCGATTTCGAAGCTCGTCGACCGCTTTCAAGCACGCGGCGCCCTCGTGATCGCGGTAGCAATCATTGGCTGGGGCGCTTTCGCTGCTTCCTGGAACCGCTACTTCCCGCTGCTGCCTCCGCCGCCGGATGTGCAGCCGATCATCCGATTCCTCAATGAGAAGGATCATGCCCGTTACCGTTACCTGACGCTGGGCTATCCCAACAGCCTCTCCGCCATCATGCCCTACACGAACGCCTCCAGCGTGGACGGCGAATACAACTCCGGGCGAACGCTACCCGAGCTAACGAGCCACGCTGTAGCGCAGCTCACCACTGCACGCTTTTATGGCGCCGATGGTATCGCTGCTCTGCGGGAGATGCTGCAGCATGCGCATCGTTACGGCCTGCGTTACATCTTCGTGCATGATCCCTCCTATGACCCGCTACTCGCGTTTGCGGGCTGGCGTCCCCTGCAGAAGCTGGACGGCAACACCGTCGTCTGGGGGACGATCGGAATCCCACCCGCGACTCCAATCGCGTCACCGCTGCGTCCGCCGCGGTGGCAAGGAGTCATGTGGGGCATCTTCCCCTTTGGGGCGAGCCTGATCACAATCTCCCTGTTTCTCTTCTTCCGTCAACGCGAAGGAGAGATTGCTGACGTTTCACCCTCTACTGCGCTTGTCTCTGAGGCCCTATGACTACGTACGAGTACAGCATCGTCATTCCCGCGTATAACGAAGCACGTCGCATCACCGTCACGATTGAACACATCGCCGCGTTCATCGAGGCAAAGTCGTGGAGTGCTGAGGTGCTGGTTGTGGATGACGGCTCGGTCGATGGCACCTCGGCCGTAGTGCAGCAACTCGCCGAACGCTTCCCCGTGGTGCGCCTCATCACGCTTCAAAGGAATCAGGGCAAAGGAAACGCGATCCGAGTGGGTATTGAGGAGTCCCGTGGAGAGCTGATTCTCTTTGCGGACGCCGATGACTCCACCCCCATCGAAGATGCGCCGAAACTCTTCGATGCCTTGAGAGCCGGCGCGGACGTGGCTATGGGGTCTCGCTGGGTCGACCCCGCTCACCAGCTACGGCCGCAGCCTTGGTATCGCCTGCTCAACGGACGCTTTTACAGTCTGCTGGTGCGCACCGTGCTCGGCTTGAACTTCAAAGACACGCAGAACGGATTCAAGGCGTACAGTGCTCGCGCCGCAAAGGCGATCTTCCCGCTGCAGAAGATTGGCGGATGGGGCTTTGACGCAGAGGTGGTCTTCCTCGCTCAGCGATACGGCTTCAATGTGGTGGAGATCCCAGTGGACTACATCTACTATCCCGAGGGATCGAAGATCCGTCCCTACCTGGACGGGATCAACATGTTCCTGGAGCTGCTGAAAGTCCGCAGGAATAGCTGGAACGGGACCTACCCGAAACAACTCCAGATTGCCGCTGGAAGCTGCACCGCGCCGATGGTCAATGAACGCGGAGGCTGCGATGCCTAAGACGTATCTATCCATCGTCGGCACGCGGCCGGAGGCGATCAAGATGGCTCCTGTGATCCGGGCCCTGGCCAGGCAAGGCGATCGCTCCGTGGTCTGCGTCACCGGGCAGCATGAGCATCTTGTGCCTCCCATCCTGAAACTGTTTGAGATTGATCCTGAATATCGCCTCACGCCCACGCCGCAGGATGGCCAGCCCAATGGGCTCTTGGCGAGACTGCTGCCGCAACTGGACGCGATCCTAAAAAAAGAACAGCCCTCACACGTGCTGGTGCAAGGCGATACCACCTCTGCTATGGCTGGAGCGCTTGCCGCCTGTTACGCTAAGGTGCCTTTGGCCCACATTGAGGCAGGAATTCGATCGGGATCGAATCATGAGCCCTTTCCCGAAGAAGCTCACCGCAGAATGATCGATGCGATGGCAGACCTGCACTTCGTGGCGACTGCAGAGAACCGCCGGGCTCTGTTGAAAGAAGGCCGTAGCGCGCGCCAGATCCACCTCAGCGGCAATACCGGCATCGACGCCATGCGCTATGCAGCCTCACTTCCCTTCAACCACGCTAACTCACTTCTCAAAGCTCTGCCTGTGGGCCAGCGGAAGCTGATCCTGATCACACTGCACCGCCGTGAGAGCCACGGTGAGCCCCTGGGCCGGGTGTGCAAGACTCTTCGCACGCTGGCCAGACGCTATGCGCACACCGCACACTTTGTGCTACCCGTGCATCCGAACCCGGCGGTCTCCAGCACTGTGCTCGAGTTCCTCGGCAACGAGGACAACATCACACTCACCGCGCCTTTGTCCTACAGGGAGATGATCGCCGCAGCGCAGGCCTGCTACTTCGCCATGATCGACTCCGGCGGATTGCAGGAGGAGCTTCCAAGCCTCGGGAAGCCTGCACTTGTTTTGAGAAATGTGACCGACCGCCCAGAGGCCGTGGCTGCAGGTTCCGCCAAGCTCGTGGGTGTCTCCTCGGAGTCCATTCTCCAGGCCTTCACCGAGTTGATGGACAACGAGGATCTGTACGAAAGCATGGCGCAGGTTCGCAATATCTACGGTGACGGTAGAGCTGCGGACCATATCGCTTACGTGCTTTCGAATCAGATCGCCCACGTACTTGAAGAATGCGCTTGAAGGGAGATCGCCCGTGACGACGATGGTTGCAACAGCGGTAGCAGGGAGAGATGTATCAAACGACGCGGGCGAGTGGTTTCTAACCTCAGGCATTCGAGACGCCGAGGGCGGTGTGGCTCGCTTCTACCGCAGCGACCTTGGACAGAACGCTCCTATCTCGACGGAGATTACCGGATACGGCGCCTCGGCTCTTATCTCGCTCTATAAGCAAATCGGCGAAAACCGTTATCTCGAGGCGGCGATGACAACCGCAAATTATCTCGTGAAGACCTGGGACTCCGATACGGAAACCATGCCGTTCGAGTGCGGCCGCGGGGCGAAGTACGACTCCTATTTCTTCGACGACGGCATTATCATCCGCGGACTGCTGTCGGTATGGCGGGTCACCCGCACGTCTGAGTTTCTTGCAACAGCCCTGCGGTGCGGCGCCAGCATGGCTCGGGACTTTTTCGACGGCGAACACTTTGGACCGATTCTCTCATTGCCTGAAAAGACACTCGCTCCTTACGTGTCAGCGCAGTGGTCGCAAAGTCCGGGCTGCTATCAGTTGAAGTCAGCCCTGGGCTGGTATGAGCTATGGGAGATCGGGAAGAATGAGCATCACCTTAAGCTTTATCGCAGCATGCTGGCCTCAGCCTTAGCGACGCACGAGGCATTTTTACCTGGCGTGACCGACGAGCAAAAGGTCATGGACCGGCTTCACTCTTATCTCTACTTCCTCGAAGGCTTGCTGCCGGTCGTGCATGAGGAGGAGTGCGCGGATGCGATGCGCCACGGCATTCCCAAAGTGGCTCAGTACATGCAGAGCATCGCACCGCAGTTCCTTCGCGCCGATGTCATTGCGCAGCTGCTCCGCATCCGCATCTTCGCCGACGACTACAGCGTGCTGCCGCTCGACTCCGCTGCCGCAGAGCAGGAAGCCGCAGCGCTGGTGAGTTTCCAATCTGAGGAGGAAGACGGTCGCCTGTCTGGCGGCTTCTGGTTTGGAAGGCGCAACGGGGAGATCGCTCCCTACATGAATCCGTGGGTGACCTCATTTGCCTTGCAGGCACTTTCCATGTGGAACATGCGTGGCAGATTCAAAACCGATTGGCGTGAGTTGATCTAATCTGCCCGGTCTAGAGCATTTTCACTATTCCTGGGTATCCCGGAAAAGGCGTGCAGCGGCGTTTTCATTGCGGAAAACGCCCATGGATGTGGAAGCCCCGCAGTACACCTATAGTGAAAATGCTCTACCTCTGCCTTCCGATGCGGAACCGGAAGAGTTCCAGGTAGGAGTCGACGACCCCTGGCATAGGAGTACCCGATGCCGCACGCAGGTTCTGCAGCGACATCCGCAGACAGGTTTCATCGGACTGCAACAAACGAAGCATTTGCGCGGCTAGAGCCTGGCTATCATCGCGAGGATAGATTGCCATCGCCACACCCTCTTCTCGCGCCATCTCTGTGAACTCTTCAATGTCCGAGGCCACGATTGGCAGAGCGTGCTGGCAGGCCTGATGCACCACGCCGCTGGTGCCGGCCGCCGAGGTGTACGGCAACACCACCAGTCGCGCGCGTCCAAAGACGGCGGGAACCTCTTCCTCCGGAACATACCCCAGGAACTGGATAGCCCGGTTCTCCCGATGTTGATTGCGCAATCCTTCCAGGTAGCCGGGCGTACTGGGATGATCTTTACCGGCCACGTGTAAAACGGCGTCGGGAATCTCTCGCAGGACCTCTTTCATCGCTGCGATCAGGATCTCTACCCTCTGGTAGGTTCCCCAGTAGCCGAAGGCCAAGACTACAGGCTGTTTGCGATCCGGCAGCACGACGGCCTCTATGCGACTATCCACAAAGGTCCCATGAGGACGGTACTGAACCTGATCCGCTGGAACACGATATGCATCCAGTAACAACTGACGAAACGTCGGCAGCAGCACCGTGATGTCTCCGGACCAGAGCAGTGCTTGAGTCGCCGCGCGCCCGGCCATACGATACGCGCCGGCAAAACGAACCTGTGCATCCTCCAGATTGATGCGCTCGAAGACGGTGTGCAGCGTGATGTGCGTATAGTAGCCACTGCACTTCACTAGAAACGGCGTCAATATAGACAGAAACGCCGCCACCGGAGTATTGGCAAAGGTCGAGAAGCCCATGTTGAACCAGACGCAGTCAGGCTTGTCTTTCCATACACGCCGCAGAATGTAGAACGCCGTGAGAAGGGAGTTGAACCTCCAGCACCGGCGCACGTCAAAGCTCTCCAGCTCGGGACCAGCCGCAGTTTGGTCTGCATAGATCACCGCCTCAACCGAGGGATTCGACCGTAGCGCGCTCGCCAGGTGGAAGCCATACTCGTTCAGGTCTCCGGAGCTCGGCGGAAACGTCGTGACCAGCGCGATCTTCATGGGTGACGCGGAGGAGCGTGCCATCGTTCCCACCGTAAGATGCTCTCAAGACAACCCGCCGTCGCTTCGTGCGCGGCCACACTACCATAGAGGTGGCGATGCACGTCGTCATCGCAGTTTGCAGTACAGCGCGAAAGTGGCGAAATTGGCAGACGCACCGGACTTAGGATCTGGCGAGGCAATCGGTGGGGGTTCTACCGAAACCGGGTTTTGAAACCCCTGGCGGGATGGCTGGGGCTTCCCAAGCTGAACTTCCAGGTGCTCCGCCGAACGATCGCTACGGGCACGAAAGCTGGGATCGATGAAGGACGTCCAGTCGCGCCTGCGGCACTCAAGAGCCGATACGACGGCAAACGAGTACATGCAGGAGCTGCCGGAGAGTGTGCAAGAGATGGTCGGCGCGGTCTTCGAAATGCTCACCGCAGGGTCAACCGAGCAGCCGGCGGCGTAGGAAGGATGCAACCGGTACAACCGGCGCACTTGATGCCAGCCGGTGCAATTTGGCATCTCAAGTCCATTTCGCTACTGCCTGTAAGTGATTGGTTTTATGGTGGGCACAGCAGGATTCGAACCTACGACTTCCACCGTGTGAAGGTAAGAATCCTAGAGCAAGGTATTGACGGCAAAGGGTTTACGAGACGGCATAACCGGCAAAACCGGCCCAAATGGCCATATTTGCCACAAAAATGCCACAAAGATTTTTGCGTCTATCAACAGTGGGCGAGGGCTGACCGGCGGGGATCAGCCCTCTTCAATTGATGTCACCAGACCTGAGCCGGAACAGTCTTACTGGGATTTCCTCACGATCGAGAGGACACAAGAAGTTCGATGGACAAAACACAATACGGCAAGATCCACGATGAAATCACTTCCCTGCTTCAGGCATCGAAAGTGGCGTCGGCTCGTAGCGTGAATGCGCTGATGACCGCCACATACTGGGAGATCGGGCGGCGGATCGGAGAGTTCGAACAGCAAGGCCAGCATCGAGCGGAATATGGCGAAGCTCTTATTAAACGGCTTGCGGAGGGATCTGGTCGGGCAATTCGGAAGAGGGTTCGGATGGCGAATCTCACTCAGATGAGGGCCTTCTTTCTGGGATGGCCGCCCTCGAAGACGTTCTGGATGGTCTGTTCGCTAGCTTGATCGCCAGATCGCCAGCCAGTTCCACGAGCGCCTGGCTCTCAAGGGAGAAAATGACAATGCTGGATAAAGGGCTTCTCCCCGACCAAGTGGCGAAGTTACCCCGGAGGAACAGATTTTCAGGAGAAGCTGAAAGCAGCGAGCTAGAGGACGACGACCGGACGGCAGACAACTGACAGGACGACGTCGACTAAGTGGCCGATGTAAATCTTGTTTCCATCGGCAGTGGGAGGAGTGCGTGACCTTCCCCTACAGCGGACGCCCTCATAGCGATTCAGACAGCAGCTCGCTTCAGACAAGTTCCCATAAAGGCTCCAGAACATGTCCCTCCATCGCGAACTCCACATCTCTGCAAAGAACACCAGAGTTCAGAGTCAGCACGGTATCGAGAATATAGATGGCGCCCGATGGCGGAAGCGGTTCCATGTAACCAACTTTCCCCTATCGATGCTCCCATTCGGTTACCTCGCTTGTCGTGCAACCGGTTGCATGGGAACATGCCACTATGCGGCAAGTGAGAGCGAACCTATGGCCTTCCTAGCTTGGCTGGTTCTTGGAGCCTATTTCGCCCTGATGATCATTGTTGGTTATTGGGCCCGCAAAAAAGTTAAGAATGCCAGCGATTTTTTCACGGCCGGCGGCTCGATGCCGTGGTGGCTCTCCGGAATCTCACACCACATGTCCGGGTACAGCTCGGCGGTCTTTGTTGGCTACGCTGCGCTGGCCTATACCTCTGGCATCACCGTTTACTTCTGGTGGGCTTCGTCGATTGCTCTCTCCTTGCTGCTGGGAATGGGAATCTTTCCGGCGAAGTGGGCTCGCATGAGGCAGCGTTTCAACGTTATCTCGCCGCTTGAATATCTGAAGATTCGCTACAACCTGCCGACCCAGCAACTGCTTGGATGGAGCGGCGCATTCCTGAAAGTCTTTGACGTCGGCGCCAAGTGGAGTGCATCAGCAATCCTTCTGCACGCGTTCGCCGGCGTACCTTTTCTCTGGGGAGTCCTGCTGACCGGCGGTGTCACAGTGGTGTACTCCGTAATGGGAGGCCTCTGGGCTGATGCGCTTACCGACCTGAGTCAATTCGTGATTCAACTGGTCGCAGGCATCTCCATGCTGGTGGCAGTAATGATCAGGCTGGGCGGCGTGAGCTCGCTTTGGCGCATGTGGAAGCTTTTGCCACCGGACCATGTGAAGCCGTTTCACGGCGAGTATACGGTCGTCTTCGCAGCAACATACTTCTTTGTAAATATGCTCTCCTACAATGGTGGAACCTGGAGCCTGGCGCAGCGATTCCTTGCTTCAGCGACGCCGGCTGATGCGCGACGGTCTGCGATGCTTTCAGCGTTTCTTTACCTGGTATGGCCGCCGGTTTTGTTCTTTCCCATGTGGGCAGCGCCGCTCATCTTTCCGCATCTGCAGGATCCATCGGAATCCTATGGGCTGCTTACCCAAACGCTCCTTCCCTCTGGGCTGATTGGATTGGTGCTTGCCGGTCTATTTGCGCATACCATGGCTATGACGTCGTCCGATGCAAATGCAGTGTCAGCCGTAATCGTTCGAGATATCATTCCCGTTCTCCGTGGCAAACGAGCAAAGTTGCAGGACTCTCCGCAGCTTTTGCTGGGTCGCATTGTGACCTTCTCGTTCCTCTTACTCAGCATGGTGCTCGCCTTGTTTGCCTCTCATTTTGGCGGTGTAGTCGGTATTGTCATTCTTTGGTATGGTGCCTTGAGTGGACCGATTGCAATCCCCATCCTCCTCGGCCTATTGCTTCCCTTCCGCCGAAGCGGATCTGCCGCAGCGATCGGATGCTGGGTTGCTGGTGCCGTGACATTCGGTGCTTTAAAAATGTTTCCACCGCAGAACTGGCTCTCCCTAAGTCCACGCTTCGCGAATGCCTTCACTGTGGGAGCGCCAATGTTTGCCGCGCTGCTCACCTACCTCGCGCTCGGTTTTATAGCGCCTGAACGACGCGAAGACTCTAACAATTTGCTGATGACCCTCGACTCCGATGCCGAGGAAACCGTCCTCCCACTTCGATAGCCCATTTCGATAACCCAGGAACCTTGCTTCGTGAATATAACTACACTGAGGAACTTGATGGATATTCGCATTGCCAACACGCGCACAGAGATGGGCCGGCAGGCGGCGGCCGACATTGCAGCCGCGATTCGCGACGGGCTTCAAAAGAAGTCTCATGTTCGCATCGTTCTGGCAGCCGCTCCCAGCCAGAGCGAAATGTTGTCTGCATTAATCGCCGAACCAGGTATCGACTGGCACCGCATCACATCCTTCCATATGGACGAGTACATCGGGCTGCCCTCCAAGGCTCCTCAGCGGTTTGCCAACTGGTTGCGCGAAGCCTTCTTCAACCACGTTCCTCTGGCCGTCTGCCATCTGATTGAGCCTGGAGACGACGCAGAGGCAGCCTGCCATGAATACGCACGTAAGCTGGCCGAAGCCCCCATCGATTTTGTTCTCCTCGGAGTCGGGACAAATGGACACCTTGCGTTTAATGACCCTCCTGCAGACCTAGAGGATCCAGTTGCAGTGAAGGTGGTGGAGCTGGACGAAGTCTGCCGGCAACAGCAAGTAGACGACGCTTGCTTTGCAACGCTCGACGAAGTGCCGCGCACAGCGATCTCGCTGACGGTGCCAACGCTGCTAAGCGGACAGAGGCTCTTCTGCTGCGTTCCAGGAGCGAATAAAAGCGCGGCTGTTCAGGCTATGGTTGAATATCCCATCAGTGGTAAATGCCCGGCGACTGCGTTGCGAACGCATCCGCGCTGCACTGTATATCTCGATCGCGATTCAAGCGCCCGGCTTAATCCATAAACTTCGCGGGAGAAGACGTTTTGAGCGGAACACCTATCCTCGGCCGCGATCCCAGCACCGGTCAATGCATCCGAGTGCTGATAGAAGATGGAACAATTACTTCCATTGAAGAGTGCGAGCAGACCACTGACCTCTGGATTTCCGCAGGCTTGATTGACCTGCAAGTAAATGGCTATGCAGGTCTCGATGTCAATCGCGAAGATGTCATTCCAAATACTGTTATCGACCTGGTACAAGCGATGCTTGCTACGGGCGTCACCTGTTTTGCGCCAACTATCATTACTGCGCCTGAAGCCACGATTCTTCGCAATCTACGCGCAATCGCGGACGCACGCAAACGTGATTCGCGTTCCGCCGCCTGCATACCCTTTATTCATGTCGAAGGTCCCCATATCTCGCCGGTCGACGGATACAGAGGCGCACACTCCAGGGAGTTTGTTCGTCCTCCATCACTCGCTGAGTTCGAGCGCTGGCAGGTGGCAAGCGGAGGGCTCGTTGGGCTCGTCACTCTTTCACCGCATTTTGACCAGTCAGATGAGTACATCTCCGCACTCGTTTCACGAGGGGTCCATGTAGCAATTGGCCATACCCATGCCTCCCCGGAGCAGATTCAGAACGCCGTCGATGCCGGTGCGCGCCTGTCGACGCATCTGGGAAATGGGATCCCCCAGCAAATTGCACGGCATCCGAATCCTATCTGGAGCCAGCTTGCGGACGATCGACTTTCTGCGTCCTTCATTGCCGATAGCCATCATTTGCCCGCCGAAACGCTCAAAGCAATGGTGCGCGCAAAAGGTTTGGAGCGGTCATTGCTTGTCTCTGACACCGTGGCCCTTGCCGGCATGCCCCCAGGAGTCTACACAGCGCCCGTAGGAGGCCGCGTGGAGCTCAGTCCCAGTGGACGACTTTCAATGGAAGGAACAACGACTCTGGCAGGCGCTGCAATCCCGCTTGTCCACTGTATCGGCGAGGCTGTCCGAATGACCGGCTTTTCACTTCCCGAAGTGCTCTCCATGGCTACCGCAAATCCCGGACGCTTTGCCCGTGGACGAGGACTGCTCCAGGAAGGAGCACGTGCGGACCTCATTCGATTCCGGTGGACAAGCGAAATTGCCATCCATGATGTATGGCTGGCAGGCGAACTGGTGCATCAGGAATCGGCCTGACCGCATTTCTGAATGCGATACCCAAGCTAAACCGTGGAGTACTTTTTGCAGGTCGAATCGACAGAGGACGTAGGTTCAAGAGGGGTGCAACAACCGTTCCCCAACGGTTCCACAGGGCGCTCAGGACGGTTCCGGACTAAACGTTTTACGTGCGTGTCGGCGTCCCGTTTACAGGCAGAGGTCCGGGACTCAGACCGGAGGCCGAAACTTCCGGCCGAATCGACTTAGGCGACCTCGCGTTTGGGCGATGACTTCCCTGCCGCCGTTGCCACCTTTCTTCGCCCTCTCTCGGCGCCTCTAAGCAGCTGTCAGTCAATTTGCTCGACTCGGGCTTGGAATCGAATTTTCGCGATGAATCCCGAGTTCCCGATATATACCACGAAGAGCCTTCAGAAATTGCCGGCCTCACATGGAGATGACTGGCGGTGCCACAGATTGGCTCAGCTATTTGGCCTTCTTCGCCGTCGCCCATGCTTTTCTGGGTCTCCGCAATCTGGCCTTCTCCTCCGCATTCACAAGTGCTTTCTTGGTTGGCTGTTCGGACACAATCTTCTTTGGCCGGCGGGGATCTCGCTTGCCAGCGATCGGTGACAGTCCTTCACTCTGGAATCAACTTTTGGGAGCACTAGTAGAGTGAGACGTGGTCCCTGCTCCGCAAAGATGCAACTTCGGCCTGCAGATGTCTCACTTGCTCGACATGAGCTTCCACAATTGCCTTCTTATAAAGAAGCTGCTGAGCAAGCATTTCTTCCAGCATGGCGATACGGGTTTTGGCCTTCTCCCGATTTTTCATGAAGGAGAAGATTCCAGTGTCAGGAATGCCAATGATCTTACTAATGTTTAGTTGCTTAAACATAATGTCTCTCCAGATCGTCCGCCCCCGGGACACACCGAAGTTAGATCTCAACATTGGGCAGAATATTCAAGAGAAGTATGCCGTTCTCCGGATGGAGATCATATAACACTTCCGTGCTAAGACATCCAGCGACGGGGCTACAGAACAGCCCACTCTGTCATCTGGGCAACAAACACGGATATGGCCTTCCATACTCCACCAGCGATTTGGGTAGACAGGCTAGCTGCCAACTCCTCGCATGTAGAGTCTTCGTCGCCAACATAGACCCGTGGAGGTAGTTGAATTGTCTCCAGCGTTTCGTTTGGAACGCTCTGTCCAACGATCTCTTTATAGAACCCATTTTTATGCATGAGATCATCAAGCCGGACAAAGTCTTCCGGTCCGGGAAATCCGGACAAATGCACACACACGATAAAGCGCACGCTGTCTGCTCCTTCGTGACGCTACCAACTCAACCGGGAAATTTGGAGAATTCTACGCGAAGAGAGCGAATCTGCAACGAGAAAAAACGTCCCACGTTTGCATCCTCAGCTTTTGTGAAACGAAAATTATCGTTCTCGTGCCATTTGCGCGTAAATATTGATCGGCTCCCAAAACTCTGCAACCGTTGGGGAGAAATCGGCCCTGCCGTGTCTGGATTCCCGGACACGCTTGATATTGAGGATATTGCGACGTAATTTAGTAGCGCGCGTTATAGCGCTGAAGCGCGTCCTTCAGGTTTCCCGCTTGCGCACCGTTTGCAGCTGTGCGCATCCATCATCAGGGCTTCGTCTGAACCAACTGCTGGTTTACGAGATATCCGACATATCAGGATGATCTCCCATGGCATACGTACCCATGCCTGGCTATTTCCACTATTTGAGGCATCTCGTCCGGCTCCCATTTCAAGGTGAACATCTTCAAGCAGGAGAGCGCTGCAATCAGCGCAATCACATAGATGTTCTGGGGCGCAACCGATATTCGGGGTAAACCTACTCTTGTCTCACATCGGGCTTATTGATCTCAAAAGATACCGGCTTCGCCGCAATTTTTCCCAGTGTTGCCGTTACCGTTCCCGCACCATGGGCGCCTGAAGGCAGTTCCGGTGTAAAGGCGTTGTTGGCATGAAACTGCAATTGCGCGTTACTGGCCTTGAAATCGGCCTGGGGGCCGCAGTCAGTGGTAAGACCATCAGAGTAGTAGCAAACCAGATGGATCGGTCTCGGAGTGTAGTAAGGGCTCCTGAGGGTTATCAACATCAACTTCGAGTCGGGCCTCACCTCCATCGAGACAAGCTCTGGCGTGTTTCCTGACTCAACCGCACCGATCGTCTCCGGCTTTTCACGAAGCTGCAAAATTGCCTTTTCCACGTTGTATTGAAATCGCACCGGCATCAGGCCGATCATCGGATCAGCAACTAGAGTACCGGCATTCACAGCGCCTCCCTCTTCGACAGGAGCAAAGGTGACGGGATTGTAAGGCTGCAGATTCGTACAGGGCGTCGACAAAAACTCGGCATCCGTGATCCCGTACTGGTGTGCGTCAATAGGAATGTCGAGGGGATATTGGAGTGCGTCGGTATAACTATCCCATCCGTGCACCGAAGCCAAATCTGTCGACTTCTCGCCTAGGATGGGTCGATTGATGGTGAACGTATCCTTATTCATCAGATTCGTATGCCATATTCCGATAAAGCTGGCATTGCGCGCAAAGGAGAAGATGCTGATCGATCCCGTTCTCGCTTTATAGAAGATGTTGTTCGCAGCCAATACGCGAGGCTTCATGAACTGCTGCAAGGGCTCAGAGCCATTGTTCGTTCCAGACAGAGTTCCGAATACAGCAAGCCCGGGCTGGTCGACCGTGTTGTTATAGAAGTAGGTAATCCCCAGGTGATCTGCCATCTCACTCTGGTTCGCGAAATTATATCCATAGCCGCCGCCGGAGTCGGCCAATTTCAAAGTGGCCAACGAAACGCTTCTGCCGGAGTAGATGTTGCCGTACATGAAGCTTTTCTCCAGGCCTTCCTGATATGCGGCGATATGGTCGGCAGGAACAGCCTCGTCATAGTCGCAATATGGGTTTTCGCACTTATGCTTCCCGGCGCCACCCAAATACGCTTCAAACGTAACGTAGGGCTGTGAATCAGTTTCCGATTCGATTCCCACCAGATAGCCGGCGTTTTGGGTATGCACAAAGTTGT
>JABFXN010000343.1 GCA_013361705.1 Acidobacteriaceae bacterium
TGTATTCTATACACTTGGAAATGCTGCACTCCAACGATACGCGCACGCTGCAAGGGGAGGCCCCGTCCGTTTCTCTGATGCCGCTGCGATCTGTTCCCCAACAAAAAGGCCCGGCGAAGAAGCCGGGCCTTTTTGTTGGAGTGGTGCTTAGAAAGAGAATCGACCGGAGAACTGCATGCGGCGTGCCTGTTGCGCCGAATAAGTTGATCCGTAGACCCCGGTTTGGGAGCCATCCGTAGATTCACTGGAGATGCTATGCGGATCGAACCGGGCTGAATTGGTGACGTTGAAGGTCTCCCAGGCCAGCTCAAAGCGCGTCGACTCCTTGATGGAGAAAGTCTTGTGGAGACCTGCATCCATGCCCCAGAAGCCATCTCCCCGGAACTTGTTTCTTTCGCCCGCTTCGCCCGGATAGGGCAGTCTCATATTGCTAAGAGCGTTTAGCGGATCATCGAATGCCTGCATGTTTCCGTTCTTGTCGATATGCTTCCGCATTTTGACAGGACCGGTTTGCACCATGGCTGACTCCCACTCCCAGTTTGTCGTCCAGCCCTTGCCATCGTAGATGGTGAAGTGGAGACCACTGGAGTAGCGGGTGATTCCCGTGAGCTGCCATCCGCCGAATGCAAGATCCAGTGGGTGGGAGATCTGATTGCCGAATTTGCGACCGCGCCCATAGGGCAACGCGAGCACCCAGTCGGCATTCATAATGTGAGTCGCATCGAAGTCAGACACAGAGCGGTTCTTACTTGGATTGAAGGCATCGTAGATCACGCCGTAGTTGTTCTCACCTGAAGATGCGTTGCTCTCCGTGTCGGAGCCCATGTCAATCGATCGCGAGATCGTGTAGCTGAAGTCCACAGCGAGGCCATGGGACATAGGATGGCGCAGCGTAAATTGTGCGGCATTGTATGAAGCGGAACCGACCGATGACCACGCATACAGTGACGAGTACTGAGTTGGCCAGAAGCGAGGTGTAGCCGAATTGCCGCATCCTGGATAGCAGCCGAGGTCAAAGAAGTAGAGCATGTTGGTTTCATTGCCCCGAGATTGTAGCGGACCGAAGTAAAGATTCGACGCGCTGTTGGTTCCACCGTCGTCCGTAAAGAAGTCGTTGTAGATATTCTGTGTCGCACTGGCGCCTGGAACACCGTCGCCATAGGTGCCGACTCCTTTCGCATCCGGAAACATATTTTCCCAGTAGGCGATCGTGGGTACAGAAACCCGCCCCTGGTCGGAGTACATCGCCAACTGCGTGGCTGCGGTGTAGTAGTCCATACCCGATTTGGGATCCACCAGATTCAGGGGCTGAGCCAGGTCCATCTGCTGCAGCATATGCCGGCCGAAGCGGCCGACATATGCTGCCTCGACCGTGAACCCTCCCTTCAGCTCACGCTGTAGAGAAAAATCCACCACCTCCGAGTAGGGAGCTTTGAGGTGATCGTCCAAACCGTAGGTGATGGCGAAGCTACCTGGAGCGAGTCCTTGCGGATAGCTGAAGGTTGAAGCAGGGACTGGGTTAACTCCGGAAGGGACGCTGTGGAGGCCTGTATAGCGGGGAGAGTCGGAGACTCCAAACTGGCTTGCAGGATTGGTGAGCGCCGTGCTCAAACTGAATGAGCCATATCGGCTGAAGTTCGACACGATACCCTGGCCAAAGTGGTCATAGTACATGCCGAAGCCGGCTCGAATCGCGCTCTTGCCTGCGCCGCCCAGCAGTTTGTGGATCCTCGTTCCTTCCTCTGTCGCAGGCGAGTACGCGAGAGAAAAGCGAGGAGCGAAGTTCTTCCAGCTCATCGGATAGAACGGTTTGCCATTGTGCGCTTTTCCGGAAGCGGCAAAGCCGAAGTCCGGTTGAATGCTCTGGCCTGTGAGAGCGCCGGCGCCGCGGTTGACGAACCACTGGTGCAAATCGATCGTCGGCTGCACCTGCTGGCCGTTCGCTTCGTAGGGAGTCTGCAGAATGGTGTGGCGAAGGCCGGCAGTGATGGTGAGGTTCGGAATAGGCTTGAAGGTGTCTTGGATGTACCACTCGAACTCGTTCGTGCGGTAGTCGCGTGCTACCGGGGCGCCCTGTCCGAGCGCCGTTCCAGTCTGCCCATCTGCCGAGACCTTGTAGTTATAACGATTCGTCGTCTGGGACATGAGACCCATCAGCGCAGTCGCCGCGTAGTCGTAGTTGGTGGAGAAATCATCACTTACCGGCGCATATCCATTTGCTCCTGGATCAAGCGGCCCTCCGGTATTCGAAATGCTGGAGCCTGTCAGATAGGATGCATTCGCCAGGGAGTCGTCCCACGAGTTGGCATCGGTCAGATTGTTGTAGTTGAAATGCCGCCAGTTTGCTCCAAACTGAATCGTGTTGCGGCCCTTGGCATAGCTGTAATCATCAATGACGTTGAAGACCGGTACGTTCGTCTTTGTGCTGCGGGAGCTCGACTCAGGAAGATCGATATTACGAAGCGACGCGTAGGCGCCCTGACCGATACCGATCGTTGCATAGCTTTGCCGGGTAAAACCAAAGCGAACACTGTTGACGACGGAGGGCAACGGCGTCCAAGTGTAGCCTACCGCCAATCCCTTGGAGTTGTTCGTTGAATTACCGACCGGCTTGCCCGGGTAGTATTGCAAGCTTGAGGTTCGGTCATTCATCAGGGTTCCGCGCGCGAAGATCTGGTTGTGATCGTTCAGATTGAAGTCGATGCGGGCTACATAGGTGTTGAGGATAATGGGTTGCGGAGAAGAGAACGTCAGTGTGCCCAGGTTGTAGGCATCGCTCGATGTATTTGAGTTAGGTGCAGGATAGAGCGCGAAAGTCGACAGGACATTTGGGTTCGGGCCCACTCCCCATGGGCAGGTCGAGGTGCAGTTATCCATGCCCGCAATCTGACCGCTCGAAAGCGTCGTCACCCCACCGTTTACATCCTCGTACTTCAACTGGCCGGCGCGCAGGCTCATGCTGGGAACGGTCCGTATTACTGGTACGCCTTCGTTCGTGCGCTGCCCCTCGTAGTTGCCGAAGTAGAAGAGCTTGTCCTTCTTCAGCGGGCCGCCAAGGGAAGCTCCATAGGTATTGCGGATCAGTTTGCCCGGACGATTTGGCTCACCCGAGCCCAACTGAGCTTGCTTTACCAGCCATTCGTTGGCCTGGCCGAAGCTATTGCGGTTGTACTCAGATAAGGTGCCGTGGAGCGAGTTACTGCCGGACTTGGTGACAACGTTGGCTTGTCCGCCAGAGCTACGGCCCGTGTCCGCGTTTGCGTTCGAGGTGACGACGCGGAACTCGGCCACGGAGTCAATCGGTGTGCGCAGAGCGCCGGAAAATGCCGCTGGAAAGATCTGATCGTTGTTGTCGACGCCATCCAGCGTGAGATTCGTCTGGTCTGAGCGCGCGCCAGAGACCGTGCCGTTGCGGCTTTCCGTCGACTCCGACTGGTCGGAGATATAGCTCACTCCTGGCTGTAAGCTCATCAGCGCTTCCACGTGACGGCCCTCGCTGGGGAGTGCCGTGATGGTTTCGGCGGCAATCGAATTGCCGATGGTTGCGTCGATGGTGTTGATCACTTGGCTCGTGCTGGCGACTTCAATCGTTACAGAATCCGAACTGACAGCGAGCGTCGCATTAACGGTAGCAGGCTGGGCCACCAAAAGCTTGGCTGTCATGACCTGCCGCCCGAAACCTACAGCCGAAAAGGTGATTTGATAGTCTCCGGGCGGAATCTGTAGGAAGGTATATTCCCCGGCATCACCACTTACCGTGTCAAACGCGAGGCCGTTCGCTTGATTGACGAGATGCACGGCCGCACCTTTTACGTTTGCCCCGGACGGGTCGAGCACGGTTCCGCGTAATTGCGTAGTGGCTCCTTGCGACCAGGCCAGGGTCGAGAGCAGGCATAGGTACATTACCGCCAGCCAGAACTTAGAAGGTCTCATCAGGACTGCCTCCGAAAGTATTTGGGAAGTATTGTTTGTTCGCTATTCAGTTGTGATTTTGCGCGTGAATCGGTGGAGCTAAAACGGGGGGAAGACCGAAAAGGGGGACACGCTGGTTATTTTTGAACTGGCTTAAATACACCAGAGGCGTCAACTTCTTGCAAGCTTTTAGAGAAGCTTCCGTAACAAATACGCCCGATCGCAGATCGCGGACCGGTTTCGGCATGGGTAAGGCTATGATGTTATTCGCCTCTCAAAAGAGCCACAATCGGAGTTTTACCGATGGGGCAAGAGACAAAACTCTATGCACCTTATTTCGAGACGTAAGTTTGTCGCCCTGACAGCAAGCAGCGTTGCATCGGCGCCGCTGACATCCATGGCGCGCACGATCAACGGCAGTATTACCGCGCAGGAGATCCTCGATCGTATACGGAAGAATGTCGGTGTCGAATGGAAACCGGATACCGTCGACACCTTCAAGGCAGGAGACGCTGCAACGGCCGTTACGGGAATCGTCACCACGGCGCTTGCATCGCTGAATGTGCTCAGCGCCGCGGTCAAAGCAGGGGCGAACATGATCGTTACCTGTGAACCCACCTTCTTTGCAAAGGCGGATTCACCAACTCCTCCGGTTCGCCGCATTCCAGGAATGCCTCAGAACGATACCTCCAGTGCTCCGCCACCTGCCGATCCTGTGTTCACGGCCAAGGCCGAGTTCCTGAAGAAGCACAATCTGGTTGTGCTGCGTCTGAGCGATCATTGGCGTCTGCGCAGACCCGATCCATTTGCCCAGGGGCTCGCAAGTGAGCTCGGATGGTCGAAGTTCATCACCGCGGGAGATCCGGCTCATCTGACCATTCCGGAGACATCGCTCGATGCCCTCGCCTCCTACGTGAAGAGAACGCTTAAGTCTCGCGGAGGCATGCGCGTCGTAGGGAACCGGAGCTTGCGCATTCGAAAGGTCGCTTTTCTTCCCGGATCGACACCTCTCCAGGCCGCAGTCCAAACACTGCCTGAGGTAGACACCATCATTGCTGGAGAAGTCCGCGAGTGGGAAACCGTCGAGTATGTGCGCGACACAGTGGCGCTTGGCGGAAAGAAATCGCTGATGCTTGTCGGCCGCATCGTTTCGGAAGACCCTGGCATGCGGTCCTGCGCGCAGTGGCTGAAGACCATTGTTCCCGAGGTGTCATCAACATGGATCTCCGCCGGAGATCCCTACTGGAGGCCGACCCTATGAGCACATTGACTGCAGGTGATGTCGTTGCCCGCATCAAGACCAACCTCGGCTTTCCGTGGAGGACAGCCACGTATCGCGACACCTTCAAGTTTGGTGGGCCTGACACTGTCGTCAAGGGAATTGCAACAACGATGTTTTGTTCCTACGACACGATCCGCCGTGCCGCGGAACAGGGATGCAACATGATCATCCCGCACGAAGATACGTATTGGAATGATCCGGATAAGACTGATGTTGTAGAGGGGGACTCTACCTACAAGCTGAAGACAGAATTTATGCGGGAACACGATATCGTCGTCTTTCGCATGCACGACCACATGCATGCGCAGAAACCCGACTTTATCTACGTTGGGGCTGCACGAGCTCTCGGCCTGGAGAGTAAATATGAAACGGCTCCGCAATCGCACCATTTCAACTTGCCGGAGACGACACTCGGCGAACTGGCAGCCGGATTTCAAAAGAAGCTTGGAGATAGAGCGTTAAGAGTTGTCGGCGATCCGAAGGCGAAGGTGAGCCGGGTGCAGCTCGGTGTCGGCTATGCAACCCCCACCATTAATAGTCCCGATGTCGATGTGATTGTCAGTGGAGAACAGCAGGAGAGCGATGGCTTCCTGGACAGTCCGGAATACGTCCTTGACGCTACGACCCTGGGTATTCCAAAGGGATGGATTATGCTCGGCCACAACATCTCAGAGGAACAGGGAATGCTTGAGATGGCCCAGTGGATCAAGTCGTTTACAGCCGAGGTTCCGGTTCAGCTTGTTCGGTCGGAGGAGCCGTTCTGGGCACCGAAATGATCGAGACGTAGTCGTCTTATTTTCTTCCGGTTTTATTTTCGTGTGCCTGATGACCTGGTTGCCATGAAGGTGTCCTGAAAGGATCTTAAATGATGACCGTCGTTCGGGTGGCGCCCCCGAAGTTGAGACTATTAGCCTCAGGAATCTGTCGGAGGCAAGCCAAAAAAAGAAAAAGCCTCTCGAAACCGAGGGGCTTGGTCGCGCTCACTGTTTGGAGCGGACCGGAAGTGGTGAGGGAAAGACCGAAAGCAGTCTCTCCCTCGTCTTTTATGCGGTACCCCTCTAGAAATCGAACCGAAGTGCGAACTGCGTGAGCCGCGGATTGTAGTTGTTGCTTAGGGCGGTGATAGTGCCAATTGTGCTGGTGCCCATCGTTACATTCGGACTGGCAAAGTTCGCCTGATTGGCGAGGTTGAACATCTCAGCACGGAATTGTGCCTTGACGTGTTCGGTTACATCGAATCCCTTGAACACTGAGACATCAAGGTGACGGTAGTTCGGCCCAATGATGTCGTTACGATGTGCATTGCCCATCGTCCCAGCAGCCTGCACCACGTATGCATTTGGATTGAAGAAGTTCGTGATGCCTTTTGTTCCGACCGGCGCCAGGCTTACGCCGGGATTCCGGCTGGGACGGTCTGCCGCGCCATTGGGGCTTGTGTTGGAGATATTGCTGCTGTTAATCCCATTGATGGGAAGACCATTGCCCCACACCTGAATGAGATTTGCCTGCCATCCCTTCGCAAGTACAGCTTTGTATCCGGTGAAGTCTTTTCCGGGCAGGGCATAGTTCAGTGAAACGACGTAGCGATTTGCCTGCTGCAGATCGGCATTTCCCCAGTCGTCGCGGCCATGCGTGGCCAGGACCTGGTTCAGTCCGCCGCCTCCACCGCCGGAGGGCGTGGAGACGTTATCCAGGTTCTTGGCATACGTGTAGTTTGCGCTGTAACCAAGGCCTCCGGCAAAGCGACGCTCAGCCGAAAGTTGCAGGGAGTTGTATGAAGAGGATCCATTCGATTGGAGCTGGTTGATGGTGGTGATATTCGGGATCTTCGAATAGAAGCGGCGGTTGACTGTAGCCGCGGCTGCGGTGGCGTAGCCGAGCGGAGCACGGTTGATATCGGCTACATTGTTGTAGAGAAAACGTCCGAGGCTGGCAACATAAGCGGCCGTCACCGTGTTTCCGAGGATGTCCTGCTGTACAGCCAGGTTGAACTGTTCGAGGTAGCTGTTGCGGAAGTTGTAATCTTCCGCGGCCGGGATGTTGCCTGCGAGGTTCGTCGCGCTGGCAGCGACAGCAACCGGCAGTCCGTCCCCGAGGAAGCGGTAACTGGGGCTGCAGCCTGCGCTTCCACTCTGCGCTGTAACAGAGGTGCAGGTGCCGTAGAGCGCGCTGTTGGGCTGGTTCTTAAGGTTTGAGGAAGAGGTAAAGTTCTCCGGGAAGAATGCGAGGCCGAAGCCACCGCGGATAACTGTCTTTGGAGTGATGGAATAGGCAAAGCCGACTCGCGGAGCAAGGTTGCGGAAATCGGTGTTTACATTCGCTGTGCGGCTGGCGCCGTTCAGGCCCGCCTGCACGATGGTTGCCGTGTTCACATCGAAGTTGGAGATGTGATTGTTTTCCTCAGTGAACGGCGTGAAAACGTCGTAGCGAACGCCAAGGTTGAGGGTGAGCTTCGGAGTTGCGTGCCAGTCATCGGCTACGTATCCGGCGATCTCCCAAAGACGATAGTGAGGAATAAAGAGTGAGTTGTTGCGCGTCACCGACGAGTAGAAGCCGGAGACCAGGCCGGGAAGTCCTACAGTAAACCCGAAGAGGCCTTCTCCGGCATTGTCCTGGGTCAACGCGGCATGCCTGCGGATCAGTGCCGCGCCCACCTTATAGGAGTGGTTGCCTCTCGAGTAGATGATCGAGGCTGTGCCCTGGTAGGTGGAGTCGTGGTTCGTAAGCGGCACAAAGAATCCGCCGTTACCCAGAGATGTGAAGTTGGTGACGTTGACCTGGCCAAGGCCGGATGTCAGTGGACTGATGTTGATATTTGCCTGACCGAACGCTGCATTTGGATTCAAACCGTAGTTCAGCGGAAAGGAAGCAAGGTTGACGAAGA
>JABFXN010000156.1 GCA_013361705.1 Acidobacteriaceae bacterium
CCAATAGGTGGAGAGGTGACGACTTACATTTCCGACATAAGCGACGGAGGCCACGAAGTCGGAGCTAAGCGCGTACTGGAACGAAAGGCTATAGTTCTGCGTGTACGGCGTCTTGATGCTGGCATCCGTGGCATGGAATCCCGGCTGCGTTGGAACAGCACTTGCATTCAGGGGCGGAAGTCCGGACTGCAGGGTATATGGAAGCGGACTGCAGCTTGTGGCGTTACAGGTCGGCTGGTTATAGCTCGAATTCAACGTAAAGGGGTAGTTTGCACCCAGGTTGCCGTTGCCATGGCTCTGCAGGCCGCCGTAAAAGATACCGTATCCACCACGGATGACCGACTTCGGACTAAGTTGATACGCGAAGCCAAAACGCGGCGCAAAGTTCACTTTCTGCGCTTCGAGCAGGCGAGCGTTATCGACGTACTGAACGGCAACATTATTCGCCGCCAGCAGGGAGACAAATGCCGGGCTCAGCGCGTACCGCTGGGCTCCCGTTGGCAACTGATATACAGCTCTGCCCGTTCCAACACCAGAGCTGTTGAGTCCGACAGGGCCGGTAAGAACGAAGTTTGCCTGCTGGTCGCGTGATTCCGCATAGGGCTGGTACCAGTCCCAGCGAAGCCCCAGATTGAGTGTCAGCTTCGACGTGGCGCGCCAGTCGTCCTGGAAGTAGGCCGAGTCATACCACTGTTGATCGTGCACCGCCGGAACGTTGGAGATGTACGCGCTCGACATCTGGTTTGCGAGGAAGTCCGCGGTACCGCTGGTCGCGCTGGATCCGGGGATAGATGTATAGCTACCGTTGAAGTTGTACTGGCCACGCGGAGCCTCCGCGTAGGTGTAATAGAAACGGACATTCTGGAAGGCAACACCAAACTTCATGGAGTGGTTGCCGGCGATCTTCGTCACGTTGTCGAGGATCTGGTAGACATTCTGTGACTCGTTCGAAGTACCAACCGATCCCCAGTAGCTCGCGCCGACAGTTCCCTGCAACTGCCCTTGCGGAAGTCCGCCCTGGAACGGGCCGAAAGGCACATTGCCCAGACCGAGGCTGGAGGCCAGGGTTGAGTTATTCGCATTTGGCTGCAGGAAGCGGAAGACGCCCCAGTTGTAGCCGGCACGGAACTCGTTGGTCAACGACGGACTGAAGATGTGAGCCTCGCTGAACATACCGTTCTGCGAGAGGTTCGTGTCGCGCTCGCCGCCATAACCGCTGCCGTCGAGAATGGAACCGAGAGGAAGGCCATTGTTGATGATCTCGTGGGCATAGCTGTAACGGCCGTAGATTTGGTCCTTTGTGCTGATGTTCCAGTCGAGACGTTGATCCCACTGGATGGTGTTATCGCGTCTGCCAATGTTGGTGTTGTAGTTGTTGTAGGTCTTGCCGCTGTTGACGTTCGGCGATGGATAGAGGTTGAGAATGTTCTGCGCTGTTGCATTGATGTCGGCGGGACAGAAGACATTCTGTGCGCGTCCGCATGGCTGACCGAGAGGAACTGTGCCACGGGAGCCAGGCTGATACAGGTTGATGGGCCCGCTATAACCAGTCAGCGATGGGTTCAGGAGTTCCGTGAAATCTCCGGTACGCATTCTCGCGGTCGGCACGGTAAAGACTCCGGGACTGCCGAACGAGACACGGTTGGCTTCGATATCTCCAAAGTAGAAGAGTTTGTCCTTGAGGATGGGAAATCCCAGCGTCGCTCCAAACTGATTTTGATGGAATGCCGGAACAGTCAGCGCGTTCCAGTTGCGGGCGTTCATCTTGTCGCTGCGGAAGTACTCCCACAGGCTTCCGTGGATGGCATTGGTTCCGGACTTGATACTCGCGTTGAGCACAGCTCCTGCCGAGTGCCCGAACTCCGCACTGTAGTTGCTGGTCTGCAGATTGAACTCTGCGAGAGCGTCCGGGGGCGGCCGCATGACAAAGGTCGCGCCGTTCAGGAAGTCGACGAGGTTGGTGTTGTTATCCACGCCGTCGAGGATGAAGTTATTCTGCTCCGCGCGCTGACCGTTGGCGACAAAGTCTCCCTTGCCGGAGCCACGTGTCTGCCCCTGAGGAGGAGCGACGCCGGCTGAGAGCTGTGCGATAAAGACCCAGTTGCGACCGTTAAGCGGCGTTTCATTGATCGTCTTGGAATCGACAACCTGCCCTACCGCTCCGGTCTGCGTATCGAGAAGTGGCGGCGCCGTGTCTACGGTGACATTCTCAGTGACTGCACCGGGCTTCAGTTCGAAGTTGATGCCCAGACGAGCCTGGACATTCAGCACCAGGTTCTCGCGCTTCGATGTCTGAAAACCGTCCGCCATAATCGTGATGGAGTATCGGCCGATCTTCACTGGTGAGAAGACATAGATGCCGCTCTCGTTGGTCCGCCGTTCGAGAGTCAGGCCAGTATCAGTGGCATTGAGCGTGACCTTTGCATTAGGAATCGTTGCGCCGCTGTTGTCGCTTACGACTCCTGTGATGGTTCCCTGATCCATTTGGGCTTGTGCACGGGGGAGAGATAACCCGAAGACAAGTCCGACGATTGCGATAAGCGGGCATAACCGCACCCAGATATTTTGCTTCGAGATGCACATGGAGGCCTTCCTTTACTGAACTCCGGTCCCCGGTCGATCTGACCGTGAAACGTGTTCGTACACGTAAACACCCTCGTGTCTGAGGTGCCGGCAAAAGTAATACAGGCCGTGAACGTATGTCAAATATCCTTCTACCCCTGAATCCTGACGGAAAGATCGTCCTCGCAGCGGCTTTTGAAGTCCAGAAAACCCAGAGATTCGTTAGAAATCTAGACAACCAGATTTGGGCAACACTTCTTTGAGATACGCTAACGTTCACGAAAGCTTTACGCTCATGCGCAACATCGGGTAACTTTCCACGAGGTAATTGTTATGGCTTACGAGTCCATCTCAGACCAGAACCTGACGCCGCACACTCTGCAGTTGGTTCTGCCAGAAGCGCCCAGCTCTGAGAGCGGCCCGGTAAAGGTTTGGAACGAGCCCGTCACCATGCTGACGTATGAGCCTGCCGCACCTGATAAGAATCCCCTCTTCCTGGAGAAACGTGTCTACCAGGGCAGCAGCGGCAGGGTTTATCCGCTACCTGTGATCGACTACATCGCCACAGAGCCCAAACCGAGAGCATGGGAAGCGGTCCATCTCGAAAACGAGTATCTGCGCCTGATGGTCATGCCCGAGATTGGCGGACGAATCCACGTCGGTCTCGATAAGAGGACGGGATACGACTTCTTCTACCGCCAGAATGTGATCAAGCCCGCGCTGGTGGGACTTGCTGGACCATGGATTTCAGGTGGAGTGGAATTCAACTGGCCGCAACATCATCGTCCTGCCACCTTCATGCCGGTGGAAGCCAGCGTGGAGCGTGCATCTGATGGCAGCGTTACGGTCTGGTGTTCCGATCATGACCCCATGTCTCACCTGAAGGGCATGCATGGCATCTGCCTGCGGCCGGGATCCGCTGTGGTGGAAGTAAAGGTTCGCTTATACAACCGCACCCAGGATACGCAGACCTTTCTCTGGTGGGCCAACGTCGCCACCAGGGTCCATGAGAAGTATCAATCGTTCTTTCCTGAAGATGTCCGCTTCGTCGCGGACCATGCAAAGCGGGCGGTTACGGAATATCCGCTCAGCCAGGGAACGTACTACGGTGTGAACTACCGGCAGCGCGCTCTCGATGGTGTACCTCCGGAGGAGATGCCACGCTGCTTTGTGCCCGACGGCTCCTATCCTGCGAACGACCTTGGCTGGTATGCCAATATTCCGGTGCCGACGAGCTACATGATCGTTGGATCGCAAGGCGACTTCTTTGGTGGGTATGATCATGCACGCAAGGCAGGAACCGTCGCTGTAGCGAATCATCACGTGGCTCCAGGCAAAAAACAGTGGACCTGGGGCAATCACGAGTTCGGCTATGCCTGGGACCGCAGCTTGACGGACAATGATGGTCCTTATGTCGAGCTCATGTCCGGTGTCTACACGGACAATCAACCGGACTTTTCCTTCCTGGCGCCGGGCGAGACCAAGACCTTCAGTCAGTTCTGGTATCCCATCGGAAAGATCGGAGTTCCGAACCTGGCGAACGTCGATGGAGCCCTCCATGTCGAGCGGGATCCTGAAGCGATCACCTTGCACGTCCAGTTGACCGCAGCGAAAGAGGACTGCACCGTCATCGCGCGGACAGCGGCGCGGGAGATCGGCCGTTGGTCAGGGGATCTGACGCCGGAGACGACATGGTCCGGACGATTTGAGCACAACGGTTCATTGCAGGGCCTTGAGGTCAGTGTGATTTCGGGAGATGTGACGCTGCTACGCTATGCCCCCGGCGAAACGGTTCCGGTTCAGGCTCCCGAGGTGGCGACCGAGCCGGCGCTGCCACAGGATGTCGGAAGCATGGATGAGCTGTTCCTCACCGGTCTTCATCTTGAACAATACCGCCATCCAACGCGCAATCCTGAAGCCTACTGGCTTGAGGCAATTCGTCGCGATGCCGGCGATAGCCGCTGCAACCATATGCTGGGGAGATGGCATCTGCGACGAGGCGAGTTCGAAAAGGCCGAGCAGTATCTACGCACTGCCATCGCCCGCCTGACCCGGCGCAATCCCAATCCGTATGATGGTGAGCCGCACTACAATCTCGGGTTGACGCTACGTTATCAGCAGAGAACTGCCGAGGCTTACGATGCCTTCTACAAAAGCACGTGGAACGCAGCCTGGCGTGGACCGGGATATCACCGTCTCGCAGAGATCGATTGCGCACGCGGGGAATGGCCGAAGGCTCTCGACCACCTCAACCGGTCGCTCAGCGCAGACGCAGACAATCTCACTGCACGCGGTCTCAAGGCAGTCGTGCTGAAGCGGCTGGGTAGAAACGAAGAGGCGCAGCGGCTTCTGGATGAAACTCGGGCACTCGATCCTCTCGATGTCTTCGGCCGTTTTCTGAAGCATCGCGAGATACCCAATAATCCCCAGATGCAGCTTGATCTCGGCTTCGACCTCGCGCGCGCCGGACTCTTCGAGGAAGCTCTTCAGGCACTGCCTGCCGACTCTCCGTCCACGATGGAGAGGTATGCGCGCGCCGATGTCCTGCGGCTGATGGGACGAGTAAGCGAGAGCACCGAAGCATATGGCCGCGCTTCAGAGGGAAATCCGGACTATCTCTTCCCCAATCGCCTGGAAGAGTTGGTCGTTCTTGAGCAAGCTTTGGAGGCCAATCCAAAAGATGCACGCGCGGCATATGCGCTGGGCGATCTTTTATACGATCGCCGGAGGCACCGCGAAGCTATCGCACGCTGGGAACAAAGCGTAGCCGCTGAGCCTGATTTCTCAGTCGCATGGCGAAATCTTGGGATTGCTTATTTCAATATTCTCTCCGACGGTTGTAAAGCTCTTGAGGCGTTTGAGCGTGCCCGTAAGTGTGCCCCGGCGGATGCCCGGCTTCTCTACGAACTGGATCAGCTTCGTAAGAGAACCGGAGTCGCTCTTGAGGATCGGGCAAAGTCGCTATTGAAGGAACAGGGCCTGGTTGAGAGGCGTGACGATCTTTCGGTGGAACTAGCTTCGCTGCACAACAGTCTCGGCAGACCTGAGGAAGCGCTTCGCATTCTTTGCCAAAGGCAGTTTCAGCCCTGGGAGGGTGGAGAGGGATTGGTGCTCTCAGAGTATGTCCGCGCGAATGCGCTGCTGGCGCAGGATGCGCTGCCCGCAGAACCGCAGAAAGCCTTGGAGCTTCTCCATGCCGCCAGTTCCCCTCCTCGTAACCTTAGCGAAGCCAAGCATCTGCTGATGAATCTCAGCATGATCGACTACTGGTATGGGGTTGTCTATGCTGCGATCGGCAAGGTAGAGGAAGCCCGGGAATCCTGGTCACGCGCGGCCCGGCATACAGGCGACTTCCAGCAGATGCAGGTACAACCAGTATCCGAGATGACGTACTGGAGTGCGATGGCGCTGCGGCAGCTGGGACTGGAACAAGAAGCAACCGGTCTTTTCCGCAAAATTGAGACGTACGCATCCGCGCTGGAGCACCAGACACCGAAGATCGACTACTTCGCAACATCATTGCCGGCCATGCTGCTGTTCGAGGTCGACCTGAAGGAGCGGCAGACGATCACAGCGCGCTTCCTCAAAGCGCAAGCGGCATTCGGATTGGGAGAGCGGCAACGCGCCATGGAGCTGCTCGAACAGGTCCAGACGATGGATCGCAGTCATAGCGGCGCGATCGACATGCGCAAGCTGGTTATGGGTGAATCATGCACGGTCCGATAGAGGTTGCCACGACGGGAGGTTCTGTTGAGGCAGAAAAGACAACGTATGTGTGGGGCATCGCCATCGCCGCTGCGCTTGGCGGTCTGCTCTTCGGCTATGACTGGGTGGTGATTGGCGGCGCGCGCGAGTTCTATGAGATCTATTTTCATCTCACCTCCGCCAATCTTGTGGGATGGGCAAACAGCTGCGCCCTGGTAGGCTGTCTTGCGGGTTCCTTGATTGCAGGATCGCTTGCGGATCGCTTTGGAAGAAAACCGGTCCTGCTGATGGCAGCGCTGCTGTTCGCGGTTTCTTCAATCCTGACAGGCTGGGCCTATACGTTTACGAGCTTCGTTGTGTGGAGAATTACAGGAGGCATCGCGATTGGGCTCAGCTCCAATGTGTCACCTCTCTACATTGCGGAGGTCAGCCCTTCCTCGCTCCGCGGTCGCCTGGTCAGCCTGAATCAGTTTGCGATCGTCGTGGGAATCCTGCTTGCCCAACTGGTCAACTGGGTCGTGGCAAAACCCATCCCGGAACATGCCTCCATGGACATGCTTTTCTCGTCATGGAATGTGCAGTACGGATGGCGCTGGATGTTCACCGCGCTCGTGATTCCATCCGCCATCTTCTCGTTTGCCTCGTTATGGCTTCCAGAGAGCCCACGCTGGCTAGCTGCGCGCGGACGGCAAGAGGATGCGCAGCGTACGCTTCAGCGAGTAGGCGGCGAGACGTATGCCCAGGTGGAGCTGGCTAATATCGACCGCACACTGCATCTCGAACACAAGGTTGCGACCAGCCTCTGGAAGGAGCTGGCAGTTCCCGCTGTTCGTCGTGTTCTGCTCGTGGGAATGGGCCTGGCCATCCTGCAGCAATGGACGGGGATCAATGTGCTTTTCAACTATGCGGCGGAGGTTTACCGCAACGCCGGCTATGGCGCCAACGACATCTTCCTCAACATCGTCATTACCGGAACCATCAATCTGGTCTTTACGGTTGCGGCCGTTTTCCTGATTGATCGGGTAGGACGACGCAAGCTGATGATCTTCGGTTGCGCAGGCATCGCCGTCTCTCACTTTCTGTGCGCGATGGCATATCGGGCCGGTATGGGCGGCATCTCAGTTCTCGTACTTACCCTGAGCGCGATCGGTTGCTATGCACTGACGCTTGCCCCTGTGACCTGGGTTCTGATCTCTGAGATCTTTCCTCAACGCGTTCGGGCACAGGGTGTCTCCATTGCTGTCAGCGCGTTGTGGATCGCCTCTTTTGCCCTGACTTACAGCTTCCCCATCCTCAATCGCCGTTTGGGTACCGCGTGGGTCTTCGCCGGGTATGGTGCGATCTGCATCCTCGGAGGCATTCTTGTTGCAACCTCGGTCACTGAGACCAAGGGTCGCAGTCTTGAGGAGATTGAGGCAGGAGTCCTGCAGGGCTAACAAGATGGGCAGACATACCGGTTTTCAGTGAGAGAATAGCTCGTATTCCCAGGAACGGATCAAAGCCTCAATGAATGATGACCCGAAGAATATCAGTATTAAAGATATTGCCGAGGCCCTGAATATCTCGATCGGAACCGTGGACCGTGCTCTTCACGGCCGCCGCGGTGTAAGTGAAAAGACAAAAGCGCGTGTTCTCAAAATGGCCGAGCAGATGGGGTATAAACCCAATCTTGCGGCGCAGGCCTTGAAACTGAACCGCCGCATCTCGATCGGCATTGTCCTGCCAAAGCACATCTCTTACTTCTTCGATCCGTTACGTGCTGGCATCCGCGCTGCCGCCGGCGCGGCCATAGGCTCACAGATCGCCCTTGAGTTTCACGAATATCCCCGCATCGGCAGCGGCGATATTGAGGCGCTTGAAGCGGCGCATGCACGGAAGTATGACGGGCTGATCTTTCTTCCGGGAGACATTCAGCGATTCAGCCCCCTGATCCGCAAGATCTCCCGCAGCGGCACCCCGATGATGTGTGTCGGCAGCGATGCTCCCGATACCGGACGCATCGGTTCCGTCTCTGCGCATGCCTATATCAGCGGCTCGATTGCGGCTGAGTTGCTTGCCCATAAGCTGCCACGCAAAGCCAATGTGGCCATCCTGACAGGAGAACTGTCCACGCTGGATCACGCGGAAAAGTTGAGTGGATTCGCAGCGACGCTGGCCATCCAGGCGCCTCATCTAACGCTTATGCCCACGCTGGAAGGTCACGAGAAGCCTAAGGAGGCGTACCGCCAGGCGCTCACGCTGATGCGGCAGAAGGATCGCCCCGAAGGACTTTATCTCAGCACGGCCAACAGCATCGCCGTGATCGAAGCCCTGGAAGAGCTGGGGCTGCTAGGCAAAGTTCAGGTGGTGGCAACGGATCTGTTCCAGGAGCTGGCTACGCTCATCAAGTCCAATAAGGTTCTGGCGACGCTCTATCAACGCCCCTTCACGCAAGGCAAAGTGGCCTTTGAGAACCTCGTAACCTACCTCACCCGTGGGAGTCTCGAGTCGCCAGTCGTACAGCTCGCGCCTCATATTGTGTTGCGCAGCAATTTACCGCTGTTTGCCAGCCGCATCTCCGAGACTGAGGACGAGAGCGAACTCGATCCCGATAGCCTGGAATAGAAAGATCACTAACTTTGATTGACTGCCTCCCGGAATGTCTCCCACGTGATTCCAGGAGGCGTGAGATGGAATTCCAGCTCCCACTCGAAGTCCTCTTTGGGCGCCAGCTGAAAAGCGAGTCCCTTCTGCTGCGCCTGTTTCAGAGTGCCGCATGGAGCTGTCGTCGGTTCCAAAGCGACGGCATATTGCTGTGTCCCCGGTCCCCCGGGCCATCCTCCATAACAGAGCCAGAGACCGAGATACGGCATTGCCTGCGGAGAGAACGAGAGGATGAGCCCCTGCTTCCTTTCCGATCGGAACAGTCCGCAACGGCCCGTGCTCAATTTACCTGTGTAGAGCATCTCGGCCTCGCCTGCTTCGGCTGGAAGAACCATGTTGAACTCGTTGCCAGGCCAGGTGACCTGATCGCCAAGCTTTCCCATTCTTCCCGTACGGGAGTAGGCCAACTGTAATGTTTCCGCCTCCGATGGCAGCACGACCCGGTCGCCAGGTTCGATCGCAAAGAGAGGATGGCATGCGTACAGGAACGAAGTATCGCGCTGGCCGGTGTTCTGAACACGATAGTGAATCGAGAGGCCACTCTCCTGCAGCGAGATCGTCTTCTGAAATAGCAGAGGCCGACTGAATCCATTCGCCACAAGAGCGAGGCAGGCTGACGATTGTGCGGTGACCTGCCAGGAGAGTTGCCAGAAATCGCCGTGATCGGGGACGGGGCCACCTGCGGTTGTGTTGTCACAAATGCCTACCGTCGGAAGACACTCTTCGATTCCCGCACAGGCGCCGTCCTGGAATTGTGCATCATAGCCTGGCTCCAAGTGGAGATCCTCGTTCGTTGACTGCAGAAGGAACTCGATCTCACTGATCCGGGAAACCAGAGAGCTGATCCGGCCGCCCTCTTCCGGCACAATACTCACCGAAAGCGAGTTGTTTGTCAGGGCAATTGTTTTGCGATGGAGACCCACGCCGTCAAGTATCCTTCACAGGCGGGAGTGAATCCAATTACCTTTGGATTACTTCTAAATTGCCGATCAACAATCAACACAGCAAAACATACCCGATCGTCGGCTATTCTTAAGATATGGACATTGACTGGATCATTCGCGAAATCGATACAGAAATAGAACGGCTTCGCCATATCCGCGATTTCGTCGAGCATTTGTCCAATACGCTTGACGTAGAACCCAAGACAGCTCGTAAGACATCCTCGAAGAAACGGACCTCCCCCCGGAGTGAACCGCCGGTGATCGTACTGCCCCCTAAAGAAAAGCGGACCTATACTCCCCGGCGCAAGACCATCGTCGAGTCACCTCGAGCGTTGGCTTCGGCAATTCCCGATCGCCCGGTCTTCGTCTCAAAACCGTCTCCTGTCTCCGCCCCGAGCGTCAAGATTGAGACCCCTCCGATAGATACGAAGGAACTGGAAGCGGCCGTCAGGCGCAGCCTTTTCGGCCAAACGGCTTAGCCAGAAGCACTTTTGGCTCTCCAATAGAGGCGGCACTGAGAATTTTCTCCCGGTGCTAACTAAAACATTAGTTGCCCGTCCATCTCTCTGAGACGCTATGCCGCCACGCCGCTCCAATACGCTCACCGAGGCCGAACTCCGGCTGATGCGCCTGCTATGGCGGCTAGGTGAATGTTCCGTACAAGACCTTGTCTCGGCCATGCCTGCCGATGGGCGGCTGGCCTATAACTCTGTCCTGACGACCATTCGCATCCTGGAATCCAAGGGTTACGTCGAGCACCGTCAGGATGGCCGCGCTTTCCTCTATACAGCGGTGGTCGCCGAACACGATGCGCAGCAGAGTGAAGTACGCCATGTGATCGGCCGCTTCTTCGAAAACAGCCGCGAAAAGTTGATGCTCGCGGTACTGGGAGACGGCCAGGTCAGCGCGGAAGAATTGGCCCGGCTTAAGCAGGCTATTGCGGAAGCCTAAGCTGCGGCACGATCCACAGAGCAGGAGGAGCCCGGCCAATGACTGCGTCTCTCCTGAAACTGTCATCGCTGCTCGCCACGACCTGGGCTGCCAGCCTGTGGGAAGGCGCCGCCTTCTCCCTCATCGGCTTTGCTCTGTTGCAGCTGATGCCCCGTGCCTCCTCGGCGCTTCGCCATACACTGCTGCTGGCTCTTTTTCTGCTCAGCGCAATACTTCCGTGGCTTCCCCTTCACCACGGTGCAGTTGATGGCGCAGCACCCCATATAGTCACGCTCTCCCAATGGCTGGCGATCGCAATCGCCGCCGCCTGGCTGGCGGCCACGGCGATTCGCGCCACTCTACTGGTCCTCGCCTGGAAGCATCTCCGCGATGTGCGCCGCTCTGCACAGCCACTCGCTCTTGATCTCCCACTCACGACGCACCGCCGGCCGGTCGTGTGCACTTCCTCGACGGTCGAATCGCCACTCATCGTTGGCTTCTTTCGTCCGGTGCTTCTTCTGCCCAAGTGGCTCGTGCCTCAACTCAGCGACAGCGAACTTCGCCAGATCGTAGTGCATGAATGCGAGCACCTGCGTCGCGGCGATGACTGGACCAATCTGCTGCTGCAGATAGGCCTGATGTTATTCCCATTGAATCCGGCGCTGACGTGGCTGAACCGCCACATTGGCGTGCAGCGCGAGCTCTCCTGCGACGCCGCCGTCGTTGCGGCAACCGCACAGCCGCTGGCCTACGCCGCGTCATTGACACGTATCGCGGAGCAACACCTTGAACGCAGCTCACTTCGGCTGGCGCTAGCTGCGTGGGGACGCCGCTCAGAACTTACCCAACGTGTTCATGCCCTGCTCAGGCAGTCAAGGAACTGGACGTCGCGGCAGTCCGCAGTTGCCTCCATCGCAAGCGCAGTTGTGCTGCTCGCCATAGCTGCCGGTTTCTCCCGTGCTCCGCAGCTTGTTGCCGTCGCGGCGCCAGTATCGGAGGTGGCCGCTGCAAGCTTGCCCGCAGTTCCAACATTGCCTTCCGCGGCGCCGGCTCGGTTTGTTCCCACGTCGTTTACAGTAGACGCGCCGGAGCCAGCCATTCATAAACCCAGCCGCAAGCACTCGGCGTTGAAACAAACCGCCGCACCAGAGCCGGACCGCGATACCACCAAAATCAAGCGCGCTGAGATACAGCGCGTGGAACGTGCTCCCAGGTTCCTCCGCACCGGCGCTGCAAGCGACACACTACCTTTGCAGAACTCTGACGGCAGCATCAACGCACATGACCGTGTTGCTCCGACTGTCGTCCTGACACCCGCGTGGCTCGCCGTTCCTGTACCGGACGGCTGGCTCGTCATTCAACTCTAGTCATACTCAACACAGGAGAAGACTCAAACCATGTCCGCAAAAACTAATTCATTAGTTACCAGCAAGCTGACTCGCCGCCTTATCCTGCCAGGCATCCTCGCTCTTGGAGCCTCTGGCACTGTACTCATGGCTCACAAGCATGAGGTGCAAGCTGCGGCGGTCACCGCATCTGCTCTCGACGACAATAGTGTTCCCTCCCTGATCGCGCTCGACCGCGACATGGAAACTCTCGCGGCTCGAGTGACCCCGGCCGTCGTCAACGTGGCCGTGACCAGCAAGGGCGGCGATGACGAAGATGTTCAGACGCACATGCAGGGGGAGCTTGATCCCAACGATCTTCCACCACAGTTCCGTCAGTTCTTCGGCTTCGGAGGCCCGGGCGGCCGCCGCATGCCACAGCAGGAGCCGCTTCGTCACGGTGTCGGGTCCGGGGTCATCATCTCCCCTGATGGTTACATCGTGACCAATCATCACGTCGTCGATGGGGCCACACAGATCAAGGTGACGCTTCATGATCGCCGCGTGCTCACCGGCAAGGTCATCGGCTCCGATAAGCTGACGGACATTGCCGTCATCAAGGTCGATGCGCATGATTTGCCGGCGATCACCTGGGGCGACTCTGCAAAACTGCACCCAGGTCAGAACGTGCTCGCCTTCGGTAGCCCCTTCGGCGTGCTGCAGTTCAGTGTGACGCGCGGCATTGTCAGTGCTGTCAATCGTCCGGCTCCGTTCTCCAGCGATGCCCGTACGCCTGGCGGCCTGATCCAGACGGATGCTGCCGTAAACCCCGGAAACAGTGGCGGCCCTTTGGTTAACGCTCATGGTGAGCTTGTCGGCATCAACCAAATGATCGCCACCAATAGCGGATCGTTTGCGGGCGCCAGCTTTGCTATTCCGGCAAACACAGCTAAGTCCATCTCAGATCAGATCATCCGCACCGGCTCTGTTCATCACGCATATCTTGGCATCGGAATGAACGACATCACGCCTGAGAACGCGCAGTTCTTCAATCTGCATGATGCTCGCGGCGCGGTTATCTCTCAGGTCACAGCTGGCTCTCCTGCTGCATCGGCCGGCCTGAAGAACGGCGACGTCATTCATACACTCAATGGGCATCCCATCGAGAATGGCGGTGACCTGCAGTTACAGGTCGCACAGATGACACCTGGAACAAAGGTTGCTCTCGGCATTCTGCGCAACGGTAGTGAGCAGACGATCAATGTCACTCTGGGCGAGTACAAGAAGAACACCGAGATGGCCTCTGAGGATGGCGACAACAGAGGACAAGCGAGCGGAAACAACGGCAAGATCGGCATTGCGCTCGGCGAACTCACACCGGATCTACGTCAGCAGCTCAATATCCCATCTGACGTAAAGGGTGCGGCCATTGAGCAGGTTCGCCCTGGCAGTCCTGCTGAAGATGCGGGCCTTCAGCCCGGTGATGTAGTGCTCGAAGTCAATCGCAAGCCTGTTGCATCGGCCGATCAAGCGGCAAGCAGCCTGCGCGGAACTCCAGAGGGCAAGAACGTCCTACTGCTGGTCTGGTCAAACGGTGGAGCAAGTTATAGAGTCGTCATGCCGAACCACGGCTAGAGCGCAGTGGAAGAAAAGCAGATTATTTGCTGTCGCTCAGGACAAAATCACCGCTAACGACAGCAAGACAACAACAACCGACAAGAGGCTCCCCATTCCGTGGGAGCCTCTTGTCGCTTTCTATCGGCGACGCAGCGAGATCTCAAGAATTTTGTCACTTCTTCGTCTTCACAATGCCATTTCTTCGCATAGCTCAGCTCCAGAGGCCGGAAGCAGTATCAAATTTTAAGAGCACTGAAGGCGCAAGCGTGGTCGTGGAGAGTAACGATCTCGATGGCCAACTCAAAACCGATTGGAGGTACAGATTCACGATGAAGCGCGCACATATCGCACTCCTCTTCCTGATCCTCGGTATTGTTCTTGTTCCCGCAGCTGGATGGCTATATCTGCACTTTGGCCGTCCTCCCGTTGCGGTAGCCGATCCGATGCTCCCCGGCGAGGAGGAGATCGCGCGTTCCACGTTACTTGCCCGCGTCGATGAGGAGCGTCCCATGAACAATCCCGTCCCCATCAACGAAGCCACCCTGCGGGAAGGCGCATCCATCTACATGAGCGAGTGCGCATTCTGTCATGGGGTTCCCGCCATCGAGTCGCAGGTGGGAGTTAACACATTTCCGAAGACACCGCAGTTCTTTCGCCACCACGCCACGGGCAACCGGCCGCCAGATTCAGCCAACCGGGCGGCAGCGTATCACTGGTTTGTGGAGAACGGCGTCCGTCTGACTGCCATGCCCTCGTTCAAGCACGTTCTCACCGACCGGGAACAGTGGGAGGTCGCAAATCTGCTAGCGGTGAGTGAGACGCCCTTGCCGGAGAGCGTAAAGAAAGTCCTGGCCGGATCTGCGGATTAGATCACTGGAAGCTAGACCAGATCGCACAGATCAGCAGCATGAGAAGAATCGAAAACCAGGTTGTCTGGCGGCTATCAGTTACGGTCTGCATTTCAATCTCCCCCTCCGTGAGACATGCTGTATATCGGAACTAAGATGAAAGAGTTTAACGCGGTTCCGGACGTTCGCAACAAAAACTATTGAACGTCGAGAACCAAATTGGCACTGCCACGAACGATACGGCTGCGTCCAGCAGCACGTGTCCTCCTTTCGGGTATTCCTGCGGCCGTCGATGAGATGACGGTTAACAAACCGGACGTGTACTCTCTTTCGAAGAGTTCCATCGAGCGCGAGAGCCCGTTATCCTCCGCCATGAATCAGGCATTTCCGGTGAATGCACACGCAAATGCCAGCACCCAAGGAGATCCCAATGAAGCGCATCCTCCCTGCTGTACTGGCTACTCTTCTCTTCGCCAATCCGTTGGTGTCACAGGCGCCGGCAACGAATGCAACGAAACTTTACCTTGGCGCAGCATGGTATCCGGAAGCTTGGCCGGAGAGCCGCTGGGAACGCGATCTCACGCTGATGCAGCAGGCAGGCATCAACTTCGTTCGCATCACGGAGTTTGCATGGAGCGCGATGGAACCCAGCGAGGGCCACTACGACCTCGATTGGGTCGATCGGGCGATCCGCCAGGCAGAGAAGCACGGCATCGCCGTAGTGCTTGGTACGCCGAGTGCGGCTCCTCCCGCATGGCTGACGCAGAAGTATCCCGAAACCCTGTGGGTTGACCAGAACGGAAAACGCGTGGAACACGGCAACCGTCAGCAGTTCAACTGGGCCAATCCGAAGTACCGGGAGTTATCCGCCAAGATGGCGTCGGCCATGGCGGAGCGGTTTGGCCATGACCCGAATGTCATTGGGTGGCAGATTGATAACGAGTATGCGGAAGTCAGCTACGATCCAGAAACCAAAAAGATGTTTCAAGACTGGCTGCGCGCTCGCTACGGCACACTCGACAACTTGAACGCGCGTTGGACCACCAGCTACTGGAGCCAGACCTATAACGAGTGGTCACAGATTCCCATCGAGACGAAGTACGGGAATCCGGGTCTGCTCTTGAGCTGGAAGCGGTTTGTCTCCGATACGTGGCGCAGCTATCAGAAGAATCAGCTCGATGTCATCCGGGCAAAGGCCGACCATCGTCAATGGATCACCACCAACATGATGGGGTGGTTCGATGAATACGACCACTACACCGTCAGCCAGGACCTCGATCTCACATCATGGGACGATTACGTTGGCAGTGGCCATCTCAACGCAGCACGCAACGGTGCAGCCCATGATCTAACGCGCGGCTTTCTCCGCAAAAATTTCTGGGTGATGGAGACACAGCCGGGATTCGTCAACTGGCATGCGAACAACAACGCACTCGACAAGGGCGAAGTTCGTGCCATGGCGTGGCATGACATCGGTCACGGAGCCGATGCAGTTGAATACTGGCAGTGGCGTTCCGCACTGAACGGGCAGGAAGAGTACCACGGCACCCTGGTCGGTGCGGATGGCGAACCTGTCCCGCTGTACGACGAAATTGCCCAGGTTGGTAAAGAGTTCACGGCGGCTTCACGCGAGCTGATGGGTACCACCGTCAAGTCAGAGGTCGCGGTACTGCAGTCTTATGAGAGCCGCTGGGCGATCAACTGGCAGAGGCATAACCGTCAGTGGGATCCTGTCGATGTGCTGATTAGCTACTATCAGCCGCTTCGTGCAGAGGCACACTCGATCGATGTCGTGTCGCCGTCAGCGCCGCTCGACTCTTATAAGCTGGTCGTTGCCCCGGCAATGAATCTGCTCACACCGCAGCAGACGGCCAACCTGATGCAGTACGTAGAACGCGGCGGACACCTTGTATTTGGCCAGCGTTCAGTGATGAAAGACGAAGACAACTCGCTACAGACCGCACGCCAGCCAGGGCCCTTCGCTGCTCCTCTGGGAGGACGCGTGGAGCAATACTATGCTCTTCAGGCTCCTGTTCCGGTTGAGGGCGCATGGGGTAGTGGGACTTCCACTATGTGGGCGGAGCAGCTCAGCGCCAAGAGCGATACCGAAACCCTGATGCGCTATGGCAAGAGCAACGGCTGGCTCGATGGCCAACCGGCAGCGATCACGAAGAAGGTTGGAAAAGGCCGCATCACTTATATCGGTGCGTGGCTGGACGAAAACACCGCAAAGAAGGCTGCGCATTGGATGCTAGACACCAGTGGAGTGAAGAGCGCCTGGCCGGTGATGCCCGAAGGCGTTGAGTTGTCTCTTCGTCAGGGTAATGATCGGGAGATCGCCATTCTGGTGAATCTGAGCACAGAGACAAAAGCCATTACCTTGCCCGGCGCACGTAAGGACATCCTTCACAACAATGCGTCCGTTACGAGTGTCAGTTTGCCTGCCTATGGTGTTGCGGTACTCGGCAACCGGTAGAGGCATACGAGATGGCGGACGGACGTAGTTCTCGCCCGACGCATCCTACGGTGTATGAAATGCCATGCACCAACTCAGGTGGGTCAACGTGAAGGATGAACGTAAATTCGATCTTCCCATCGATCCGCCAGTCCTCCCCATGCTTGCCAAGCGCGTCGATCAATTACCCACGGGTTCTGAGTGGATTTATGAGCCGAAGTGGGATGGGTTTCGTGCGCTGGTATTTCGTGATGGGAAAGAGCTCCTGCTTCAAAGCCGGGATACGAAGCCGCTGAACCGATACTTCCCGGACCTTGTCGATACCCTCCTGGAGCAACTCCCGAAGCGATGCGTTCTCGATGGTGAGATCGTGATTTCCAGAAATGGATCGCTCGACTTCGATGCCCTGCAGCTCCGCATTCATCCGGCGGCATCCAGAGTAAAGCTGCTTAGTCAACAGACACCCGCTTCCATTGTGTTTTTCGATCTGCTAGCGGAAGACAATCACGACTGGAGAGAGACGGCATTTCAGGAACGACGGACAAAACTGCAATCATTACTCTCCAAAGCGGAACCTCCCATTCACCTCACACCCGCCACAGATGACCTGGAATTAGCGCGTGACTGGTTCCGGCGTTTCGAAGGCGCCGGCTTCGATGGCGTTATCGCCAAGGCAAAAGACAGCATCTACCAATCCGATAAGCGGACCATGTTCAAGGTCAAGCATGAACGCGACTGTGATTGCGTCGTCGCCGGGTTTCGCTGGTATCGCAAAGGCGATCGTCCAGCAGTCGGTTCCTTACTGCTGGGTCTTTATGACGACTCCGGCAGACTGCAGCATGTCGGTGTTTGCGGGAGCTTTCCTCTCCAAAAACGATATGAGCTCGTCGAGTTCCTCAAGCCCTATCAGAAAGATGCTCTCTCGAATCATCCCTGGAAGGGGCAGTTGGATGAGGAGATGGAAAATGGCGGCGGCGGCGGACATCGCAGGCCTGGAGGCCAGAGTCGTTGGAGCCAGGGGAAAGATCTGTCATGGGAGCCGCTTCGATTAGAACTTGTCGCTGAAGTTGCTTATGAGCACATGCAGAGTGGCCGTTTTCGCCACATGGCCCAGTTCCGCCGCTGGCGTTTTGATAAAAAGCCGAAGGAGTGCACCTACGAACAGCTTGAAGTCGTGCCCCCCGAAGAATTGAAGGCAATCTTTCCAGAAAATGGATGAATCATCTCTTTGCCGGCGGCGACCTTCGGGATCTGCCCGTCTTGCGGGTCGGATCGTCATCCGGATCGGGAGTCTCCTGAGCCGGTCGCATCGCTTCAGGCACATGCCGGAGATTCACCCGTATCCTTGTCCATGTGGATGAACGCCCGCGCATGGAGTCAACCAGAACATCATCGGGTTCCAGATACCCGGCGGCTTCTGCGTGCCTGGTCTTCCATCGGTCGAGCCCGGCCAGGGCAGCATCTTTGTCCGGTGAATTGGCAATGGTTACAAGAGGCATCTTCACCCGTGTCTTCTTAGCGCGGGAGGGCGCCACACGAGTTCCCTCGCCTTCCGTCTTGCGGAAATGAGGTGGCCAGGGTGCGTCACTCAGACCTGCCGCATCGTCTCGCACAGCCATCTCTAAAAGCTTCTCCAGCGATCCGGGATGGGCATCCATATCGGCATGGGCATCTCCGCGCGCGGCAAACAGCGCGGGCACAGTCAACACGGTGAAGTCGGCAGGGTTACACTCCCGCACTTCATTCCATGAGAGGGGCATGGATACGCGGGCATCCGGAAGTGGTCGGACGGAATAGGCCGAGGCTGTCGTGCGGTCCTTTGCGTTCTGGTTGTAGTCGAGAAAGACTCCGTGGCGTTCTTCTTTCCACCACTTCGATGTAGCCAGGGATGGCGCGCGCCGTTCGATCTCGCGAGATAATGCCAGCGCGGCGCGACGTACTTCCTCGAACGTCCATTTCGGCATAATCCGAACGTTGACGTGCATGCCTCGGGAACCACTTGTCTTCGGCCATCCACGAAGCCCGAGTTCCTCAAGGAACGCATGGACTTCGAGAGCGACATTACGAACATCTTCCCATCCCACACCTGGACCGGGATCCAGATCGATTCGCAACTCATCGGGACGATCCAGATCGGTTGCCCGTATCGCGTGGGGATGTAGTTCGATGCAGCCAAGGTTCACCACCCAGATCAGTCCGGCTGCCTGATTGACAACAAGCTCTTCGGCGGTTCTTCCGGACGGAAAAGAAAGCGTGACCGTCTGCAACCACGACGGATGATCGGCTGGAGCCCGTTTCTGGTAGAAAGCCGGCGCTTCAGCTCCATTCACAAAGCGCTTCAATACCAGCGGACGATCTCGGATTCCGGCAAGAGCGCCAGGCGCCACGGACAGGTAGTAGCGGACAAGATCAAGTTTGCTAAGACGTGTCTCTTTCGAGAAATAGAGCTTCTCGGGATGGGTAATACGTACTTCGTGCCCATCGATCGAGAGAACTTCCGCCGCTTCTGTCTTTGCCATCCGACCGCACTCCTTTTTTCACACCATTGGATGCATGGCAGCCCTGCGACAGAAAAGCCACCCTACACGATACAGTCGTCTTTTGGCGCATCTAGAACATTTTCCCTGTTGATGGGTAGCCCGGAAGAGGCGTACAGCGGCGTTTTCACTTCGGAAAGCGCCCATAGATGCGGAAGCCCTACACTACACCTACAGGGAAAATGCTCGAACGGGTTTGAGAAGACATGGGGAAGAGACACAGACGTGAGTTCCTGAAGCTGTGGGCGGCGTCAATGCCTGCGCTTTTTCTGGAACACGAGGCGCACGCCCAGAAGAAGGAACCGAGCCCTCCGAAGATCGGCTACCGGACACCCGCGACCCTTGAACGCTACATTGACTCTTTGCCTAGACTGCCGCAACTGTCGCCCTACGGAAGCACGAGGGGTAAGGACCTTTATCGCATCCGGATGACGGAGTTTGCGCGTCCGTTGCATTCACAGCTTCCTCCGGCGCGCCTGTGGGGCTACGAAGGACAGTATCCGGGGCCGATTATTGATGCGCGGCGCAACAAGCCAATTGCAGTGCAATGGGAGAACAGGCTTCCGACGCGGCATATCCTGGCGATCGATCCCCACATCCATGGAGCGATGCCTCCAACGCCCGAGGTCAGGACCGTGCCTCACCTCCATGGCGCGAATGTGCCCTCGTCGAGCGATGGCCTTCCGGAAAAATGGTTCACACCCGGACACTCTGTACGGTACGAGTACCCCAATCGACAGCGTGCTGCGACGCTGTGGTATCACGACCATGCCATCGGCATCACGCGACTGAATGTTTACGCCGGCCTGTCGAGTTTCTACCTGTTGCGGGATGACGAAGAGCTGAGCATGCACTTGCCCTCCGGTGAATACGAGATTCCTCTCGTATTGCAGGACCGTACGCTGGATGAACACGGTCAGCTTCTCTATGCCCCAACGTTGGACGATGCTGTTCCGCTGCCAAAGGGAGTCTGGGGGCCAATGTTTTTCGGAGAGCTTCCGGTGGTCAACGGAGCGATTTATCCCTATGTAGAAGTCCGGCCACAGCTTTACAGGATTCGCCTGCTGAACTCGTCCAATTCTCGCGTTCTGAACCTGTACCTGAATCTGGCGAAGAGTCCGACGGATATTCCTCAACTGATCAGGTTCCATCAGATTGGTTCAGATGGTGGGCTTATGCCACGGCCTGTTGCTCTCGAAAAGCTGGAACTGGCGCCTGGGGAACGAGCAGATCTGATCGTCGATTTCTCGTCGCTCGCTGGAAAGACAGTCACTCTCAGCAACGATGCGCCTGCCCCCTATCCGGGTTGGAATGTGATGAACGCCACCTGGCCGATTCTGTTGGAATTCATGCAGTTCCGGATCACCCTTCCTGCTGAGCCGTCACGCTCATTCAGTCTTCCCCAGGACGTAACCTTCACCAGGCTGGATGAAGGGGAAGCTATACGCACGCGTGACTTCATCCTTACCGAAGAGATGGACGCACAGGGCCGATCGACAGGCCTCCACATCAACGGACAGGGCTATCACGATCCTGTTACCGAAACCGTAACGCTAGGAACGCTTGAAAAGTGGCGGTTCATCAATACCAGCGATGATGCACATCCCATGCATGTGCACCTTGTGCAATTTCAGATTCTGCATAGACAAGGCTTCAATCTAGGCACCTACCGGATGAACGGAAAGATCGAATCCGTAGGCTCACCGAGGCAGCCACGCGCAAATGAACTGGGATGGAAAGACACTGCCACTGTAAATCCCGGCGATATCCTGACTATCCTTGCACGCTTTGAAGGCTATACCGGGAAATACGTCTTTCACTGCCACATGCTGGAGCATGAGGACAACGACATGATGCGACCATTTGTCGTTGTCGCGCCCGGCCAGGGTGAAAAAACCTCGTAACACAGATGCTGTTTCTCAGGTTTCCGAGGCAGGCACAAGGGCCACTTCCACCGGCTCGGCAGATGGCTTCGGCGCCAGTAACGGCCAGCCTTTATGGACGACGATATCCAGCCATACGCCCGCAATCTGGGATGTAACGACAGCGGCCACGACTAGCGTCGTGTAGAACTGCGCACTGATGATGCCGGCATCGAGGGCCACGCTGGCGAGGACAATTCCCGGACCTCCGCGTGCATTCGTAGTAACGGCGAGGTTGATGAGGTCCAGTCCGCGGAACCCGGCGAAGCGCCCGGCCAATGAGACAGACAACACCTTCACCACTGATGTTCCCAGGATGAAGGCGACCAGCATCCAGAAGGATATTCCTCGAATCAGATCGAGTCGTAAGCCAACGATCGCGAAGTAAACCGGGATGAAAAAGGCAAAAGAGACCTTTCCGATGGCTTCCAGTGCATCCGCGAAGAGCCGGCGCTTTTTGTGGACGACGGCAAAACCGGCGAGAAATGCCGCGAAGACCATGCTGATATGCAGGACTCCGGCGACGACGCAGTAAGCCAGCAACACGGCAACGGCATAGCCGGTTGGAGAGGACTTTGCCACCACGTTGAAGCTGGCTTTGTTAAACCGCTTGACCAGCCGCGGCACCAGGGTGAGTCCAAGGATGAAGAAGGCTACCGTCACGACAAGGTGATACGACAGCCCCCGAATGTCTAACGCGGCCTTCCCTGCCGCTGCAGTAGCAACCGCCAGCGCCAGCCACAGAACGATGTCTTCGAGCACCGCCACGCCCAGCACCAAACGCGCGAAACGCGTGTGCAGGATCTGCAGGTCGGCAAAGATCTTCGAAACAACCGGCACCGAAGTCACGGCGACACCGACAGCCAGGATGATGGTGATCGAGATCCGATTGCCATTCGGGCCAAGCAACGACGGTTTGATCAGCCAGGGAGCAAAGAATAGTCCCAACAGGAATGGAAGCCCTGTGCCGACAACCGTCAGCCAACCAACCTCGCGCCGCTCTTCGTGAGTAAAGAGCTGTTGGGTCTCCGCTCCGGCCAGAAACATGAGTAAAAGCAGGCCAAGCCAGTAGACGAAGTCCAGTACATTGCCTTGATGTTTTGCGCTATCGATGAAGTGCGCGACAGCAGGAATCCGGCCGGCCACCGCATTTCCCAGGATGACGCCGGCGAGAATCTCACCAACTGCTTTAGGCTGCCGCAGTTTGACAAAGATCCATCCCAGCAACTGGGCCAGTCCCGCCAATAGCAAAAGAAGAAAGAGTACCTGGGTCAGTTCAGAATTACTCATCGCTTGCAGGATCTCATCAGTGAATCTCGTTCATGGCTGCTACGGTCGTGACCGCCGGCCGATTCGGAGCCTCCGAAAAGACCCACATCCCACGAAAGTTCTCACGCAGCGCGGGATGTAGCTTGAGGAATGCACTCATGGCGTCGCGGTTTCGTTTTTGCGCTACAGCCGGGTCCGTAATGGACGGATCCATCTGCATATGAATGGCGATATCCAACTTATCTGCGTGAAGGCCATTGTCCGGAGTGACAGAGAAAAAGCGGAACGCCGTACCGTCAGCACCGTTGACAACCAGTGGCGTATCCGGGCTGATCCCATTGGCAATCTCTGGAGGCAGAGCGCTCGCTGCCTCGGAACGAAGGCTTTCCAGATGAGTGCTGGATACAAAGACGGCGGGCTGAAGTAGCTGTTTGGCCTGCTGGTAGTAGATATAGGCTACCCATGGCTCTTTACTGGCCGCCATGGTTCGCCCTTGGCGCCAGTACCATAGACCATCATGCCCTGCTGCCGAATCCTCTTTCGGGAATAAACCTGCGAGCTTCCAGGGGCTACCTGCGCTATCCTGCCGCAACAACATGGAGAGAGTCCAGGGAGAAGAGCCTGTAAAATCCACCATCGCAAACGCGTAACGCCCCGGCGGCAATCCGGGAATGCTGAAATCTGCCTCTGCATTGCGTCCGTTGAGTGTGCAGAAGAACTCTGCGTTCGGAAAAGTGCCATCCGCATTGCGCGCGTTGCCGCTCGCATCGAGCATATACACCTGCTCCACTTCAGCGTTCTTCCCCGCAAGCTTCGGAGACACGGTGGTGATGGCACTGGCGATGCCGCTGAAGTTTGCCGCGAACTCCGGGATAGTCGCAGCTTGTACGCCAGGCTGGTCGTTTGCCTGGACCTTCCGGGCCAGAGCTAATGACGCATCCGCCAGAGCGTTCCTTTCGGCCGGCTGCATCTTTGATTGTGTCGTGCACGTCTCAGCAGGAACCTGATAAGGAAGAGTCAGCAACATTCCCGTGCAGAACGTTAACCAAAAGCTTCGCTTATTCGAACACTTCATAATGCGTCCTTCTTACTAAAACAGTTCCAAATATGTGGGCCCTAGCTCAAGATCTGGAAGTTCACTTCTACGTTCATCTCAACGGTGACAGGGTGTCCGTCCTTCATCGCAGGCTTGAACTTGTACTGACGAACAGCTTCCAGTGCCTTTTCATCAAGCCCCATTCCCAGGCCGCGGACAAGGCGTACATGCATGGGGCGCCCATCGGGGCTTACCTGCAGATAGACAATAACCTTCCCGGAGACTTTCGCCTGCCTGGCCTCTTCCGTGAACCCCGGCGCCGGTGCAGAGATTACCTGCGGCTCTGAGACACCGCCACCAACTTTGAAGACACCGCCGCCAAAATTGCCTCCTGAACCCGATCCCAGGCCATTTCCGAAGCCCGCACCCAGCCCAGCACCTGCCCCGTTCCCTGCGGATACCACGACGGAAGGCGCACTCGATATCCCCAGGTTGGGCACATCGGCCTTGGCCATCTTCAGATCTGCCTGAACATTAATCGTGGGCTGAACTGCCATCGTAATTTTAGGAGCCGCTGTCGGCTGTACCGCCGGCATGATAGTCGGCTTCGGCTCAAACTTCGGCGGATTGCCATGCGAGACGGGAATCGGAGTGTGTTGTCCTCCGCCACCACTCATCGCTACCGCCTTCGGGGGTGCGATAGGTAGTACCGGAGGAGGCGGTAAAGGGTCGACCAAGGTGACATGAGTCGTCACAGGCCTTGGAGTCACAACAGCAACGATCTTCCGGCTGCCTAACCAGATGAGAGCTACAAGTGCGAAGCAGTTGATCACAATGGCAAGCCCAGTCGCCCGAGGATCTCGTTTCACTGCCATGCGGTCGGGCAGAACAATGGGTCGCGATGTTGTATGCAGGGGAGGAGCCTTCGGTGGAGCTATAACATCGTGCAGGCTCTCCATGAGAGAAGCAAGCACACTCTTCTCAGTAACCTGGGACAGATCGCCACTCAAGACTTTGTAGTCTCGAGAATTTTTCGCTTGGGGTTGCGTTCGATCAAAGGCAGGTAACGTTTGCGAGATTCCCATGATAGTTACATCCTCAGTTCTTCTGCTATCGCAGGATGTCGTTCGGGTATTTGGATGCAATGAAGAGGAGGAGTGTTTCCTGTTGGGTTCGAGTACAGCATTTGCATTTCTCACAAGTGCTCCAGATGCTTACAGACATAGATACAGTCATCGAGCTGACGTGCGACTGGATAAAGAAGAACGCCCCTCGCGCATGCCGAGTAGCCATACGTGAGAGGCGATAGGTAGTGACTCATATTCGCTATTGAGCAATTGCAGGTTGTTTCGATCTTTCGATAGGACGAGAAGGCGCAGTCACCAGGTTGCTGGTATCCCTCATCGCCGCGATCGCCTGGCTATAACGGCCCGCAGCCGCATTGAATCGTATGATCGCCATCTCTTCCAGCATCTTGGCGCCATCCCTGAGATAGCTGATACGGCTACGATCATCATGTCCCCAAGTAACTGGAACCTCAGCAATGCGATAGCCAAGCTTACTGGCGATAAACAGCAGCTCCGG
>JABFXN010000402.1 GCA_013361705.1 Acidobacteriaceae bacterium
GACCGAAGGGAGCGGAGAAATCTGCTTCTCTGCCGGTGGCCGGCGATCCTGAACAGCAGATTTCTCCGCTTCGCTGCGAAATGACAAACAAAAAGGTGCCATGGATCTGAGCGCTGAAGGCGCGTTCTATACCAGCCTGGGGCAACGCCCCAGGTTTTCTTGCGCCTTGAAGGGTGAAGGGCTGAAGGCCCGCTCTATAACTCTGCAGTGAAATCGAGCTCACCGATATGGCGGGGCCATTTTGCTTGTCATCTCGCAGCGCCAGGGTCCCGAGCAGCTTGCTGGTTGGGGTGATCGACCGAAGGGAGCGGAGAAATCTGCTTCTCTGCCGGTGGCCGGCGATCCTGAACAGCAGATTTCTCCGCTTCGCTGCGAAATGACAACAAAAGAGACGGTCGCGCATGGCGCGATGAAACTGCGAAGAATGGGGCAACGAGTATGGTGGCTCGCCGATCTGTTTATGCCCTAATTCTTCGGGATCTCGCTTGCCGGAACCTTCATATAACGAATCGTGAGGCGGCGCCAGGTGTAGGTGATCTGCAGGTCGCCGTTCGAGTCCACGATCATGGCGGGATAGCTGTACTGGGATGGTCCCTGTTCCAGAACCTTGAACATCCGGAAGTGTTCACCGTCCGTGCTTACCGCCAGATTGATAGGCGATCTGCGGTTATAGCTGTGGTTGTAGATCATTACGATACGGCCGTCGTTCAGGCGTACGGCATCAATGCCGGAACTGGGGTTTGGCAGATCGATATAGCGCGCCTGTGTCCACGTAACGCCGTTATCCATCGAGTCGGCTACAGCGATGCGGGACGCCTGGCTGTGACTGCGTGCGTATAGGCGAAGATGCTTCTTCCCCATGTCCACGATCGCCGGTTGAATGATGCCGATGTTGGTGGATGGTGGCGGATAGAGCTTTTCGTCCGTACCGTTGACGCCTTCTCCCTTGGCGACATTCCCAAGCGCTTGCGCTGCCTTCGACTCCGTGGTCGCCAGGTCGAGCGAGTCCGGAACAGTAATGGGGCCGATCTTTGCCCATGTTTTGCCGTTGTCGGTGGAACGTTCAATCCACGCGGCCCAGCCCGCCGCGCTCTCAATCGAGCTGCCGGCGACGATGGTTCCATCGGCCAGGATAAGGGGCTTGGCGCGCACCGGGCCGATCAGGCCGGCGGGCAGCTTCTCTACCTTTGACCAGGTCTTGCCTTCATCGTTGCTTGACATACGGGCCGCTGCCCATTCCGCCGGCGCTTTGCCGTACTTGTAATAGAGCCAGAGGGTTCCATCCTTCGTATGGAAGAGCACCGGGTTCCAGCAGGGAGTGTTGGGCTCGCGCGCCAATTCGACGGGTTTGGACCAGCCGGAGGCGTTGCGGACTGCTCCCCAGATGGCAACGTCATTTGCGCCCTCTCTTGCTCCGCCGAACCAGGCGGCCATCAGAGTGTGGTCTTTCAGTTCCACGATGGTCGAGGCGTGGCTCTCGGGAAAGCTGGTCGAGCCCGGCTGAAAGATGAACTCACTAATAGCATTTTCCCTGTTGCTGGGTATGCCGGAAGGGGCGTGCAGCGGCGTTTTCATTGCGGAAAACGCCCATAGATGCGGAAGCACTACATTACACCTACAGGGAAAATGCTCTACCGTTTGGGCAGCGGCTGGAAGAAACGAGGCGACAAGAACGGCAGTGGAAAGCAGATGACGCAGACGCAAGGCAGTTAAACCTCCGCGTATCAGGATACAGTCGGAAGGCCTACATGCTCACTATCATTTGTCGACAAATGATCGGCAAATTGAACGCAGTTGCGCCCGTTCATTTTCGCGCGGTAAAGAGCACCGTCGGCCCGGCCCAGAGGGAACTCCACGTCGCCGCTCCATTCCAGGCTATCCATGGTGAATGCGCCGATGCTGATGGTGATGTGCAGCGGTCCCGCGGAGGTCTCGATCGGCTTTGACCGTACGGCATCCAGAATGTGGCCGGAACGGTGACGAAGCTGCTCGCTTCCGCAGCCGCCCAGAACCAGAACAAATTCCTCCCCGCCGTAGCGGCCCACTCCATCAAAAGGGCGGATGGCTTGCTTAAGACGATGAGCCAGCTCACGGAGGACCTGATCGCCCACCAGGTGTCCATGGACATCGTTCACCTGTTTGAAATGGTCGACATCGCAAAGCAGAATCGAGAGGGGCGTGTGCTCACGCCGGCAGCGGGCCATTTCGACCTTCATGAAGTTCAACACCGCCCCGCGGTTCAGCAGGCCGGTCAGGGCATCGTGTGTGGCTCGCATGCGCATCTCTTCCCGGGCCTCGACGAGCTTATCTTCGAGCATAAGAATCCGCACGCCGGTGCGCAGGCGGGCCTTCAGTTCCTCCGGGTTGCATGGCTTGATCAGATAGTCATCCGCGCCCGCCTCCAGGCCCTGAATGACGTCGGTGCGGTCCTGGCGCGATGTAAGCAGCGTCAGGTAAACGTACGACTCTTCCTTGCGGGCTCGAATCTGGCGGCAGACCTCGGGGCCGTCGATGCCGGGCATCATCCAGTCCAGAAGCGCCATGCGGGGCCCATCCTTACGGGTGAGGGCATCAAGCGCGCCGCGCCCATCGGCTACGCTCATTACCTCATACCCGCTCTGCGTCAGAATCTTTTCCATCAGACGACGCGATACCGCGTCGTCATCAGCGACGAGAATCCTCAACGTGCTGCCTCCTGGCACATTCCTTCGAGCGCAATCTCGACGCGTGGCAGCTCGGCTTCAAGTTGATCGGTCATTACGGTGGCGCGCGCCATGTCTCCTGCTCCGCCAGCCATCTCAATGCCTGAAGCAAAGTGATAGGCCTGCATTGCGGAAAGGTTGCCCAGTGCGCTCTTAAGGGCGTGTCCCGTACGCTTTACCTCTTCATGATCGCCCAGGGCAAGGGCGCTTCGGACGGCTGCAAGCTGGCCCGGCCATGTATCGCGGAAGATGGCAAGAAGTTCGGCCAGAAACGCGCGATCGTTATCGATACGTTCCATCAGCTCTTCTTCATGCACAGAGGCTGGAGAACTGCTCGCCGCGTCGTCGTCCATTTCAACATCTCTGACGGAGACAAAATTATCCAGCACTTCATCGAGCTCCTGCTGGCGCAGCGGTTTGGAGAGATAGCCATCCATGCCTGACTCAAGGCAGCGCTCTTTATCGCCCTTCATGACGAGCGCGGTCATGGCAACCACGGTCTGATGTGCTCCGGTCGCGGCCTCGCGCCGGCGAAGCTCGCGGGTCGCCTCCAGGCCATCCATCTCGGGCATCTGTACATCCATCAGCACGAGGTCGAACTTTCCACGGCTTAGAGCCGCCAGGGCTTCGCGGCCGTTGCCGACAACAACGACCCGATGACCGCGCTTCTGCAGCAGACGTGTGGCCAGCATCTGATTGACCTGGTTGTCCTCCGCCAGCAGGATATCCAGGGTCCGGGCGGGATCCAGCTCTTCCAGCAGCGAGGTGCGCGTAATCATCGGTGTCTCCTTTCCGCGGATACCTTCATGTAACACGCGCGCGATAGCGGCGCGCAACTCGCTTTGACGGATGGGCTTCAACAGATATGCCGAGATCCCCAGTTGTTCGCAGCGTACCGCGTCTCCCTTCTGTCCGCCGGAGCTCAACATCATGATGGTTGCCGCGTTGCCGGGGTTTAATTGCAGCCGTTGCGCAAGGTCGAAGCCATCCATCTTCGGCATATGCATATCGGTCAGCAGAAGCTCATAAGGACGCTGCGCCTGGTTCGCTTCCTCGATCATCCGCAGCGCCTCTTCGCCACTGGCAGCCGAGTGCGGCTGCATGCCCCAGCGCAACAGCATGCCTTCCAGGATGCGGCGGTTGGTCCGGTTGTCGTCGACGACAAGGGTACGGGCCGGGGGCAGGCTGTCGTCTGTAACCCGCACTGCAGGTGCCTGCGGTAGCTCCTTTGCCAGGCGCAGCACGATGCGGAAGTGGAACCTGGAACCCACTCCCGGCTCGCTTTCAACCCACATATCGCCGCCCATCATCTGGGTAAGGCGGCGTGAGATCGTCAGACCAAGGCCGCTGCCGCCGTACTCTCGCGTGGTGGAGGTGTCGGCCTGGGTGAAGCTCTCGAAGATGGCCTTCTGTTTCTCCGGGGGAATGCCGATGCCGGTATCCGCAACGACGAAGTGCAGGCGGACGTGGTCCTCATCTGCGCCGAGCGCCTCAACATGGAGCGCGATTTCGCCCTCATGGGTGAACTTGATGGCGTTGCCGAGGAGATTGATCAGGATCTGCCGAAGTCTTCCAGGATCTCCGTGAACGCTTTCGGGAGCGTTGGCATCGACATCGCACAACAGCTCAAGGCCCTTTTCGTCGGCGCGGAGAGCGAGTGTCTTGAGAGCACCTTCCATGCACTCGCGCAGATCGAAGTCGATCTCTTCCAGATCGACTTTGCCTGCTTCAATCTTTGAGAAATCGAGAATGTCGTTGATCACATGCAGCAGGGCATCGGCGGAGAGCTTGACCGTCTCGAGATATTCCCGCTGTTCGCCGGTGAGCTCTGTCTCGAGAGCGAGTTCGGTCATGCCGATGACGCCGTTGAGCGGCGTGCGTATCTCGTGGCTCATGTTGGCCAGAAACTCACTCTTGGCGCGGTTGGCAGCCTCTGCCTGTGCCTTTGCGGCTTCGCGTTCCTGTTCGACCTGCTTTCTCTCGGTGACGTCGCGAACGAAAGCTGCAACCAGCTTCGAGTCGTCCCATGCAATCTCAGAGAGCGTCATCTCAGCCGGAAAAATATGTCCATCACGATGACGAGCGCTGACTTCCAGGCGCGCTTGAATGCCGCGTTGTTCGCGTTCGGCCAGAAGCTCGCGCAACGCTCCGGTCCGGTGGTCGTCATGGACGATGAGGTCGCCGATGGTCTTGCCCAGGGCTTCTTCGCGGGTCCAACCGAAGGTACGCTGTGCCTGTTCGTTCCAGTCGGTAACAGTTTCGTTTGGGTCAATCTCGAGGAAGGCATCGAATGCAGACTCAACGATCAGGCGATACCGTTGTTCGCTGCTCTGTAACTGCAACGCCTGCTGGGCAAACCGGCGGTCTACGGTCGCCGTCAAGAAGACCAGCCCAAGCAGCAGGACAGCCGTCAGGGTAATGGTCAAAACCCCGAGATCGGAGATGTTGATGGCATGGCGGAGATCAACCTCTCTCATCGGGATGGGCATAAAGCTGGCAGCCGCCATGCCCGTGTAATGCATGACCGGGATCGCTCCGCCCATGACAACAGAGGTGAGAACTTTGCGCCATCCCCAGCCGCTGGTCGTTGCTCCGCGAAAGACATAGCCCATGCAGATGGCGACACAGGCGATCACGATGGCGATGACAACGGAGAGCGCGAGCAGGCCAAGGTGATAGTGGCACATGGCCGGCATGCGCATGGCTTCCATGCCGATGTAGTGCATGGAGGCGATGCCGCCTCCCATCAGAACGCTGCCGATAGCGACTTGGAGCACGCCGATCTTTTCTCTGCTGACGATGAAGAGTGCAATCCACGAGGCAACAACCGCGGCCGTCCACGAAACCACGACCATCGGCCAGTCATACAGCACCCTGAAGGGCAGGGTGAAGGCCAGCATGCCGATGTAGTGCATGGCCCAGATGCCGGTTCCCATGGCGATGGCGCCACCCAGCAGCCAGATCTGGCGTACTGCGCCCCGGGAGGAACTGACGCGGCCGGAGAGATCCAGGGCGGCGCCAGCAGAGAGAATCGCGATAAAGACAGAGAGGACGACCAGACTCAGGTCATAGTGACCGGACACAACTGTCGACATATTCATTTGGGGATGTTTCCTCTTGCACCTCTCCCACATGTTGAAACAGCAGGACTCTCAACTAACGAAGACAAGCCGCCGGCGGGGCTGACGCTGGCGAGGGGAGGGGTTGCGATTCCCATGCTATATGGAGCCATGCCACTTCGGGAATCATTGGGAGGACTTCTCGAAATCCATTTCCCAACACGGTACTGTCCCGGCGATCCGTGCGGCGAGGCGGAGGGACTGGCCGGAACATGTCATTCCTTTTGTGGCGACTGGTACTGCCTTTTGCGGCGACTGGTACTAACAGATGAGTGAAATCGCAGGTTGACGATAATTTTGCTTGCTGTAAGGCCCTGGCGTACGTAGCCTCAAGACTACTTTCAGCCTGAGCTATGAGCCGCCGCGTTTCTTCTGCCCTGCTTTTGTCTGTTGCAACCCTTTGGAGCCATGCCCAAGGCTCGTCGACCTGCACCGGCCTCTGTCTGCAGCAGGTGACCTGTCCCGCCGGACAGACAACCTCAATCAGCGGAAAGGTCTATGCCCCCAACGGGACAGATCCTCTGCCGAATGTGACGGTCTATATTCCCAACGCCCCGGTCGATCCCTTTCCTGCGGGTGTCTCCTGTCCCGTAGTGGGTGCGGCGCCCTCCGGCTCTCCGCTGGTAGGAACTGTATCCGATGTGGATGGATCGTTCACGTTGACCAATGTGCCCGTCGGCGCGAATATCCCTGTGGTTATTGTCTCCGGACGATGGCGCCGTAAGTTGAACGTGCCGGGCACAACGGCGTGTGCAGACACCAGCTTTGACGCAAGCATGCCAAAAGATCAGACAGAAGGCGAGATTCCGAAGATTGCCATCGTGACGGGTAGTGCCGACTCCGTGGAATGTGTTCTGCGGAAGGTAGGAATCAAGGATTCGGAATTTACCGATCCTTCCGGAGCCGGGCGCATTAATTTCTATCCTTCATCGAGGTACCCCGGCGCTCGTACCAGCACTCAGACTAAGGATGAGACGGCGCTCGATGTCAGTTCTTCCACCTTGAATGCTTATGACGTGCTGATGCTGCCATGTGAGGGTTCTTCAAATAATGTTCGAACTCCCGCTCAGTTGGCTGCCTTTCAGAATTTCGTCAATTCGGGCGGCCGCGTGTATGCGAGCCACTATAGCTATCTGTGGATGTACCAAAATCCACCATTCGACAGCGTGGTGAACTGGAAACCCAATCACTATGCTCAGCTCATCAGCGGCACGGCTACCGTAAACCAGACGCTGGGCGAAGGGCAGACGCTGGCGCAATGGCTACAACTTGTCGGAGCAACCACCGCGCTTGGGCAGATGAATATCTCTACCTTGCGGATTGACTTAACGACTGTTAATCCGCCCACCAAGGCCTGGCTGACGTTGAATAATGCGGCTGCCGGGAACCAGGCGATGCAGGTTACGTTCGATACGCCGATCGGTGGCAGCAACCAGTGCGGCCGGGTGCTGTTTGACGAGTATCACGTCGAGGATCCGGGGACGATCTCCAATCAGAACGTGATCTTTCCGAACGAGTGTTCCAATACTCCGATGTCACCTCAGGAAAAGCTATTGGAGTATTCGCTCTTCTCACTCACCAGTGATGGTGGAGCCCCGACTCTCGATCCGTCATCATATGACTTTGGCAATGAGCCGGTCGGCTTTAGCAGCGCTACGAAGTACTTCACGTGGACCAATCATTCCAGCTTCAACAGTTCGGTGACGTCCGCGACCGTGACCGGTGATTTTGCAGCCAATCCGATTAACTGCACCAATATAGCCTCCGGAGCTTCCTGTCAGATTGCCGTGACCTTCACGCCGACTGTCCTCGGAGCTGCTACCGGAACGTTGTCGGTGAAGTCCAGCGGCAAGGCGCTGACGGCTACGTTGACTGGCACAGGTACCCCGGGCCTGACCTCCACGCCCACATCGCTGACCTTCGGCAGCCTGGACGTCGGTGCCTCGACAACAAAGGCCATCACGATTACGAACGTCGCCTCGGGAGCCATTGCGACCCCGCCGTTTACCGTGTCCGGTGACTATGCCGCAACCTCCAACTGTGGCGCTTCCATTCCGGCAGGAGCAAGCTGCCTGGTGACGATAACCTTCCGTCCCACAGGGACAGGAAGCCGCACCGGCACATGGGCGTCCGGGTCGACGGCTCCTGTCTACTCCGGTCTGACGGCGGCGCTCAGTGGAACGGGGGTAGACTTTACACTCGCACTGGCTCCGACCAGCGGCTCAACGGTCGCGGGTATTGATATCTCTACGGTCGCCACCGTGACGCCGATAGCAGGGTTCGCCAATCCTGTTACGTTGAGTTGCACTGATTCGGTGACTGGTTCGACGTGCAGCTCATCCAAAGCAACGTTTATCCCAACCGCGTCCACGACAGCGCAGCTTACGATTGCGACGACATCGCAGTATAAGGTCATTGGCTATGGCCTCGGCGGCGGCCGGTATCTCTGGCTGGTTGGCCTTGGTTCAGGACTACTGCTTCTGGTCTGCCGCCGCCGTGCCGGACAGATCGTGCGGGTTTCGTTGATGCTCGCCATCCTCGCAACCCTCGGCGTAGGAGCATCCGGTTGCGGCGGAAAAGCACCTGCGCAGAACACTAGCTACACCGGTTCGGGAGACTATACCTACACGGTCACCGTCACGGATGGCTTCCTGACCCACACGGCGACCTACAGCCTGCACGTCACTGCTAAGTAAGCGCGGTATCGGGCCGGCCAAGAAAGCGGTGCGCTCATCTGACCCAATACCCGACTCAAAAGGCTGACACAATACGGGTATGACGCAAAAAGAATTGACCCAAAAAGGCGACAGGGGAGTGGTTAAAGAACCACTCCCCTTTTGCTCGTTTCAATCTTCAACGCGCCTGCGCGCGGGCCGGTTTACTTCGTCTCTTCGGGCTTCGGTGTGACGGTGTGTGAGTCCTTGGTGTCTTCGGTAACACCCTTCATACCATCCTTGAAGCCACGGAGACCTTCGCCAAGCCCCTTACCCAGTTCCGGCAGCTTCTTGCCGCCAAAAAGAACAAGCGCGACGACCGCGATAACGATGAGGTGGGTAGGTGTGAATAGCTCGCCCATAACTGTCTCCAGGAATCCTTGTTCTATTGTCGCATAAACCGCAGCCCGACGGACGCAGCGGCGTCCAACCGTTATATCTTTGAAGTTGCAGCTTTGCTGTCTGGAGGACCATGCGACACGAAGTGACCCGGCGCGCACTTGCCGGGATGACCGCCCTGATTGCCACCACCCTGCTCTCCGCCACCATGGCAGCCCAGACTCCGGCCGACAACAGTGGCCAGACGAGTGGATCGGCAGCCCCGGCCCAGCCCTCTCAGCCGCAGCCAGGAACCGCTCCGAAGCGCAACATTCAGTTCGCCCGTCGCATTCCCGTCACCTATGACAACCGCTGGGAGGTCTACGGCGGCCTCAACTTCATGAACGGCCAGGCCGGCCAGAACCTGCCCAAGCGCTACAACATGGGCGGTCTCGAAGGCCAGGCCACCTATTGGCTGACCGATCGCATTGGACCAGCGGTCGACCTTCGCGTCGACTACGGCACCACCCCGGTCTTCCCGAACACCTTCCAGATCAACCGTCCGGTCGTCCGCCAGATCATCGGCATGGGCGGCGTGCAGTACCGCGGATGGAAGAACCAGCGCTTCGCCATCCAGTACCACGGCCTGGTGGGCGTCGGCGCCGGTAAGTTTGACGGCGGCACGCTGGGCGGCATCAACGCTCCCAGCCACAACGCTGCCGCGAACGCCGTGGCCGTCGGTCTCTACTCCAATCGCGTCAAGCCGGTTGGCGCCTTCGGCGGCTCACTGGACATCAACGGCAGCTATCGCTGGGCGATCCGCCTGCAGCCCGACCTGATTGTGGAGCACTACGGTACCGAGTACCGCGAGTTCTTCTCCATCTCCGGCGGTGTGGTGTGGCGCTTCGGCCATCGCCAGTAGCAGTCAGTTTTTCGGGCTTCCCGGTCGCAACCGGGAAGCCCTTCGCATTTAAACAGATCGCCCGCCGCGAGGGCGGGCGATCATGCACAAACCAAACAGCCTACTTCCCGGGCTGTCCGGGCTGCATAAAGCTCTGGCTTACCGGGTTCTCATAGACCGAGTAATCGCGCGTGACTACGGTCAGGCCGCTTGGCGTGACGAAGTAATTGCGCTTGTCTTCGGCAGGGTCGTAGCCGATCACGGCTCCGTCCGGAATATGGACGTCGCGATCGATGATGGCATGGCGAATCCGCGAGTGCCGGCCTACATTGACGTGCGAGAAGATGATGCTCGAGTCGACGTCGGCATACGAGTTCACGCGAACATCGTGCGACAGGACCGAATTGCGCACCACCGCGCCCGAGATAATGCAGCCGCCTGAGATCACCGAGTTGATCGCCATACCCGTACGTCCGGGCTCGCCGAAGACGAACTTCGCCGGCGGATACTGATAGGGCCGCGTACGCATCGGCCAGCTCTTGTCGTAGAGATTGAAGATGGGCGAGACGGAGGCGAGGTCGAGATTGGCCTCGTAGTAGGCCTCCAGCGTGCCCACATCGCGCCAGTACAGCGCCTCCTGCTTGTTCTCGTCGACGAAGTTGTAGGCCATCATCTTGAAGCGGCCAAGCAGGTTGGGCAGGATGTTGTGCCCGAAGTCGTGCTTCGAGTTCGGATCTTCCGCGTCCTTGATCAGCTCCGGCAACAGGACATCCGTATTAAAGATGTAGATGCCCATGGAGGCATCGACCTTCTCCGGATTGAAGGGCGACCGCAGCTTGGTCTCCTTCGGCTTTTCGAGGAAGCCATTGATCTCGCCGTTGCGGGCAACATCCACTACACCAAAACGAGAGACCTCTTCCGGCTTGATCGGCAGGGTCGCCAGCGTCACATGCGCACCGGACTGGATGTGGTGATCCAGCATGAGCTGGTAGTTCATCTTGTAGATGTGATCGCCCGACAGGATGATGACGTACTTCGGCTGCTCTGAGCCGATGGAGTAGATGTTCTGATAGACCGCATCGGCCGTGCCCATGTACCAGTTGACGCTGACACGCTGCATCGGCGGCAGAATCTCAATGAACTCGCCGAGTTCATTGGCGACCACCGGCCCCCACCCTTCGCGGATATGGCGATTGAGCGAGAGCGACTTGTACTGCGTAAGGATGTAGACCTTGCGCAGGTCAGAGTTGATGCAGTTGGAGAGGGTGATATCGATGATGCGGTACTGGCCGCCGAATGGAACGGCGGGCTTGGCGCGGTCGCGGGTTAGAGGAAAGAGGCGCTCTCCAGCGCCACCGGCGAGCAAGACTCCCAACGTATCTTTCATTGATGGCACCCAAACACCTTTACTTGCTGAGGTCAGACTTCTGGGTAAGACGCAACTTTACGTCTTCGCGTTCCCGACGGATAAGAATATCCTGTCAAGGATGAAGCGATCATAAACGGGGATGGCATTTGCCATCCCCGTTTGTTGTTCTCTTACAAAGATTTAAGGTTTTGCCATCGGGTAGAAACCGAGCACGCGTCACCCGGTGCATCGTTCAATCCTGATGACGCGAGGCTTACTGGCTTTCGGAGTCTTCTATGGAGATCCGAAGTGACTTCAAAAAGTTGACGTCGTTCGAGGTGAAGGGCCCGCTCATCGCCTCCTCCGCCTCTACGGCCGCCGCCGCTTCTTCTTCCTGGACCTCGTTCAGGCCAATGGTCGCCTCAAGCATGAGCAACACGTCAAAGCCTTGCTCCCGGATGTCGCGCACTACGCCTGCAATGTGCTCCGACTCAGAGACCGACTCGTGAATGGCTTCGCCAAGCTGCTGGATCAGGTCCTTCACTTTTTGGTTCAATGACACCTCCGTCGAATAGCCACTTCGCCGCGCATCGGGTATTCCCAGCCTAAACAGCGGCGGGAACGGCATTGCGGGGTGTTGGGCACCGCCTGTTGACTCTTACATTACTGCTGTATTGGACGACCCGCAATGGTTTCTGGATACCATTTTTGGAGACAGTCACCTACCAGCAGTCGCCCGCTGGAAAAGCGGTTGCCGCTCAACAGTTTCCAGTTGACGAGGTACAGCATGAGTGGGTCTCAGCACTCTCAACACACCTGGAGAGGCAAGTTCACGGGCAACCCGCCGCAGCATCGCCAGTCCAACTGGCAACTGGCAACTGGCAACTGGCAACTGGCAACTGGCAACTGGCAACTGGCAACTGCTTTATGCCACCAGGGTATGGTGGTCGCTCCATGCGTCTTCGAGTTGATGGGCAAGATCCCCAATCGTTTTTCCCTTTTCGATCGGTTTTTCCCCTTCCTTCTCTCTCTTCTTCTCCGGCTCGGCACCTGGCCTGGAGAACCGAAACGCGGCAGCAGCGGCGCCAACAAACGCGACCGTAAGAATAAGGACTCTCATGTTTGGTTGGATTACAGGTCGATCCTGTGGGGTTGGTCTTGCGATACGTGTTTCGAGGAAAAACTTCCCAACGCGTAGACTGGAAGACATGGATAAGGTGCGGCTGGGAAAGGTGCTGGGTGCGGGTGTTCGCCACGCCGCGCGTACCGCCATTGAAGCCAGCAAGGCTGCCGCTGCGCCCGATCCCAATCCGGCTCCCCGGCAGACCACGCGCCAGCGCATCGATGTGCGCCGTGCCGCAGAGGGCGCCAGCAGGGGCTTTTTTGGCAGCGTCAAACACGCCGGCCGAGCGGTCTGGCTGCAGGTGATGGGCACGCTCTTCGCCTTCTTTGCCCTGTATTTCGTGCAGGCGACGATTACCCATTTCGGTTCCTACCGAGAGGGCGGAGTTCACCGCCAGCAGTGGTATATGAGCGCGGCGATTGCCCTGCTTTTTACGTGGTTTGCCGTCACCAGCTTTGTCCGTGCGGCCAGGAAGCCTCGTTAAATACCACCAGCAGAATGGCGTTAAATGTGTGTCTCTGCTTCACTGGTCATGCTCCTGGCAATTCCGACCCCGGATCGTCCGGTGGCGGATAGTTCCAATGGAAGCTACGACACAGAGGACACTGGCGAGGTACGCCAACAGGGTCAAAGTCACAACACTGCCAAATGTGGCCACAGACGCACCACCAAGACGGGATATTGTTGCAGGTTATCATCATGCGATTCTCCAAAGTGCGCGTTGTCTGCGCCTTACCTACGGTTCCGTAGTCTGATTCACGGTCGCAGGAGTGATACATCGAGCCAAAGGCATGCTCTCGGCACCTTAGCCAGATTCATTACATGGCGAGAGTTTTGGTTTATGGGTACGGCTCGCAGACGGTCATCCGCTTTGGCTCCGACTGCGAGGGGGGACCGGCAGCAGTGGGACATGGGCCGGGCCATCGCGCGTTTTAGCTGATTTGCCGTCTCCAGCGGCATCGACAGGTTCCTTTGCTGAAACCTATAGCGCGGGCCTTCAGCCCTTGATCGTTCAATGGGTCCTAGACCTGGGGCGTTGCCCCAGGCTGGTATAGAACGCGCCTTCAGCGCTTTCCGGCGGGTGCCCCTTGGATGGACGGGGCTACCGAAAAGACTGGGTAGAGAAGCAGATTTCTCCGCTGCGCTACGAAATGACAAAAAGGGGGCCAAATCCCCCTATCTCCCTTGCGCGGTTAGCGCACATGTGTGACACATCCGGGCCCCTGAATTAAAATCAATCCTTGCCCTTCGCACCACAATCCAAGCTCAAACAAAGGTGGTCGTAACCGTGTCTGACTCCGGCTCTGTGCTTCGTAAAACCGCATTGAATGCCACCCACCGCGCTCTAAAGGCCAAGATGGTCGACTTCGGCGGATGGGATATGCCGGTCGAGTACTCGGGTCTGATCGCCGAGCATATGGCTGTCCGCACTGGTGTGGGTCTTTTTGATGTCTCGCACATGGGTGACATCCAGCTCCGCGGGCCGGGTTCGCTGGATGCCGTGCAGAAGCTGTTGATGAACGATGCCAGCAAGTTGCAGGTGGGACAGGCGCACTACTCCGCCATGCTGACCCCCGAAGGCACCTTCGTCGACGATGTGGTGCTGCACAAACTCAGCGAGAACGACTACCTGATCGTCATCAACGCAGGCACGCGCGAGAAAGATGTGCAGTGGGTCCGTAAGACCATTGGCATGATGCCGAGTGTTCATATCAACGACTTCAGCGATATGTACACGCAGCTTGCCATACAGGGCCCGAAGGCCATCGATGTGCTGCGCAAGCTGACCGACGTCGATCTGGACGCCATCAAGAACTACTGGTTCACCTGGGGTAAGGTCTGCGGCCTGTACAACGTTCTGGTCGCCCGCACCGGCTACACCGGGGAAGATGGCTTTGAGATCTATGTCCCTTCCGACGAGGCCACCAGCGCCCGCGTCTGGAATGAGGTGATGGAGGCCGGCAAGGAGTTCGGCATTCTGCCTTGCGGTCTGGGTGCGCGCAATACGCTTCGTCTGGAGAGCGCCATGGCCCTCTACGGCCACGAGATCTCTGACACGATCAATGTCTTCGAGGCCGGCCTGGGCCGCTACTGCAAGCTCGAAAAGGAAGCTGACTTCGTCGGCAAGCAGGCGCTGCTCGCTGTGCAGGCGGCAGGCGGACCGAAGCGCAAGCTGGTGGGCCTTGAGACCATTGATCGCGGCATCGCCCGTGATGGATATCCGGTCTTGACGCTCGACGGCAAAGAGATCGGCGTCGTCACTTCCGGCTCTCCCTCGCCCTTCCTGAAGAAGAACATTGCCATGGCCTACGTTCCTGTTGAGTTGAGCGCTGTGGATACGGAGCTGGCCGTACAGGTCCGCTCCACCATGGTGAAATCGAAGGTAGTTCCGTTGCCCTTCTACAAAAAGCCTAAGAAGACCACCTAGTTTCGCAGTTCCGTTGCATCCGATTTTTCTAACGACTGGAGAGCGCACCCGCAATGGCTTACCCGACCGAGTACCGCTACACGAAAGAACATGAGTGGATCGCCGCCGATGGCAGAATCGGCATCACCGACTACGCGCAGTCGACGCTGGGCGATATCGTCTTTGTCGAGCTGCCTGCCGTGGGCGCTGAGCTGAAGGCCGGTGAGAGCTTTGGCACCGTCGAGTCCGTAAAGGCCGTCAGCGATCTGTACTCGCCGGTGAACGGAAAGGTCCTCGAAGTAAATGAAGCCCTGAACTCCGCTCCGGAGTCGGTGAATGCCGATGCCAATGCGACCTGGATGATCAAGGCCGAGTTCGATGCCTCGCAGCTTGAGAGCCTGCTGACCGCCGAGGCCTACGAGAAGTTCATCAGCGAAGAGACGGGTCACTGATGCGTTATCTACCAAAGAGTCCCAGCGACCGTGAGGCGATGCTCGCCGATATCGGCGCGAAGTCCATCGACGATCTGTTCTCGACGGTTCCGGCGGAGTATCGCCTGAGCCGCGACCTGAATGTTCCGCGGCAGCATGGCGAACAGGAAGTGATCGAGCACTTCAAGGCATTTGCCGAGAAGAATGCTCTTGGCTATGCCAGCTTCCTCGGAGCAGGCGCCTATCGTCACTATCGCCCGGTACTGATCGATACAGTAGTCTCGCGCGGTGAGTTTCTTACCAGCTACACGCCATACCAGCCGGAGATCGCGCAGGGAACCCTGCAGGCGCTCTTCGAGTTCCAGACGATGATCTGCGAGCTGACCGGCATGGAGATCTCGAATGCCTCCATGTACGACGGTTCGACCGGCGCCGCTGAGGCTGTGATGATGGCGGTGCGCGTTACCGGACGCAATGGAGCGGTTGTTGCCCGCACGGTGCATCCGGAGTATCGCGAGGTGCTGACCACCTATGCGCAGCACCAGTCCATCCCGAAGACCGAGGTCGACTATGACCCCGCGACCGGGCGCGTGGACCTGGCCAAGCTCGATGCCGCCATCACGGATGACACCGCCTGCGTTCTGATCCAGTCGCCGAACTTCTTCGGAACGATTGAAGACGTAGCGGCCATCGCCGAGATTGCGCATAAGAAGGGCGCGCTGCTGATCGTCTCGATTGCCGAGGCAGTTTCGCTGGGCATTGTGAAGCCTCCGACTGAGGCCGATATCGTTGCGATGGAAGCGCAGTCGTTCGGCGTTCCTGTGGGCTACGGCGGACCGTACTGCGGGGTCATTGCCTGCAAGGAGAAGTTCCTGCGGCAGATGCCGGGACGTCTGGCCGGCGAGACTAAGGACATGGACGGCAAGCGCGGCTTCGTATTGACGCTGTCCACTCGCGAGCAGCATATCCGCCGCGAGAAGGCGACCTCGAACATCTGCACCAACCAATCCCTGGTGGCGCTGATGGTCACGGTCTTCCTGACGGTCTACGGTAAGGGTCTGAAGGAGCTGGGTGAGCAGAACCTGGCGAAGGCTCACTATGCGGCACAGACCATCGGCGGCACCGGCAAAGTGTTGTTCGGTGGAGCACCGCGCTTCAACGAGTTCGTGTTGCAGGGAAGCAAGACCGCGGAAGTTGCGAATGCAGCGCTGCTGCAGAAGAAGATCGTCGGCGGTCTGCCGCTGGAGAAGTTCTATCCCGAGCTCGGACCGAACGCATCGCTCTGGTGCGCTACCGAGCTCACCACCAGGGCACAGATTGATGCTGCGGCGGAGGTGCTGAAGTAATGGGAGATAAGTTTGTAGGAACCCCGAAGAAGGCCTCAGTCCACGTCAATCAGAACGAGGACCTGATCTTTGAGAAGTCGTCGCCAGGCAAGAAGGCTTATCGCCTGAGCGAGCTGGACGTTCCGGCCGTGGACGCCGCCGCGCTGCTGGGCGATGCTGTCCGCACCGACCTCGGTGTGATGCCGGAGCTCTCAGAGATTGAGATCGTTCGTCACTTCACGCGCCTCTCCACCTGGAACTATGCGATCGATCTCGGCATGTTCCCGCTCGGAAGCTGCACGATGAAGTACAACGGCCGCGTGAACGAGCTGGTCGCCCGCCTGGAAGGTCTGGCCGAAGCGCATCCCTATCAGCCAGAGTCGCTCTCGCAGGGCGTGCTGGAGATCATGCAGGTGCTCTCCGACTCACTGCTGGATATCACCGGCATGGACTCGATCACGCTGCAGCCTGCTGCGGGTGCGCACGGTGAGTTCACCGGCATTCTGCTGGTGCGTGCGTATCACGAGAGCAAGGGCAATCCGCGGAAGAAGATCCTGATTCCGGATTCGGCTCACGGGACGAACCCAGCCACGGCTGCGGTAGTCGGCTACCAGGTGCAGAACCTGAAGTCGAATGCCGAAGGCATGGTCGATCTCGCAGAGCTGGAAAAGCTGGTCGATGAGGATACGGCGGCGCTGATGCTGACCAATCCTTCGACGATCGGTGTCTTCGAGAGCGAGATCCACAAGATCGCCGACATCCTCCACGCCAAGGGCGCGTTGCTGTACATGGACGGCGCAAATATGAACGCGCTGGTCGGCAAGGTTCGTCCGGGCGACTTCGGTGTGGACGTGATGCACCTGAACCTGCACAAGACCTTCTCCACGCCGCACGGAGGCGGTGGTCCAGGTTCCGGTCCGGTGGCCTGCAAGAAGATCCTGGAGCCGTTCCTTCCGACGCCCGTGCTTGCAACCAAGACCGACGGTACGCTGACGCTGGACTACAACCGTCCGCAGAGCGTCGGTCGTGTGCGCGCCTGGTACGGCAACTTCGGCATGTTCATTCGCGCCCTGGCCTACATCCTGGCCAACGGTCCGGATGGTCTGCGCCAGACGACAGAAGATGCAGTGCTGAACGCCAACTATCTTCGCGCCAAGCTGGAAGATGTCTTCGACCTGCCCTTCAAGACAGCGTCGATGCATGAGGTCGTCTTCAGCGATAAGCTGCAGGCGAAGAATGGCGTGAAGACCGGCGACATGGGCAAGCGTCTGCTCGACTATGGCTTCCACGCCTACACGGTGAGCTTCCCGCTCATCGTTGCAGGCGCCATGATGATTGAGCCGACCGAGAGCGAGAGCCGTGAGGAGCTGGACCTGCTGGTCGATGCTCTGCGGCAGATCGCGCGTGAGGCTGAAGAAAACCCGGAGCTGGTGAAGACCGCTCCGCATACAACCCGCCTGCGGCGCCTGGATGAGACTACGGCTGCGCGTAAGCCGATCCTTCGCTGGAAGGCCCCGGCTGCGAGCACTCCGCTCACCCCTGATACCGCAGCGAAGGAGTGGTAGTTTGGCGAATGTCTTCCATGACCGGCGCGAGGAGCTCGAGAAACACGAGTTCATGATGGGCGTTGCTCGTGGAAGACTCGCCGTATCGCTTGATGTGCTGACGGATGCCCTGGCTATGGTGGGACAACATGGCGTCTATTGCACTTCGAACCGTAATCCCGCGGTCCCGGCGCTCGATCTGCAATTTGTGTTGTCGCAGATTACCGGGGCGAAGGAGCTGATTCAGTCGGTGATGCAGGAGCTGGAGAGCCAGAAGAAGCCCTGACATCCGTGCTAGGCTAGTGAACAGGGTTTGTGTTCCAAGGGCACCCGTAGCTCAGCTGGATAGAGCGGCAGCCTCCGAAGCTGTAGGTCAGAAGTTCGAATCTTCTCGGGTGCACCACTTCCTAAAGATTGAAAAAGCTCCGACGATGTCGGAGCTTTTTTGTTGGGTGGTTAATTGGAATGTGTGGCTTCCTTGCCCACCCTAACTCCGTGAGGGTGGGGCACCCTGGCTGGGACAAGTTTGTTAAAAGCGGTCGCGCGAAGCGCGATACCCACATCTGCTTCGCAGATATGGGGCACCCACCCTTAATACTCGACCGTTCTAACCGGATCTAGCTGCGGGTGCGGTAGGGCTGGGAGGTGAAGATGATTGGGGCGTCTTCGCCGGTGGAGTCGAGGACGAAAATCTGGAAGGTGTCTGTGTTGGCGGAGACGCGGACTACGATGTGTCCCTGACGGCTGCGGAAGTGGGGGGCGAAGCGGTTGTTGATGAGCCGGTTTGCTGGTAGAGATTCTGTGGCGTAGACATCGTGCTTTACTGCGCCGGGCCACTCGCCGAGCATGCGTTGTGCCTGGGCTGGGCCTGGGTGGCCTACGTCCCATGCCTGGATGATGTAGGCCTGTGCATCAAGGGCACGGACGAACCCGGTTCCGGTAGCGTCGAAGTAGCCGTGATGGTTGGCGGTGGCTACGTCGGTTCTGCCTGCTAGCTTGGCAACCGGTGATTCCAGATCGAGCCAGGGTATGCGGCCGTCGTGGGTGTCGCAGTAGAGGTCTCCGCCGGTGTAGTAGCTGAACTTGCCGAAGGTCATGCGCAACGAGATGGAGTAGAAGTTCTCGTTGGGTTGTTCTTCTGCACTCAATGCGTCTGTCGGTATTACGCTGCGGGATGTCTCTCCCTGGCCGGTCCAGATGCGGCCGTTGGCGGAGAGGATACGGATCTCCACGCCATTGAGAACGATCTGGTGGTTGGAGCCGATCTTCGCGGCTTCAACTCGCTTGTGGTTTCGTACGCGCGACTGGAGATAGGCGAGATAGTTTGCCGCGAAGGGAGCATCCAGGGGCTTGGCATCGCCGAAATTGGGATAGGCGCGATCGATGTGGGTTTCGATCGGGAGCAGTGCGTCGACATCGCTGAGACCGGTGAGTTTGTAGCTGCCGTCGGGAGAGGATGGGCAGTTTGCTTCGAGATCGCCGACGTGGTCCGGGTGGATGTGGGTAGCCAGGGAGTAGTCGATGCGGCTGACGCCGTTGCGGCGGGCATACTCAGCGATCCATTGTCCGGGGCGACGGGTGCCGTTGGGTCTGGGCGGAGAGGATGTCTCCAGAGAACTGGTGGAGGAGCCCGCGTCGATTAGAAACGAGTGTCCATCTGGTCCAACGATGAGCGTGCTGTTGCCGCGGCCGGTGTCGATGTGATGAATGTCGAGTTCGCCCGGGCGTTTCGCGCTGAGCGTGGTCGAGCTTTGCGCGAAGGCAGATGGGGAGACGGCTGAGGCAGCGAGGAGACGGAGAACAGAGCGGCGCGAGAGCATACGTATCGACAGATTTGAGATTAGCCGGGAAGTGTTCGCTTAATGTGACAAAAAGACGGATCGAGCTTGCGCTCGATAAATCACCCCAACGAACGAGTTCGCTGGGGACCCCGGTCATCCCACATCTGCTGCGCAGATATGGGGCACCCGGAGTATGGGTTCCGTTGAATCTATCACTCGGGAAAAGGAAAAGCCCCGGCCGAAGCCGGGGCTTTGTCGTTCGTGTTTTGTTAGAACCACAGCTTGGCTGCCACCTGAACCTGACGCGGTCCAAAGAGAACCGAGCTGGTCGAGGTCGGCGCACCGAAGGGGGTTGCCGTGAATGGGGCGATGCACGAGTTGCCATGGCCTGCACATGCGCCGGCTGAAGTGCCAGTGTTCGCCAGAGCCTGGAATGCATTGGTGCTCTGCGAGATGATGTGGCGACGATTCGCCAGGTTGAAGACCTCTGCGAAGACTTCAAACTTGACGCTCTCGTGGATGGGGAACGAACGCGAGACGCGAGCGTCTACGTTGCGGATACCCGGTCCGGGGATATTGTTGCGGCTGTACTGCGGAGCACGTCCGCCGGTGCTGGAAGCGAAGAGGCTGACGACACCGCCGGTTACACCGCCGTCAATACCGCCGCCGGCGGCTGGCGAAAGGAAGTTCGACATGAACTGCGTCAGCGGGAGACCGGTCTGCTCGGTCGCCGTTCCGGAGATCGACCAGCCGTTCGCCGCGTAGCGCAGCATGGAGTTGGAGAGGCCGAAGGTCGGAGCGTAGACGATGCTGCCGACAAAACGTCCGCGCATATCCAGATCCGAACGTCCGTACTCGCTCAGGGTTCCGGGGTTCTTCAGGTTGAACGGATCGGTGATGGCGTTCGTTCCGTTGAAGGTACCGTTCTGACCGGAGACCTGAGAACCGTCGATGGCCTTCGCCCAGGTGTAGTTGGCGAGCAACTCAACACCGTGGCTGAAAGGTTTGCGGAGAGAGAAGGCTCCTGAGTGATACCAGGAGTTGATACCGCTGAAGCCCACCAGGATGATGCCGTCATTGGGCGACGGACGCGTACCCGAGTAGAAGGGCACCTTGATCGTCGACTGGGTAACACCGGTGGAGCTGATGATGTCCCAGGTCTTCGAGGAGGCTGTGCGCGGCAGGTTGGCATCGATGAAGTACGGCAGACGCATACCGCGGGTGCCGATATACGAGAGCGAGAGGCTCACGTTGCCAGGAAGCTTTTGTTCCACGGCCAGATCGATGGAGTGCGTATAAGGATTGGTGAAGTTCGGGTCCTGACCGCGGAACGAGAGCGGAATCGCACCTGCGCCCGTGTTCTGTACAGTCGGAGTCACAGCACCGGCGAACGGAGCAGCCAGAGCCGGTCCCGGAGGTGTGAACAGAACGCCAAGGTTCTGCGGCGCGCCTGCAGCTGTTGGGCCTACCGTGTACTGCTGCTGGAAGACACCGTTTTCCACGCGGGTGCAATACAGGGTCGAGCCGGAGGTCAGGCCGTAGAACATGCCATAACCGCCACGAACCACCATGCCATCAATCGGAGACCATGCAAAACCGACACGCGGCTGCACCATCTTCATGTTGTTCTTGATCGTCGAGGTGTAGTAGTTGCCGAGCGGGCTGGGAACACCGTTGTAGCTGTTGGTATAAGGACGCGGAGGCGCAGGAATCAACTGCACGTCATAACGAACACCCACTGTCAGCGTGAAGTCATTACGAATCTTCCAGGCATCTTCGGCAAAGCCGGCGATGTTCTTGTTCCAGAAGTCATCCGCACCTACGTGGGTGATGGGATCGTTCACCTGGGTAAAGGTCGTGTAGTGACGGCCACCATTCAAACCATAGACGTCCTGCACCCATGCCTGGAAGGCGCCGAGCGGTGTACCAGGTGAGTAGCTGTAGATACCGCCGCCCTGGAAGAGGTTCGAGAGCTGCTCGTGGATCAGGTTGATGTCCGCACCAAACTTCAGCGAGTGCTTGCCGCGCACAGTCGAGACGATGTCGGCAAACTGCCAGCGATGCTCATCCGGGAAGGCTCCGCGAGGCAGTGCGTTTGGCATACCGTAACCGAACAGACCGCTCAGCGTTACGCTCGGTCCAGGTGCGTTCGCTCCGGTCGTCTCGAGATCGCGCGACCACTGGAAGCGCACCACGTTCGCGAACTTGGAGGAGATCAGGCTCTCCCAATTCGCTACCAGGAAGCGCTCATGGAAGTCGGCGCGGCCGTTCGTCGTTACTGAGCTGTTGTTGGACGTGGCAGAGGTCGTATAACCATTCGGCTGCTTGTAGTTCTGCCAGTTGAAGTTCACCGAGATGTGATTGTTGCCGTTGAGCTGGTAGTCAAGGCGCGGGAAGAAGATATCCTGCGTGACGTTACGCGAAACAGCCGTCTGACCGCCGAGGATAAATGCCTTCGCGGTATCGCACTGGGTCTGGCTGACCGGCGAGGGGCAGGTGTAGCCTGCCAGGGTCGAGGCCGTGATCGAGCTGGTGTAGAGCAGCGGATTCACCTTGCGGAAGCCGTCATAGGTGAAGAAGTAGAAGAGCTTGTCCTTGATGATTGGACCGCCGACAGAACCACCGAACTGCTGCTGCTGACGAACCGTCGGCGTGAGCAGGAAGGGCTGATTGCTCGTGCGCCCCGTGAACTTCGCGAATGGATCAAGCGCGTTCAGGGTCGGATAGCGCAGGTAGTAGAACAGGTCGCCATGAATCAGGTTGGTACCGCTCTTGGTGATGGCGTTGACCTGTCCACCAGCTGCCTGACCGAACTCAGCCGAGTAACCGGAAGCGGAGGAGGCAAACTCCTTGATGGAGTCCTGCGAGAAGACATACGGAGAGCCGATTGCGCGGCCACGGGCTTCCGAGAAGAATGCCTGCTGGTTGTTGGCGCCGTCGACCAGGTTCGTGTTGTACAGACCGGAGATACCACGGTATGAGATCAGGCCGCTATTGCCGTCCGGCACCACGTTGGTGGTGAGCAGCACAAAGTTATCCCAGCGGCGGCCGTTTACCGGCAGATTCGAGACAAGCTGCTGATCTACCGTCTGCGAGATCTCAGTCTTTTCACTGTCGATCAGAGGGGAAACGTCGGAGACAGTAACGTCCTGCGCGACCGAGGCTGCGGGGAGCTTTTCATCCACGCTCAGAGTCTGACCTACGGTCAGTACAAGGTTCTTGCGCGTGACCTTACCGAAGTTGCCGGTGCCGCCAGCCACAATTTCATAATGGCCAGGCTGCAGGAAGGTCGTGCTATAGTCGCCGTCGTTGTTGGTGGTCACCGTACGGCTTGCGCCCGTGTCGGTGTTCGTGATGACGACCGTGGTATTCGGAACTGCGGCGCCGGAGGCATCCGTAATGGTTCCGGAGATAGTACCAGTCGCAGCGGTTTGTGCCAGAGCGCGCGGCGTGGCTACATACGCCGGAATAACCAACATACCGGCAGTCAGCACAGCCGCGAATACACGCGTGCTACAGATCTTTGCAATCTTCATGAAACGTCACTCCTCAAAAGGGCGAAACAAAAATCAAAGGTTTCGAAGCGGTTCTAGAGCCATTCTCCTAATACGGTAGCGTTGGATAAATCTGCGAATGCCGTTTTCTTCGAGGGAAAACGGCGCTTACAGCCAAAACTACGCTCTACACCTTTAGGAGAACTGCTCTATCGGTCAAGAAATCCCGGGAACTCGTGGCGCGCTCGTTTGGGCACAGCTGCGCCCGAAAACCTGTTTCAGGTGTTAGATCTACGGTCAGTGACCGCAGACGGGTTGTCAAGTAAAAGAATCACAAGGATTCTTACGTGCAAACCTCACCGTCCGCATGCAGGGTGTGCCCCAGTGCAATACAAACGGTGAAGATTTGCGGGAAGTTACTTTGCGGCGGACAGGACCTGCTGATACTCGGCGTACGGTCCTTTGAAGTCTTCGACCTTGCCGTCCTGGAAGTGCCAGATGCGGGTCGCGACCTCGTCGATCAGGTCCTCATCGTGCGTTACCAGCAGCACCGTACCCTCATACTTCTGCAGCGCCTGGTTCAAGGCGTTGATCGATTCCAGGTCGAGGTGGTTGGTGGGCTCGTCAAAGATCAGGATGTTGGGCTTCTGCAGCATCAGCTTGCAGAAGATCAGGCGAGCCTGCTCGCCGCCCGACAGAGCCTCAGTCTTCTTCAGGCCCTCTTCGCCGCGAAAGAGCATCTGCCCCAGAATGCCGCGGATATCTTCTTCCGTAGCCTTCTCATCGAACTGGTGCAGCCAGTCGGCGACCGTCATGCCCTTGGTCACGGTGCCGGTGTGGTCCTGGGCGAAGTAGCCGATGTTGGCCTCATGCCCCCACTTCACGGTTCCGCCGTCGCGGCTGAACTCCTTGTCGTCGGTCTCCGGCATGCCGGCCAGCAGCGACTTCAGCATCGTCGTCTTGCCTGTTCCGTTACGGCCGATCAGCACAACCTTGTCGCCTCGCATGACCGCGGAGCTGAAGTTCTTGAAGACCGGCTGGTCGTACGACTTCGAGACGTGCTCGATCTCCAGAATGTGCTTGCCCGAAGGACGAAGCTGATCGAAGCGGATATACGGGCGTTGAATGTTCGACCGCGCGAGTTCCGTGGTCTGCAGGCGCTCCACTTCCTTCTTACGCGAGTTCACCTGCGATGAACGCGTACCGGCCGAGAAGCGCGCGATGAAGTCATTCAACTGAGCGATCTTCTTCTCACGCTGCTCGTTCTGCGATTCGATACGCTGGCGGACCTGCGTCTTCTGCAGCACCATGTCGTCGTAGCCGCCGGTGTAGGTGATGATCGTCTGGTAGTCGATATCGGCGATGTGGGTGCAGACCGAGTTCAGGAAGTGGCGGTCGTGCGAGATGGTGATCAGCGTGCCATCGAAACGGACCAGGAAGTCCTGCAGCCAGTGGATGGACTCAAGATCGAGATAGTTCGTAGGCTCGTCCAGCAGCAGCGCCTGCGGATTGCCGAAGAGCGCCTGCGCCAGCAGCACGCGGACCTTCTGACCGCCCTGCAGCTCGCCCATCTTGCGCTCATGCAGGTCGTCTGCGATATCCAGACCTTGCAGCAGCACTGCGGCGTTGGACTCGGCTTCGTAGCCGTCTTCTTCGCCGATCACGCCTTCCAGCTCGCCCAGGCGGATGCCGTCGTCATCCGTCAGCTCCGCCTTCTCATACAGGTGGTCGCGCTCTTCCAGAGCAGACCAAAGGGCCTTGTTGCCCATGATGACGGTGTCGATGACACGGTAGGCGTCGAACGCGTATTGGTCCTGACGCAACACGCCCAGCTTCTTGGGGCGCACAACGTTGCCCTTCTGGGCATCGAGCTCGCCCGTAAGCACCTTCATAAAGGTGGACTTACCGGCGCCATTCGGACCGGTGAGACCATACCGGCGGCCCGAGATAAAAGTGGTGCTTACGTCCTCAAAGAGAACCTTCGAGCCGTAACGCATAGAGACATTGGAAACGGAGATCATTCGTCTTCTATTTTCTCATGCGTTGTCCAGCCTTAAAGCGGGAAAGGGGCGGCAAATGTGGCCCCTTTTTGATGAATTGTGCGTTAGGGGACGGGGGCGTTTCGCGACATCCTTTCCGTGGGAAGAGTGGGTTATTTCGAGG
>JABFXN010000069.1 GCA_013361705.1 Acidobacteriaceae bacterium
CCGTTGCTTCTCAGCGCTCTGGAACAAATACACCCCCAGAATCATGATGAGCGGTTCGAAGACGTGCCGGAACCGCGCCTGTACGGTGACAAAGTAATAAGGCAGCGGCAACAGCAGGAAGGCTGCTGCGAAGAGCCAGGCTCCCTTGATTTTTCGTTTTAATGCCACGGCCAGGCCAAGCAGACCGGCGATGCTGCCGAATGCGAAGTTGATCTCGCGTCCGTACTCGACGTACTCCTTGTGGGGAACGACGGGTTGCGGTACTCCAGACCAGAACATGTAGGTACGAAGTGCAGCCAGTTGGAAGTAGCGAGAGCGGTGGGTAGCGATCCATTGCTTTGCGGCATCACCGCGGACCTTCACGAAGGCGATTTCGCCGACAGTGGCATACTCCTGCTGCAGTTTGTTTTGGCCATACCAGATCAGGCCGCCCCAGGGAAAACCCACGGACCAGTCAGAGTTGCCCATGTAGTTTTCGGCGCCGAAGTTGTCACGCATCGGAATAAAAGTATGAAAGATCCTGTAGTTGCGTACGACCCAGGGTGTCATGAATGCGATCACGATCAATGCCGAGGCGGTCGCCTTTTGTAGCGCAGGGAAGAAGCGCGGCTTCGCCTTCAGGTAGATCCAGATCACACAGACGGGCAGCATCATCAGCGGTGTGGGCTGTGTAAGAGCGATCAGGCCGCCAAGCGCGCCAAAGATCGTCCACTGCCGCCAGGTTCCTCCACCGTTATCCGCCATGCGCAATGTCATGACGATCAGCCATGAAAACAGCATGCAGGTAAGGGTCATCTCCCAGATCCAACGAACCGCAAACTGCATTGCCGCCGGATACAGCGCCCACAGCCAGGCCGACCAGATCGCAACCTTCGGATTGAAGCAGCGATAAGCGATTTCATAGATCGCGAGTGCGGTAAGCGCCGAAAAGATGCTGTTAAGCGTCAGGATAGACCATGCGGCCAGCGGGGAATAAACGCCAAATACCTTGAAGGCCGCAGCGATGATGAAGGTGTACAGGGGCGGCAGCCATGCCGTGGGTCCGGTATGGCCGAAGAACGGATCGGCGTAGCCATATCCATTGACCAGGGCACGCGCGATGCGGCCGGCCTCCCAACCGAACTGAAAATGGTCTTCCCCAGGACGAAAGCGGTAAGTATGCGCGAGCGTCATGTAGAGGACGCGTACCGCAAAGGCGACCCAGAAGATTTTCCATGGCAGACGGATCGGTTCCTGTTGTTCGCTGCCGGAGATGTTGGCCATATTTCTTATTCAATCATCGTTGTCACCAGCTACCGCATTTTCCCTGTTACTGGGTATTCCGGAAGAGGCGTGTGGCGGCATTTTCATTGCGGAAAACGCCCATAGATGCGGAATCCCTGCGCTACGCCTACAGGGAAAATGCTCTATGCTTCCCCCATGGCTCCTAATCCTTATGCTGCCGCCCTTGGAGAGAACGATCCCGCAACCGTGCTGGCCACCACGCCGGCGAAGCTGAAGGCTCTGGTCGAAGGTCTCAGTACTGAGCAGGTCAACACGCCGCCCGCGCCGGGCAAGTGGAGTATCCGCGAGATCTTCGCGCACCTGGCCGACTGCGAGATGGCCTTCGGCTTCCGCCTGCGCCAGACTCTGGCCGTCGACAACCCCGTGCTGCAGCCCTTCGATCAGGACAAGTGGGCTGAGCATTACGCGGCGTACGATTACGCGACCGCCGTGACGTTCTACGAGGCCTTCCGTGACTGGAACCTGAGGTTCCTCTCGACGGTAACCGACGAGCAGAAACAGCGTGGAGCGTCGCATCCAGAACGCGGGTTCACACCCTTCTCCGTGCAAGTCGCGACCATCGCCGGCCACGACCTGCATCACGTCTCCCACATGGAGAAGCTGGTGGCAGACTTGAAGTCGTGAGCTTCCACAAGACCGGTGCCCCATGTCCCTTTAGGGACATGGGTATTCGCGCTGGGCGCGAACCCTTTGTCTAATCTCTTCAACCTGCGTATCAGTTTTGAAAATCGGGAATGGGTCAGTTTGAGATCTCGGGCTCCGTAGTCTCTTGAAGCCACAAATAACTAATCCGATTCCAGCCAAATAGCCAATTGCGGAGAAGATGTCATAACTAATGGAAGCAGCGTCTACTGGTTCCATTATTGAGAAATGCGGCGATCCTAAACGTACTAGCAACACGATTGTTGCTCCCGCGAAATAAAGTGCTGCCGAGGTTTTCCGTCTGATACTCATCGCATTGCGTCCATCCTCTCAGAAATCAAACCGACCAACTACTTCTTTTACGGTCCGAGCTTCTTCGTTTCCGGTTCCGGCAATAGGAAACTAGCTCCTTAATCCGCAGCCACCCCACTAATCCGCATTTCACGAAATAATGATCGGATGCGTCCGTTTCGCATCGGTATCGACTTCGGCACAACCAATACCTCCATCGCCCGCGCAGACGGTGCCGAGGTAACGCTCGCGCATTTCGCCGCTCCCGCAGGAGAGACGCCGTCGTACCGGTCACTGCTGTATCTGGAGCAGGTGCGGGAGAAGGGACGTCCGTTGGTGCACTCCTACACCGGACCACGCGGCATTGAGCACTACCTTGCTGCCGACCACGAGTCGTCGGGGACGCAGGGACGCCTGATCCAGTCGCTCAAGTCTTATCTGCCATCGCGGTCGCTGACCGGGACGGAGGTCTTTGGCCGCAGGTACACCCTCGAAGATCTGATCGCGCGCATCTTGACCGATGTACGGGTCGCAGCCGAGCGGCAGTTCGGTCATCCCATACGCAGCGTGACGGCTGGCCGGCCCGTACGTTTTGTCGGGTCGGAGTCGGAGGAGGATGATGCCTTCGCCGAATCGCGTTTGCGCCATGCTTTCGAACTCGCCGGCTACGAAGAGGTGCACTTTCAACTGGAGCCGATCGGCGCGGCCTATAGCTATGAGTCCTCCCTGGAGCATGACGAACTGATCCTGATCGGCGACTTCGGCGGCGGTACCTCGGACTTCTCGCTGTTGCATGTGGGGCCATCGTTCCGCACACAGGCAGACCGCGGCAAATCGATGCTCGGGACCTCGGGCCTGGGACTTGCCGGCGACGCCTTCGATGCAAAGATCGTGCGCAAGCTGGTCTCCCCGGCACTGGGGGCGGATACGCTGGCGCGCTCGCTGAAGAAGCTGCTGCCCGCAGTGCCCAACTGGATCTTCGCCAACCTGGAACGCTGGCACTATCTCTCGTTTCTGCGGACACGCAATGTCATGGAGATTCTGTCGCGGGCGGAACGATCAGCTCTCGAACCGGAGAAGATCACGGCCCTCATCACGCTCATCGATCGCGATCTCGGTTACCAGTTGCACCAGGCTGTACAGCGGACAAAGGTGCAGTTGTCGCTTGAGGAGACCGCCGAGTTCTTCTTCCGGGACGACGATCTTGAACTGCGTGCAATGGTAAAGCGCAGCGAGTTCGAGGGATGGATCGCCGATGAGCTGGAAGCGATCGAGCGAGCGGTTGCGCGTCTGCTTGAGAGCACCGGTGTGCAGCCGCAACAGATCGACCGAGTCTTCCTGACCGGCGGCACCAGCTTTGTCCCCGCGGTGCGGGCAATCTTTCATCGCATGATCGGCGAGGGCAAGCTGCGCACGGGCAACGAGTTCACCTCTGTGGCGCATGGGCTGTCGCTGAGTCGATAACGCTCTGCCCATATCGCAACCAGAGAAATGACTGACAAAAGAGACAGACCTCGTTCATATAATGGCCTGCATGCCGCCGCCGAAGAACAAACCTAAAACCTTCAAAGCCACGCTGGAGCATCTCCAGGGAAATCTGGGATGGGTTGTTGCGTATCTTCCCTTTGATCCGGCGAAAGTCTGGCCGGAGCGGAAGCGGTTGCGGGTGCGAGGCGATGTCAACGGCCACGCCTTTCGCAGTTCGCTCTTTCCCAAAAGCGGCGGAGGTGGCTTCTTTCTGCTGGTGAACAAGACGATGCAGAAGGGAGCGAACGCCATGCCGGGTTCGGTGGTCACCATCACCATGGAGCCTGATCTGGAGGAGCGTGACTTTGGTGTGCCGCCTACCCTTGTGCCTTATCTGAAGAAGGACCGCGCGCTCAAGAAGTTTTACGACGAGTTTTCTGATTCAGCCAAACATGACATTGCGCGTTATATGGCAGAACCCAAGACGCCGGAGGCGCTGAAAGAGCGCACGGAGCGATTCCTTGAGCGCGTGATGCTCACCATGGAGGGTGAGCAGATTACGCCACCGATACTGGTCAAGCTTTTCCGTGAGAATCCGCTGGCGGAGAGGGGTTGGAAGCTGATGACGAAGGTGCAGCGGCGCAACAACCTGCTGGCTATCTTCTACTACCGCACCCCCGAGAGCCGCGAGAAGCGGGCCCGCAAGGTCATGGAGGAAGCACTAAAAGTGGCAGAGAAGAAGTTGACATAACATGCGATGCTTAACCACGTGAATGTAGACTTTGCCGCCGAGCAGTTAGCGCAACTTCAGCAACGGATTCAGCCCCTGCACAATGAGCTGGCTGCGCATCCTCTCTTCTCCTCCTTCCGCACCATGAACGACCTGCATCGCTTCATGGAGACGCACGTCTACGCGGTGTGGGATTTTATGTCGCTACTGAAGGCGTTGCAGCGCGGTCTTACATGTGTCGATGTTCCCTGGCTGCCTTCGCCAGACCCCGTCTCCTGCCACCTGGTCAACCAGATCGTTCTGGGTGAGGAGAGCGATGTCTATGCCCATCAGCACATGTCGCACTTTGAGTTGTATCTGCTGGCAATGCGTTCGGCCGGAGCTTCAACCCAGTCCATCGATGCTTTTCTTGCGCTTCTTCGTAGCGGTAACGGCGTGCAGAAAGGGCTGGTAGCGGCTGTTGTTCCCATGGGGGCGGCGTCGTTCGTGCGTCATACCTTTGCGCTGATTGAGACCGGAAAGCTGCATGCCATCGCGTCAGCGTTTACCTTCGGACGCGAAGATCTGATCCCTGATATGTTTCAGGGCTTTCTCGCACGGCTCGCACCGGAGCTGCAGCCGAAGCTCGAGACGTTCCTCTGGTATCTGAACCGTCATATTGAAGTCGATGGCGGCGAGCACGGACCGATGGCTCTGAAGATGGTGTCCAAGCTGTGTGGAGACGATCCGGTACGCTGGCGGGAAGCCGCAGATGCGGCGGAGGCAGCGTTGCATGCGCGTTTGGCTTTGTGGAACTCCCTGGCGTAGACCGTATCGGAAAATTTGGCCCATACACTGGGTGGGAGATTCGAGCGAAGCTCGAACCGTCTTTTCGTTTGTCATCAGTGAATAGGACTCGGGCAGCTTGAATGGATCGAGCTTCGCTCGATACTCCCACATAAGCTTGCACCCCAGCGAACAAGTTCGCCGGGGACCCCGCGGCGCGTATGTGGGGCACCCGGTGTATAGGCTGACGCCAACCAGCAACTACTTCGTTTCTTCCAGATAGATCTTCGTGTAATCGAGATAGTTATTGGCATACTGCAGAATCATCTCGCGGTCTTTGTCGTCGAGCTGACGGCGGACCTTGCCCGGCAGACCTGCCACCAGGGAACGCGGCGGAATTACAGTTCCCTCTGGAATCAGGGCCCCCGCAGCGATGATGGAGCCTTCGCCGATGCGTGCGCCGTTGAGGATGGTGGCGTGCATGCCGACCAGGACGGCATCCTCTACCGTGCATCCATGGACAACGGCTGAGTGGCCGATGGTGACCAGCTCACCGATATGGACCGGGTGAACGTAGCGCATGCCGTGCAGCACGGCGCAGTCCTGGATATTGGTCTTCGATGCGATGCGGATCGCGTTGACGTCGCCGCGAACGACGGCGTTCATCCAGACCGAGCACTGATCGCCGAAGACGACATCGCCAATCACCTGCGCGGATTGATCGATATAGCAGCCCTGGCCAACAATGGGCGTCTTTCCCTGATAGCAGCGGATCATGCGCTCGATTCTACTCACTCTTCGCTGACAACAAGACCCAGGCGCTCCATCTCACGCGCCTGGATCTTGTAGTCGACCCAGAATCCGATGCCGATCGCTACCGGAATCAAACCGCCGGCCGCACCTGCGAGGATCTCCCGGACCTGGAGGATCAGAGTCAGCAGAAGACATGTGGCGATGATGCCGACTCCGCAGGCGATCAGGATCAGGGCTGCACGGCGTGCGTTCCTCATACTGCGCAAAGGGTCGCCGCGCTCCTGCTCGGCACGCTCGGCGGCGCCGAAGATCTTCTCGATCTGGTCCAGGGGAATGCCGCGCTGCAGAGCCACCATGCGCTGCTCGACCCTGAGTTTCTTCTCGTGATAGCCAGAGACCATGCCCCCGACGCCCAGGATGGCGATCATGGCGAAGATAGCCACAGGAACGACGAATGGGCTGAATAATGCGTGCATCTGTTGTACCTCCTTGTGTTCTGCGGGCGTAAGACTGTGGGTTGAAGAGAAAGTTTCAGGCGATGAGGTGAAACTTTCGGCGACAATCTCAGTCCTACCGCCTTTGCACACCAGCGTCCAATTCGAACAGATCGTGCAGGAGCACCAGCAGCAGGTCTTCCGTACCCTCGCCCGGCTGGTTAACCGCCGGGAAAATCTGGAGGATCTGGCGCAGGAGGTGTTTTTGCGGCTGTATCGGGCACTGCCTACATTTCGAGGAGAGGCGATGCTGTCGACCTATCTGTATCGCATCACGGTGAACGTAGCGCAAGATGAATGGAAGCGCCGCCGCCGTGTCGACGATCCACTGCTTCCCATGTCGACGGGAGAAGAGGATGGCGGTCCAACGCTGGGGGATCGCCTGGCGCATCGGGATCCGGGGGCGGAGCAGCAGCTTCTCTCTGGAGAGTTCTGGTCGATAGTGCAGCAGCAGATGATGACGCTGACTCCGGTGGAGCGAACCGTGCTGACTCTCTTCCATCAGGAAGAGCAGACGTACGAACAGATTGCGCTAACGCTCAATCTTCCGATTAATACGGTGCGGACGCATCTGCACCGCGCCCGGACACGTCTGAAACAGAGAGTCGAGCAGGCGATGAGGCCGGAAGCAGTGAGGTCCGCTGTTACGATCAACGAAAGGGTAAGGGTATGACCGAAGATCTCGACCGGAATCAGAATCTCGATCTCCGCATCGCGGAGGCCCTTGACCGCAGACCGCAAATCACGGTGCCTGAAGGGTTCGCTGCTCGTCTTGCATCGCGTCTGCCGGAGCAGGCGCCGGCCCGCTCGATGATGCCGGTCTTCCGCTACACCTACTCGCGGCGGTTGGCCATGGTGTGCGTAGCATTATTGGCAGTGGTTCTGCTGGTGGTGGCTGCCTCCAGGCCGTCGAACTTCATCGTGGCCGAAGCGATCTTTATCGGCGAACTGGCGTTGCTGACCCTGTGGCTCTCTCGTCGGCGAACGGCATGATCCAGTTGCACCATTTACGGTGCGAAAAGCTGGATTTGCTGGCAATTGGCCGAAAATCAGATATTCTTAGATGATCCCTTACCGGGACGGGAGTGAGGTGTATCTCCATTGGCAGAGGTTCGAGTTCAAGAAGGCGAACCCCTTGAAAATGCCCTGCGCCGTTTTAAGCGCAAGGTGCAGCAGGAAGACATTATCAAGGAAGTAAAGCGTCACTCCTTTTACCTGAAGCCGGGTGAAAAGAAGCGCGTGAAGGAAGCCCTGGCTCGCAAGCGCAACCGCAAGAAGTCGCGCAAGGAGCAGGACTAACAGCAGTACCGGGCAGGACCGCGGCACGGATGCCGGCGGTCCTGCCAATCCAGGATGTACTTCTCCGCCGAGGTCTTCTTTTTTTCCGGCGGCGTTCGGCGTACCTAAGTCGTCTAACGAGATATACGGAGCCGGTTCCACGGCTCTCCGGGCCCAAGCACTGACAAAGAAATAGGTTTATGGTTTCTACGCGCTGTCTGGCGTGATGCCTTCTTTTACGTACGTAACGAAAGAAGCCCCCATGGAGTTTGTGGACCGTATTCTGAAGTGCTCCGACTGTGGCAGTGAGTTCGTCTTCACTGCCGGGGAACAGCTATTTTTCTTCGACAAACAGTTCAAGAACGATCCCAAGCGCTGCAAGCCGTGTAAGGCGAAGCGGGCAGCGCGGGGAACTGGTTCTGCGCCTAACACCCGGACTGAGACACGCACGCAGTGCAGCGAGTGTGGCGTAGAGACAACCGTGCCCTTCAAGCCGACGCAGGGGCGTCCCGTCCTCTGCCGTCAGTGTTTCCAGCAGAAGCGCCCGGTAGCCGCCGTGATTGCGGTACCCGATCCCTCCAGCACGCCGATCGCGCAGGCTTAGAACCGTATCGATAGAAGAACCGCGAAGGAGCGCACGGCTTTCTCGACCATGCGAAGCCCTTTGTTTGTCATTTTGGGAGCTATGGGCGCCCGACCGGCTTTGCAGGCTGGGTAAAGAGTAGCGAGAAATCTGCTTCTCTAATAGCTCTGCACAGATGGTCTGGTACCTCAGCGGCTGAAGCCGCTTTCTTATTACGTCGGGTATGGGACGGCTGAAAGCCGTCCCCTTAAGCAAGGCATTCGCGCGTTGCGCGAACGTAGAAGAGATCACTCGAATGAACTTGTTCATTCGGGTGATTTATCGCGCAATGCGCGATCGTCTTGTTTAAGGGCATGGCTTTAGCCATGCCGTACGAGCGCTCGAAGCAGGAGCGGCTTCAGCCGCTGAGGGACCAAATCGTTTGTGCCCGGCAGATTCATCCCAAGCGACGCGGAAGAACAAACTTTTCAACGCTTTAAAGCGCCATACGTTCCTTCAACGCCTGTGACTGACGGCGCGAGAAGATCACTTCGGTTCCATCCTTCAGCACTGCCCGTACAGCTCCATCAACTTCCAGTTCCATCCGCGTGATCCATCTCAGATTGACGATCTGGCTGCGGTTGGCGCGGAAGAAGTGTTCGTCCAATCTGGCCTGCAGGGTTTGCAGGCTGCGCAGAATCAGAGGGCGATTCTCGCCGAAGTGGAGCCGGGCATAGTTGCCCTCCGCTTCAATCAGCTTGATCTCCACCGCGCGCACCATCCAGGCGCGCTCTCCTTCCCGGATAAAGAACTGGTCGAGAGGCAGCTTCTGTGGCTCGGAGCGATCGTCGGTGCGGACATGTTCAAGGGCGGCCTTCAGGCGCTCCGGGGTAACGGGTTTCAACAGGTAGTCGGCGGCACGAACCTCAAAGGCTCGCAGCGCATAGCGATCGAATGCCGTGGTGAAGATCACGGCAGGTGTCTGCTCGCGGCCTGCGATCTCATCGAGCAGATCGAAGCCGGTAGCTCCGGGCATCTCTACATCGAGGAACAGCAGGTCAGGCCGTTCGCGGGCAATCATCTCCTTGGCTTCGGAGACGTTGGCTGCCTCGCCGGCGATGGTTACTTCGGGATGGGCCTCTAGAAGGCGGCGCATCTCGGCACGCGCACGGCGCTCATCATCAATCAGAAGTGCGCGCATGATTGGTCTCCCCTTCGTTGAGCGGCAATCTCAGGGTTGCAGTGGCAATCGAGTCATCGAGACGAAGATCGAGTTCCGCATCCGCTCCATAGAGCAGGCGCAGGCGCTGCCTCGAATTCTCAAGTCCGGTTCCGGAGACTTCGGTCGCATTGGATATTGTTGTCGGGAGAGGATTGGTGACCACGATCTGCAGGGTATTGTCTGCGATGCTGGAGCGCAGAACAACCTCGCCGCCTTGCTCGATGCGCGCGATGCCATGCTTTACGGCGTTTTCGACCAGATGCTGCACCGCCATTGGAGGAACGAGAGCCTGCCGGGCTTCGTCGGTGATTTCACAACAGACTCTCAGCCTGTTTTCGAAGCGCATCTGTTCGAGTTGAAGGTAGTCGTCGACGACAGCGAGTTCGTCTTTCAGCGGAATCTCGCGGCGTTCTTCGCCACGCAGGCCGGCGCGCAGCAGACTGGCAAGGCGGGTAAGCGCCAGGTCGGCCTGCGCGCGGTCTTCATACATGAGGGCGCGAATGGTGTTGAGGGCGTTGAAGAGGAAGTGCGGATTCACACGTGCGCTGAGGCTGCGGTATTGCGCCTCCTGCGCCGCCAGTTCAAGTTCAAGACGACGGGCCTCATCGCGGCGCCGCTCGCGAACGGTATGGATCAGGGCGTAGACGATGACCCAACCGAAAAGCATGATGCAGTTGTTCACGTAGAGCGACACAGCGATGCCGCGGTCGACCTTGCCCAGCGTGATGTGTAGCAGACGGTCGTTGATTGCGATCATCAGGGCGCTCATGAGCGCTGCCATAGCGAGAAACAGTGGTACGAGACGCGGCAAGAGCGCGCGCAATGGCAGCGTGATCCAGCGGCGAAGGCCGAGGTGCAACAAGTGTGAGGCAGCAAGGCCGTAGATCAGGTAAAGCCCGTAGGAGAGGACCACCTGTCCGAAGAGCTTCCGCGTAAGGGTGTGGTGGCTGTACTGCAGATAGACCAGGGCAATGGAGAAGAGGATGAGGCAGAGAATTCCCCAGCCGCCGAGCTGCAGCCAGAGATAACGTCTTGTAACGCCAGGGCGCGTCATTCAATTCCTGCCGTCAGCGTTGCGAGCGAAAATTCGACCAGACGAGGCCGATAACGAAGTATGGGCGAATTTGCGCCGCAACCCAGAGGGCCGGGGCAGATTTTCTTCACCCCAGCCAGCAAAGCTGACTGGGGACCCCGATTTCCCGATCTCTTTGTCACTCGTCGTTCCAGTAGGCCGGCTACAGTTCACTCCTCACTCCTTGATCTCGAAAAAATCTGCTCCCGGCGCTGACTGACAGGAATTGAATGACGCGCCCTAAGACGTACGGCCAAAGAACTCCTCCAGGATCCTGTCGACGTGCGCCATCGCATCGAGCACGCGGAAGTCGTGCTGGCTGTCCTCCAGGACAAGGTGCGCCACGGCGGCGCCGGCTCTGCGCTCCAGCAAAGCAGCCGCGCGCGGGCAGCTCTCGGCGAGCAGAAGGCCGCCCGCCAGAAAGATGACCAGCGCAATCAATAACATCACCAGACTCCTGAAGCGAATCATAGGGTAGAACCTCGGCGAAGTCTGAGACTAAAGGGGTTTGGCGAGGCTCAGGAGGAATCTTTGACGAGCGGTGAAATAGCTACATGGGCGTGCGCGTTATCTTGCACGGTGCTAACGGCCCGCCTATAATTTCGTCAGTTCCCTGAGAGCAGCGCCATCTCGTTTCACCCCCGCGACAACCGGTTGAACGATGGAGAGCGGCCAAGTCGCCGCATCGCATGCACGCAGGAACCAAGGTGTAGAGGTAAACGGGTCACATCGACCATCAAGGAGTTTCACCATCCGCATGAATCGTAACGTTCTTCTCATTTCCGCGATCGCCGCCGGCATCGCGGCTCCCGCTCTGGCACAGACCGCCGCTCCGCAGCCCGCTGCTCCCGCTGCGGCGCCGCAGCAGGTGAAGCCCGAAGCCGTTCCCGCGAAGATCGCCCTGATCGCCTTCGAGCAGGTGGTTCTCGCCACCAACGAGGGCCAGCAGGCGGTCGCCACCGTTCAGAAGAAGTACGAGCCCACCAAGGCCAAGATCGAAGCTGCGGGTAACGAGGTCGATTCGCTGAAGAAGCAGCTCCAGAGCGGCACCAGCCTGTCCGACGAGGAGAAGGCGAGCCGCGCCCGCACCATCGACACCAAGGAAAAGCAGCTCAACCGCGATGCCGAAGATGCACAGGCCGCTTACAACCAGGACCTGCAGGAAGCAATCAGCAAGATCGCCGGTAAGGTTAGCCAGGTAGCCCAGCAGTATGTGTCCAAGAATGGCTACACGCTGCTGATCGACATCGGCAGCCAGCAGAGCAACGTAATGTGGGCGACTCCGAACACCGATATCTCGCAGGCCGTTGTGGATGCCTATAACACCCAGTCCGGTGTGGCTGCTCCTCCGCCGTCCGCTCCGTCGGCCACTAAGCCGGCGACGCCGCGTCCTTCGACACCGACGACGCCGCGTCCTTCAACGACGCCGAAGAAGTAAAACCGATTCCGAAACGAACTGAGGGGCCGGAGGAATATCCTCCGGCCCCTCGGCATTTCTGTGGAAATTTCTGTGGATCACTTTCGGGTATCCCCGGGAAAAGGCGGATCCGCTGTTGGAGAATGCACTATCTATGGTTCGTCGTAAGCGAACAACATCATTATTTTCATCAGCTTGGAGACATTGTTTGACAGCGGGACAGAGATGGTTTTGAACCTTTTCCCGTTACGGGCGCAAAACAAGCTTTCCACAGATCGTATTACACCACCGTTAACGATCCTGCTGAATCTAAAGAGAGAACCGTTTCGTAAAAAAGGCCTGCCAAAATTTGGCAGGCCTTTTTGATGCGCGGAGATGTGTGGCCTTTTAGTCTTCCCCGATTTTGAGGACAGCGAGGAAGGCCTCCTGCGGAATATCGACTTTCCCGATACGCTTCATCCGCTTCTTGCCTTCCTTCTGCTTTTCTAGAAGTTTGCGCTTACGGCTGATGTCGCCGCCGTAGCACTTGGCGATTACGTTCTTGCGGATGGCGGTGACGGTCTCGCGGGCGACGATCTTTGAGCCGATCGCAGCCTGGATGGCGACCTCGAACATCTGCCGCGGAATCAGTTCCTTCATCTTGTGAACGAGAGCCTTACCTCGTTCATAGGCGACATCACGGTGAACGATGATGGAGAGCGCTTCGACCGGTTCGCCGGAGACGAGGATATCCATCTTCACCATCGGCGAGACCCACGTGCCCGTGAGGTGATAATCCAGCGAAGCGTAGCCGCGCGAGACGGACTTCAGGCGGTCGTAGAAATCGAGCACGATCTCGTTCAGCGGCAGCTCATAGGTCAGCATGACGCGTGTCGGTGTGATGTACTCGAAATTCTTCTGCTTGCCGCGCTTCTCTTCCACCAGCTTCAGAATGCCGCCGACATATTCTTCGTTGGTCATAATCATCGCGGTGATGATCGGCTCTTCGATCTTTTCGATCGAAGTGACCTCGGGCCAGCGCGATGGATTGTCCACCTCAAGCACCGAGCCGTCGGTCATGGTGATCTTGTAGCGCACGCCGGGGGCGGTGGTGATGAGATCTAGGTTGAACTCGCGCTCCAGACGTTCCTGGATGATCTCCATGTGGAGAAGACCGAGGAAGCCGCAGCGGAACCCGAAGCCAAGGGCAGCCGAGCTTTCTGGCTCGAAGAAGAAGCTGGAGTCGTTCAGCCGCAGCTTCTCGAGAGCATCGCGCAGCAGGGTGTGCTCATGCGAGTCGACCGTGTAGAGACCGGCGAAGACCATGCTCTTGATGTCTTCGAAGCCTGGCAGCATCTGCGCCGCAGGTTTAGTCGCGTCGGTGACGGTGTCGCCGATCTTGGTATCGGCCACGTTCTTGATGGTCGCGACAAAGAAGCCGACCTCGCCGGCGCTGAGGGATTCGATCTCGACCGGCTTGGGGGTGAGGACGCCGAGGTTCTCGATGTCGAAGACCTTGCCGTTCGACATCAGCTTGATCTTCTGGCCCTTGTACATGCGGCCATTGATGATACGGGCAAGCACGATTACGCCCCGGTAGGCATCGAACCACGAGTCGAAGATCAGCGCCTGCAGGGGAGCATCGCTGTGACCTTTGGGTGAAGGCAGCAGATGAACGATGGACTCCAGAATCTCGTCGACACCGAGGCCGGTCTTTGCGGAGACAGGGACCGCGTGGTCCGCAGGCAGGCCAACGGCCTGTTCGATCATCTCCTTGGTGCGCGGAATATCGGCGCTGGGAAGATCGATCTTATTACTGACCGGAATGATCTCGAGACCATTGTTGATGGCGAGGTAGGCGTTAGCCAGGGTCTGGGCTTCCACGCCCTGCGAGGCATCGACGACCAGCAGCGCGCCTTCACAGGAGGCCAGCGAGCGCGAGACCTCGTAGCTGAAGTCCACGTGGCCGGGAGTATCGATCAGGTTCAACTGATAGGTCTGTCCGTCGCGCGCGGTGTACATCATGCGGACCGAGTGGGCCTTGATGGTGATGCCGCGCTCGCGCTCCAGATCCATGGCGTCCAGCACCTGAGCCTGCATCTCGCGCGCGGTCAAAGAGCCAGTCATCTCCAGCAGACGGTCTGAGAGTGTGGACTTGCCGTGGTCAATGTGCGCGATGATCGCGAAATTTCGGATGTATTTAGGATCCATCTCGGGTGGGAACAGCCTCAACCTCCATCTTAACATCCGCGCAGCGCGGAAGTGACCGCAACAATCAGGACCAGCCGGCGTCATACAATGAGCAGGACTGCGTGCGACGATCTGCCTCCATGCCGACCCGATTCGGCAAAGTACTTCTGGGCCTGGCCTGCACCCCCGTGGTGTTTCTTACGGGGTGTCCGCAGCAGCAGCCTGTGAAGGCGCCCACACCGCAGGCTCCGCCTACCATTACGGCTACTCCAGTGCCGCAGCCCGCGGCTTCTCAGGTTCCTGACTACGCCGCCCGCGCCCAGGCTACGCGGGTGCAGCAGCTCATCACTCAGGTCGATCGCAGCTATAACTCCGGTCTGCAGAACTATCGCGCCGGCAGGCTGGACGCCGCGCGCATGGTCTTCGATGCATCGGTCGACATGATGCTGACCTGTGGCCTGGACATCCGGTCGATTCAGCAGCTCAATGACGAGTTTGAGCGCGTGGTCACCGCGGTGAATGCACTAGAGCTGGACGCATTGAAGCAAGGTACCGGTTTCTCTCCGAAGCTGGAGGCCGCACCTCTGGACGCGGCCAATGAGGTGACCTTCTCCCCCGATCCCGAGCTGACCGCAAGATTGAATGCCGAACTGCGTACGACCGTGTCGGACTTTCCGCTGGCGGTGAATGACTACGTCGCCGGCTTCATCAATTACTTCACCAAGTCTCCCGGCGGGCACGTGCATCTGCTGCGGTCGCTGGAGCGTGCCGGCAAGTACAAGGACATGATCCAGAAGATCCTGCGTGAAGAGGGTGTGCCGCAGGACCTGATCTATCTGGCGGTCGCTGAATCCGGCTTTCAGCCGCAGGCCTTGAATGGGAAGAGCGGCGCGGGCGGCATGTGGCAGTTTATGCCGTTTGCCGGCGCCTACGGACTTACGCGCAATGGCTGGGTGGACGAACGGTTCGACCCGGAGAAGTCTTCGCGTGCTTATGCGCGCTATATCAAGGAACTCTACAACCAGTTTGGTGACTGGTACCTGGCGCTGGCTGCCTACGACTGGGGCCCGGGCAATGTGCAGCGTGCGGTGATGCGCACCGGCTATGCAGACTTCTGGGAGCTGTACCGGCGTGGCAATCTTCCGGGCGAGACCAGAAACTACGTGCCTGGCATCATCGCGGCCATCATCATGGCGAAGAACCCGCAGCAGTACAACCTGACGGAGATCAATCCGGAGCCGCCGGCGGTGTATGACACGGTGCCGGTGAGCTCGCAGGTGGACCTTCGCCTGGTGGCTGACGTGACGAACTCATCGGTTGCAACCCTGGTGAGCTTGAACCCGAGCCTGCTACGACTGGTGACGCCGCGCGATATGACCTTCGATCTCCATATCCCGGCGGGGACGAAGGACGAGTTCCAGAAGCGCATCAGCGCCATTCCGGAAGACAAGCGCGTGAGCTGGCGCTTCCATGAGGTGCGTGGCGGCGAGACGTTGAACTCGATCGCGGAGAGCTTCCATGTCCATGCCTCCGAGATCGCCAGCGTGAATGACATCGCCGATGGAAGCGTGCTCGACCTCGGCGACGAACTCGTGATCCCAGTTGCCCCGGTGAGCACCACCAGCGCATCGGGCTCGGTCCATATTCAGCGTTACACCATACGCAGGGGCGATACGCTCATCACCGTGGCAGACCGCTTCGGTGTCAGCGTGGAACAGTTGCGGCGCTGGAATGCATTGCGTTCAAGCCAGGTGAGCGCAGGCAAATCGCTCATCGTGAGTGAGCCGGTAAGGCTTGCTCCACAGGGGCGTGGAGTTCGCAAGAAATCATCGAGCGCGAAGGCTTCAACATCCGCAAAGAGCTCTTCGAAGAAGACTGTGACGACATCAAAGAAGCCCTCGAACTCGCCTGCCAAGAAGCGACGGTAAGCAAAAAGAGTTCCTCTAACGCAACTTCTTCTTGCCAACGCTTCCTCATCGTTGCATTCTTTAGCTAGAATTCGTTCCGCTGGAGCTGCGTCATAATGACTGCAGACAGGGTGGAGGAGATATATGGCCTACGACGACGAGATCATCAAGCTTCATGCATCGGCTGTAGAAGACAACTACGACGACGAGTCCGAAGACGACCTCGACGAAGTCGATGAAGAAGAGGAGGTCGAGGTGACCTCTGATGATGATGACGCCGAGCCTCTGCTGCATGAGGCGCTGCATGCCGAAGAGGTAAGCATTCCAGCGGCACCGGCTGATGCGGTTCATCCCTATGAGCCTGCGGAGAAGGAAGCCGAGCTGGCCATTGCTGCTGTCTCCGTCTCCCCAACGATGAAAAAGGCTCCGGCGAAGAAGGCTCCTGCTAAGAAAGCCGCGCCGAAGAAGGCTGCGGTCAAGAAGGCAGTAAAGAAAACCGCCGCTAAGTCCGTTAAGAAGGCTGTAGCGAAAAAAGCAGCCAAGAAAACGGTGGCGAAGAAAGCCGCCAAGAAGGCCGTCGTGAAGAAGGCCGCTAAGAAAGCCGCGCCGAAGAAGGCTGCGAAGAAAGTTTCTACGAAATCTGCCGCGAAGAAGTCGAGCGCTCTACGCGGCGGAAAGGCGACCCCCAAAAAGGCCGCCGCTAAAAAGGGCGCTCAAAAATCATTGAAGAGAGGTATTACCTTGGCAACGAAGAAAGCTGCAAAGAAGGCTGTAAAGAAGGCTGTGAAGAAGGCTCCGGCGAAGAAGGCCGCGAAGAAGGCCGTCAAGAAGGCTGCTAAGAAGGCCGTCAAGAAGGCCGCTAAGAAGGCCACCAAGTAACTCTGTAACCTAAGGCAAGCAAAAAAGCCCGGTTCCTCGAATGAGGCCCGGGCTTTTTTGCGTCTGTACGACGGTATGTTGGCGCCTTTTTGTTTGTCATTTCGCAGCGTTCGGGGTCCCCGGCCAGCTTTGCTGCTGGGGTGAAGCGTAAGCGGAGAAATCTGCTTCTCTACCCGGTGTTTCTTACCCGGGCAAACCTGGAAAAGCAGATCCCTGCGGGATGACAAACCAAAAAGAAAGAGGCCCGCCGAAGCGGGCCTCTTTCAAGGAAACGATGAGATCTAGTTGTGTGCTGCTGCGATCTCGGCCAGCACCTGTTCCGAGTGATTGGGGATGTCTTTCACCTCCCACACCTTGACCACCTTGCCCTTGGGATCGATCAGGTAGGTGGTGCGGGCGGCAAACTTCATGGTGCCGCGTTCGGAGATGGGGACGTTATAGGCATCGATGACCTTATGATCCGGGTCGGCGAGGAGCTTGAAGTCGAAGGTGTCTTTGCTGCACCAGGTCTTGTGGCTCTCGACGGTGTCGAGGCTTACACCCAGAACGACTGCCTTGGCGGCTTCGTACTTCTTGATGTCGCGCTGGAAGTTGTGGGCCTCAATCGTGCAGCCCGTGGTCTGATCCTTGGGGTAGAAGTACAGGACGACCCACTTGCCCTTGTAATCGCTCAGGTGGACAGCTTTGTCTTCCTGCGAGATGGCTGAGAAGTCCGGCGCCTTCGAGCCGACCGGAAGGTAATCGCCCGCGGCCTTTGCCTTCAGAGCGAAGGTTCCGGACAGGGCGAGGCCTGCGATGACGACTGCGGCAAACAAACCTTTACGCATGCTGCAATTCTCCTTGGGTGAAGCGTCACTAGTGTATTCCTGGCCCCATCAGACGGATGTCACCGAAATGGTAATGTTCGCGGCATCGGCCGCGGCAACGATCGCGGTCTGATCGAATACCAGGGTGCGCCCAGCCTCAATCGAAAGACATGTTGCTCCCGCCGCGATCATGGTCTGAATCGTCTTCAGGCCGATCACAGGCACGTCGAAGCGCATGTCCTGACGGGGCTTGGCTACCTTGATGACTGTTAGACGGCGGGCCAGCGTAGAAGACTCATCCTCGAGTGTGCGAAAAATCTCCCCGGCCCGGGCAATGGTTGCATCCGTACCTTCCATGGCCTCGATTGCAACGCAGGCCTGGGCGGCCACGACGACCGTCTGCCCAAGATCGAAGCCGGCGATGCCGAGAGCAATCTTTCTGCCGTACTCGATGTCGGCAAGCTCCTGCTCATCGGGGTGACGGTTGGTGAGCACGCCCGGTTTGGCGAGCAGCGGTTCGAGATAGGCGGTGGAGGAGATCAGCTCGATGCCTTCATCGCTCAGCACCTTAGCTACGGCGCCAAGAAGCATGTCGGTGTTGCGGGTGCGCAGATTCAGCAGCAGCTTGGCCAGGCGCCAGTCCGGACGGATGGAAGAGAAGATCTGCTTGTGCTTCACCTGTCCAGCCATCACGGCGCGGGAGACACCCTCTTTCTGGAAGGTCTCGATCAGCTTTGAGAGCTCACCGAGCGAGAGCCAGTGCACCCGCACACCTGGGTCCCGGGCGGCGAGATCGTTTATTTCGAGGTCGGTCTCTTCCTTGATCGCGGCTACAACGACGGTCAGGCCGTGCGAACGCGCGGCTTCGAGCAAGAGAAAGGGGAACCTTCCGTTCCCCGCGATCAAGCCAAGTTTTCCGTTGCCGCTTTCGCTCACCGAATGACTCCGCGGTGGCTGCGGCCGATGAACTCAGCCAGGTAGGCAACCTTGTCACCGAACTCGCCCGCAACTACCTTCTCGCGGAGCGACGCGAGGGCGTCGCTCATATTCAGCTTGGAGCCCACGATCAGCCGGTATGCGGCGCGGAGCTCTTTGATCTCTTCGGACGTAAATCCACGGCGCTCAAGGCCAACCTTGTTGATGGAGTAGGCATGATTCTCGCGGGTCGCGCTGGTCAGCGAGTAGGGCATCACGTCCTGCGTCGCCATGGTGCCGCCGCCGATGTAGGCGTATTTGCCTACGGCGCAGAACTGATGCACGGCGCTGAAGGCGCCGACGGTGGCGAAGTCTTCCACGACGACATGGCCGGCAAGCGTGGCGTTGTTGGCAAAGATGCAGTGGTCACCGACATGGGAGTCGTGCCCGATGTGCGCGAAGCACATGAACAGATTGTTGGATCCGATGCGGGTCAGACCGCCGCCACCTGCAGTACCGCGGGAGATGTTCACGCTCTCGCGGATGTCGTTGTGGTCGCCGATGATGACCTGGGTCGCTTCTCCCCGGTACTTGAGGTCCTGTGGAGGAACGCCGATGCAGGCGAAGGGGGAGATGCGATTGCCGGAGCCGATGGTCGTGTGGCCGTCCAGAACAACATGGGAGACCAGGATGCAGTTCTCGCCGAGAACCACATTCGGACCGATGGTGGAATAGGGACCTACGGTGCAGCTTGCTGGAACAACGGCGCCTTCAGCGATGATCGCCGTGGGATGAATACTCACTCCGCGCCCTCTTGCTTCTTGGTGCGGGGGATCATCTGCGAGGTAATGACAGCTTCGCAGACCAGCTTGCCGTCGACATGCACGGTACCCTGCATCTTCACAGCGCGGCTGCGCCAGTTCAGTACCTTGGCTTCGATGTGAAGCTGATCGCCAGGCGTAACGGGGCGGCGGAACTTGGCGGAATCGATACCGGTGAAGACCATGAGCTTGTCGCTGTGGTCTTCGAACTCGCTCAGCATCAGGATGCAGCCTGCCTGCGCCATGGCTTCTACCATCAGCACGCCGGGCATCATGGGCTGGCCGGGAAAATGGCCCTGGAAGAACTGTTCGTTGCGGGTGACGTTCTTCAGGCAAAGGATGCGTTCGCGCATCTGAAGGTCAAGTACGCGATCGATCAGCAGGAAGGGATAGCGATGCGGCAGGATGGACATCACTTCGTTGATGTCCATAGTGCGCTTCGCTGTGGCAACGGCCTGCGCTTCCGGGGTGGCTACGGTCTCCATAACATCCCCGATTCTACCGAATTTCGTTTTCGGGACCCTCCGTGAGGGCGTGCTCCGTCGCTATTTCTTTCCGACCTTCTGTTTGGCGGCGATGGTCGCCTGGATGTCGAAGAGATCCGGGGAGAGGTTCTGGTTGTACTTCACGTCGGTATAGAACTTCTGGTTCACCATGTCTCCGTTGCGGAAGCGGGTGACGGTATAGGCCGTCTGGATGCCCTGTACGCTGTGATAGCCGTCGTACTCTTCCCGGTCGATATCGAAGTCCTTGTACTTTTCATTGCGGTACTGGAAGGTGCGGGCGAGGGGAAGGTGGCTGTTGGCGTCGAGCTCGATGGTGATGGCGTCGTTTGTCGGCGAGATGACCGTCACTTTGTCGGCGACGCGGCGCTGCACCATGGTGGTGCCTTCGAAGACGACCATGGTTCCGGGTAACTTGAGCCAGTCATGGATTACGACTTCAATCGAGTGCTTCCGGCGGCGGAAGTAATCCTCGGAGACGTCTTCAGGCAGAGCGACCTTGCCACGGAAGGTAACCTCGTCGGCGGAGTTGGCGGTGAACATCTGCACGATGTCGCGTTTCTTGGTGTATTCGATGCGCTCCACCTCAGTTTCCGGACCGCCGGTCTGGCGATGGAAGTCCCAGAAGACGGTGACGGCGCCGGTAGGCGCTCCGCGGAAGAAGTAGCCGACCTGGCCTTCCAGCAGCCAGTCGCGGCGGTTCAACCAGCCGTCGCCGCCGAGTGCGATCACCATCTTGTCGAGCAGATCGCGGGCCTTCTGCTCGCCGGAGGCATCGGTGGCGGGCGCGGCCTGCGCCTTCACGACGGAAACACACGGACCGGCGAGGGTGGCGACGAGTAAGGCAGTGGCAAACCTGGTCTTCAGGCGCATTCAGACTCCAAGGAAAGGTTAACCGACAAGTACCGCGCCGCCGTTGACATTGAAGATTTCGCCGGAGACGAAGCCGGCCAGCGGCGTGCAGAGAAACAGGATCGGACCGGCAATCTCCTCCGGCCGTGCGGCACGGCCCAGGGGAATGGTCGCCAAATACTTGGACGCGGAAGGTCCGTTCAGGGCTTCAGCGCTCATCTCGGTCTGCACCCAGCCGGGGGCGACGCAGTTGGCCAGAATGCCCTGAGGCGCCAGTTCCGACGAAAGGCTCTTGGTCAGCGAGAGCAGCGCGCCTTTGCTGGCGGCGTAGTCGGCGTGGAAGGCCTCACCGCGTTGTGCGGCCGTGGACGCGACTAAAACTATATGTCCCCGGGTTCCGCCGGCGTCAGGTTGCTGGGTCTGCATCTGTGCCGCAGCGGCGGAGACCAGGCCGAAGATGGAGTCGAGATTGACGCCGATAGTGGTACGCCACTGTTCGTCGGCCATGGAGCCAATGGGCTGGTCGTGCGGCGGCCAGATGCCGTGGTTGGCGACAAGGATATCGAGGCGGCCGAAGGCTCGGACAGCAGACTCGACCAGGGCACGTCCGTCCTCGATGGCGCCGAGTTCCTGCTGGACAGGGCAGGTGTCGTCGGCGCCGCACTCCTCGACGAGTTGTGTGGCGCGAGTGGCGGCCGCGCGGTAGTTGAAGACGACCTGCGCTCCGGCCTGACGGAACATACGGACGGTGGCTGCGCCGATGCCGCGCGAGCCTCCGGTGATGAGAGCGACTTTGCCGGCGAGGGAGAGTATTGGGGCTGCCATCGATTGTCATGATAGCGGGATCGAGAGATTTGAGTAGCCACCAAACCGGATGCCCCAATCCGTGGTGGGGTAAGCCCTTCCGGTAGACTTAACCCTTGATGGCAACACTTAAAGCACCCCGCGGCACGCGTGATCTGCTGCCGCCTGATACTGCGCTCTGGAACCATATTGATTCGGTCGCACGCTCTGTCTTCGCACGTTACGGCTTCGGCGAGATCCGTACACCCATCTTCGAAGCGACGGAGCTCTTTGCCCGTGGTGTAGGGGAGGAGACCGACATCGTCTCCAAGGAGATGTTCACCTGGGAGGATCGCGCGCGTGCCGCCAGTGAGAAGTCGCAGTCGCTGACCTTGCGCCCGGAGAATACCGCTGGTGTCGTCCGCGCCTATATCGAACACAAGTTGGGCGAGACCGGGCAGTTGCAGAAGCTCTATTACATCGGTCCGCAGTTCCGCCGCGAGCGTCCACAGAAGGGCCGCTATCGTCAGTTCTTTCAGATCGGCGCGGAGGTGATTGGACCGTCGAGCTCGGGTTCTGAGTCGCCGGTACGCGATGCCGAGATCCTGGAGATGCTTGCGACCTTTCTGGATGAGCTGGGCGTGAAGGATTGGAAGTTGATGATCAACTCGGTGGGCAGCTCCACCGATCGTCCACGTTATCTGGCTGCGCTGCGTGATGCGCTGGAGCCGATCAAGGACAAGATGTCGCCGGATAATCAGCGCCGCGCGGAGACCAATCCTCTGCGCGTCCTGGACTCGAAGGAAGAGGCCGATCAGGAGCTGATCAATGGCCTGCCGAAGATCGCTGACTATCTGGACGAGAGCTCGAAGTCGCACTTCGCGCAGGTGCTGGCGGCGCTCGATGCCTGCGGTGTGCAGTACACGGTGAACCCGCGGCTGGTGCGCGGCCTGGACTACTACACGCGCACGACCTTCGAGTTCGTGACTGAGACCGGTCTGGGAACGCAGAATGCTTTGCTTGGCGGCGGCCGTTACGACGGCCTGAGCGAGATCATCGGCGGGCCAAAGGCTCCGGGGATCGGCTTTGCCATCGGCGAAGATCGCCTGGTGCTGACGCTGCAGGCACAGGCAGAGGCAGAAGCTGCTGCCGGCAATGCGGCGCCCGAAAAGAAGATGGACACGTACATCGCCCCGATGGGCGAAGGGCAGAACGCGGCTGCGCTGAAGCTGGCACGCGATCTGCGCCGTGCTGGGCTGGCGGTCGAGGTTGGCGATGGAAGCTTCCGTCTGAAGAAGAGCTTTGAGGCAGCGGACCGCGTTGCGCGGACGATCCTCATTCTTGGTGAGGATGAGGTGGCCAGCGGAACGGCGACCGTGAAGACCTTCGCGACCGGTGAACAGGTGAAGGTGGCGTTCACGGAGTTGCAGGACAAGCTGCGCGCCTAAGAGCGTAGAAATGCTTTTTGAGCGCGTGTCACCCAGGTTTTGACTACCCCAAATAGTCGAGACCGCCTAGGATAGCGCCATGAAGAGATCGCTGCTGACCGTAGTCTTACTGCTGCCGTCCTTCGTCCAGGCACAGAACGGTATACCCGCCGCGGAACGCAAGGGATTCGATCGCATCACGCAGAGCGATCTGCGCAAGGATCTGGCGTATATCGCCAGCGATGCACTGCGCGGACGTTTGAGTCTGCAGCCGGGTGATGACCAGGCCGCTGAGTGGGTGGCGAAGCAGTTCGCTGCCGCCGGCCTGAAGCCAATCGCGAAAGAACCGGGAACGCGCGGCTACTTTCAGCCGTTCCAGTTAATCGAGTACGCTCCCGACCGCGGAGCGAGCGCAGTTACGTTGAGGCGCGCGGGCAAAGAGACCCTCTTTCATGCGCCCGAGGTGACGGGAGCGTTCAAGCGCGCGGTGGATATCACTGCTCCTGTAGTCTTTGCGGGCTTCGGCATCACGGCGCCGGAGCTCGGATATGACGACTACAAGGGCATCGACGCGCGGGGAAAGATCGCTGTGGTCTTCGATCATGAGCCGCAGGAGGATGATCCTCATTCGGTCTTCAATGGCACCGGCAACACTCGATATGCGACGACGCGTGTCAAGCTGATGAACGCGCAGGCCCATGAAGCCGTAGCGCTGCTGGTTGTGGCGGAGCCGAATCGCAAACACCTGACCAATGCCGAACGCTCTGCCCGTATCGGCGGCAGTGTGACACGCACGCAGCCGCTTCCGCTGCAGGCGATCGAGAAGGATGAGGTCGATATTCCATCGATCCTGATTCGCGATGAAGTGCTGCAGCAGTTGCTGGCGACCTCGGGTGCGACGGGAAGTGAGTTGCAAACGGCCATCGATCGCGATCTGAAGCCGCAGAGCCGGGCATTACCAGACACACAGATCACGCTGCATCTGCACAACACCAGGGAGCATGTCGGGACGACAGTGAATGTTGCCGGTCTGCTGGAAGGTTCCGATCCGAAGCTGGCGGCGGAGACGATCATGATCACGGCACATCACGATCACGATGGAGCAACACCGTGCGCAGCGGGTAAGGGCGATGTCGACGAACAGGGAAAGCCGACTCCGGCGAGCCCGGAGTGCATGCAGGTCTGGCATGGAGCGGACGACAACGGCTCCGGCACGGTTGGTGTGGTGGAGCTGGCACGCGCGTTTGCGGCGAACCCATCGCGGCCGAAGCGGTCGATTTTTTTTGTGGTGTTTGCCGCGGAGGAGCGCGGGCTGTTGGGAGCGTACTGGATGGCGGCACATCCAGTGCGTCCGTTGGCGACGACGCGGGCTCAGATTAACTTCGATATGATCGGGCGCGACGAGAAGCCAAGCCCGCAGACTGAAGGTCTTATTGAGATTCCTGCGGATACGTCGAACCGCCTCAACCTGATCGGCGCGCTCTACTCACCCGAGTACAACCGCGTAGTCGTGGAAGAGAACAAGCAGGTCGGCCTGGTGTTGGATGACCGTTTCGATCACGAGGCGGCGTTGAATATCTTCTTCCGTTCCGACCAGTTTCCATTCGTGCTGCATAACATTCCAGCATTCTGGTGGTTCACCGGCTTCCATCCGGACTATCACCACACCTCCGATACAGCAGAGAAGATCGACTACGTAAAGATGGAGAAAATCCTGAAGCTGGCGTATCTCTCCGCGTGGCGGTTTGGTAGCGATGCGCAGACTCCGGAGTTCATTGCTTCGCCGAAACCATAAGAGAGAATCCTATGACTTGGGTGCCCAAGTCCCTGGGGGACCTGGGTATTCGCGCTGCGCGCGAACGTCTTTTTAGCCGCCATCCCGAAGAGATCTGCTTTGGCTTTGCAGGACTGAAAAGCAGATTTCTCCGCTTAGCTTCACCCCAGCCAACGAGTTGGCCGGGGACCCCGTACGCTGCGAGGTGACAAATCAAAGGTCCATGCGCGCAGCTTGAAGGATATTCTTCGCGCCGAGAAGGTTCGAGCTTCGCTCGAAT
>JABFXN010000055.1 GCA_013361705.1 Acidobacteriaceae bacterium
TCAGCCCGCTCCGATGCCGGCGTCGAGAAAAGCCTCGACATCGATCTTTCCGAACTTACGTCCCTGGTCAGCAGGCACTTTACTCTTGGTCTTCGCATCCCAGATCGTCCCGACCTTGATGCCGGGGTCGTCAATCATGTTCGAGGGAGCCGTAAAGCTGATGGAGAGCAGCATCGGCGATGGTCCCTTTGCCTTGGCCGGGAGATATTCCACCAGTTGAATCTGAGGAGCGGCGGGATCCTTATCAACGTGGATCATCACCTGACGGCGGATGGCCTTCCCGTTGAACGCAACTCCTTCTTTTTCAAAGACCTCGAAGCTCTCATCCTTTGGCCGTCCCGGAGAGCGGCCATATTGTTGCGTCTCAAAAAGTGACACAATTTCAGGACGCCGTTTGCTGATCCAGGTCTTTGCGTCCTTTACCGGCTTGCCGTCGGAGGTCTTCAGCACCTCTGGCAAGGTGTAGGGCTTGACCTTAGATTCGTCGGTATTCGTCGGATTGTTGGGATTGGCACCCTGTGCAGACACAACCGCCACCGCCGCCAGAAGCATGGCGCTACCAATAGATTTCGTTCGGAACATGGATTTTCTCCGGGCACCCAAACTAAAAAAGTGGGAACTCTGCTGTCAAATGAAAATCCGGCAGCTTTATTTTCAGGCGCCCTCGCCTTCAAGAACGCCGGCGCCGGGGAGCCTGTGCTCTACGAGCAACGGTGTACTTCCCTTCGCCGTCGTTGCCCCAATCATCAACAGGCAATAAAGCAAACCCGAGACGAGGAAGCCGACAAACCAGGCATAGTCGTACAGCCAGCGGAGCGGGGGAACAACGATGCCTACCAGGGCAACGACGATGCCGGTGATCAGAGCGATGATGGCGCGGATGTTGAAGCCGTCGGAGTACTCATATGGGCCACCCCGGAGGTACAGTCCATCCGGATCCAGTTCCCGGCCGCGCACCACGAAGTAGTCCGCGATCATGATGCCGGCGATAGGACCCAGCAGGCCGGAGTACCCCACTAGCCAGCCGTTGATATACCGCGCCGGATCGGCGGCAAGCTTCCACGGCATGCACAGAATGCCCAGCACACCGGTAATCAGACCTCCGGTGCGGAAGCTGATCCAGCGGGGGTTGAGATTGGAGAAGTCATTCGACGGCGAGACCACGTTCGCAGCAACATTCGTATTCAACGTGGCCAGCAGCAGCGCCACCAGACCGATGCAGGCAACGACCGGCTGATTGAAGCGCCCGAGCAGTATGACCGGATCCCACAACGCCACGCCGAAAACGAGCGACGAAGCGGAGGTCACAGCAATACCGATGAAGGAATAGAGTGTCATCGCCGGAGGCAGGCCGATCGCCTGGCCGACCATCTGGGCGCGCTGCGATTTGGCGTAGCGGGTAAAGTCCGGAATGTTAAGCGCCACCGTAGCCCAAAAGCCGACAATCGCCGTCAGCGATGGCACGAAGATCTTCCAGAAGTCAACCTTTGCCGCACCAGCGTGGAAGGTCGCGGCATTCGCCAATGTCGCGGAAAGGCCGCCGGCCTTCCCGGTCATCCAGAAGAGCAGCAGCAGGCCGACGATGAGCATGAAGGGAGCAGAGACGACCTGCAGCCAGCGGATGACCTCAATGCCGCGCCAGATCACCGCCATGTTGATCGCCCAGAAGGCGAAGAAACAGATCCAGACTGCGGAGGGCGTCGACGCGATACCCGGCGCGATGACCCGCAGCATGGAGTAGATTGCCTGACCGCCGATCCAGCACTGGATGCCGAACCATCCGCACGCCACCATAGCCCGCAGCACCGCAGGAATATTCGCTCCACGCACACCGAACGAGGCACGGACGTAGACCGGAAACGGAATCCCGTACTTAGCTCCGGCATGGGCGTTGAGGATCATGGGGACGAGAACGATGAGATTCCCCAGAAAGATCGTCCCCAGCGCCTGTTTCCAGCTCATGCCGTTGGCGATAAGACCACTGGCGAGCATATAGGTGGGAATACAAACTGACATCGCCACCCAGAGCGAAACGTAGTTGTAGACACCCCAGGAGCGCTCAGTAAACGGGATTGGCGCCAGGTCTTCGTTGTACAGACTGTTGGCCTGCTGCTGCGGCATGATCACCTGTTTTCCTCGAGCCCTTTTTCCTAACGTACGGGCCCTGTCTCAGCATTGTTCAACGATCCCCAGTTTTGCCGTCCGCTCTTCCCATGTCTCTGGAGCAAGACCTACTGGGACTTCCTTCATGGTGATGCAATCTTCAACCGGACAAACTAATGAACACAGGTTACATCCGACACACTCGGTCTCGTCCACACGTGGAATCCTGGCGAGCGGCGCCTTGTAGTGCCCCTGCGAGACCGCCGGTGGGTCCATCTTCGGAATGCGAGTCACGGCGATCGAGCTCATGGTGGCATGGACCGCTTCCATGGGCTTGCGATGCACTTCAACGTGCCCATCCACCGGTCCAGACACCCGGTCCGTGTGAATGCACTGGTGCGCTCCGTCCCAGCAGGCGATGTGGCAGAGGTCGCACCCGATGCACAGCGACTCATCGATCTGCGCAACGATCTTGTAGTTGAGGTTCAGGTGTTTCCACTCGGTCACCCGTGGCAGACTTAAGCCGCGGAAGTCGTCGAGCGTGGAGAAGCCCTTCTCGTCCATCCACTGCGACAGGCCGTCGATCATATCCTCGACGATGCGATAGCCGTAGTGCATCACCGCGGTGCAGACCTGCACCGTGCCCGCGCCCACCAGCAGAAACTCCGCTGCGTCGCGCCAGCTGCCAATCCCTCCAATGGCGCTCATCGGTAGCACCGAGGCTGGGTCGGCCATCACTGACTGCACCATGTTCAGCGCGATTGGCTTTACTGCCGGACCGCAGTAACCGCCGTGCGAGCTCTTACCGTCCACGTTCGGCCGCGGCGTGAACGTATTCAGATCAATGCCGGTGATGGAGTTGATGGTGTTAATCGCGGACAGTGCATCGGCGCCGCCCTGCTTCGCCGCCCGAGCCACCAGACGAATGTCCGTGATGTTCGGCGTCAGCTTCACCAGCACCGGCGTACGCGCGACCTCCTTTACCCACTCGGTGATCATTTGCGCGTATTCCGGAACCTGCCCAACGGCCGATCCCATGCCGCGTTCGCTCATGCCATGGGGACAGCCAAAGTTCAGTTCCAGGCCATCGGACCCGGCATCTTCGGCTCTCTTCACCATCTCGTGCCAGACATCGCGGCGCGACTCCACCATCAGCGAAGCAATGACGACGTGTTTTGGATACCGTCGTTTCACCTCGGCGATCTCCGCCAGGTTGACTTCGATGGGGCGGTCGCTGATGAGCTCGATGTTGTTCAGGCCCATCATGCGCTGTCCTGCCCAATCGACAGAGCTGTAACGCGAGCTGACATTGGTGATTGGTTCACCGATCGTCTTCCAGACCGCTCCTCCCCAACCTGCGTCAAAGGCGCGCATCACTTGTTCACCGCAGTTCGTAGGCGGCGCACTCGCCAGCCAGAAAGGATTGATGCACTCGATACCGGCAAAGGTCGTCTTCAGGTTAGCCATGAGCCACCTCCATTACTCCCAGAGCTGCCGCAATACCGCGCGCGGCTCTCTTGCCATCGGCGACTGCGTCCACCACTTCGCGGCCGCCATTGACGCAGTCGCCGCCTGCGAAATACTTCGCATGACTGGTGGCGCCGGTGGCGCGGTCCACCACAACGCGGCCTTTGGCGAACTGGATTCCTTTCACCGAAGACAGCCATTCCGCGAGCGGGGACTGGCCAATCGCCGGCACCACGACTTCAGCGGTAAGCTGGGTTCGCATCTCACCGACAACGAGTTCTCCGGCCTCATTGATCGATGTCTCGGCACAAAGCAGCGTACCGGCTTCCAGCGCAATTGGCTGCCGCCACCACAGGAACTTCACGCCCTCCTGCAGAGCGTGTTCATATTCGAAGCCGAAAGCAGACATCTCCTCCGGCCCGCGGCGATAGACGATGTGAACCTCGTCGGCGCCGAGCCGTTTGGAGGCCACGGCGGCGTCGATGGCGGTGTTGCCACAGCCGATGACAGCTACGGTCCGGCCCACAGAGAGAATCTCTCCGGTCTTATACCCGGCGATCAGGTCCAGTGCATCCATCACACCGGCGTCTCCACCCGGGATGCGAAGCCGATGCATCTCTCCAAGCCCGACACCGAGAAAAATCGCGTCGAACTCCCGCTCCAGGGCCGCGAAATCCTCGAGCCCGATCTCACGCTGCAGGATCTCCACTCCCATGGATTGGATCGCCTCTATCTCGCGCAGGGATTCGCTGACGCGCAGTTTGTACTCCGCCACTCCGTAGGTATTCAAGCCTCCGGCAAGATCGCGTTTGTCGAAGACCGTCACCTGCACACCGGCCTGGCGAAGCTCAGCGGCGCAGCCCAGGCTCGCAGGGCCGCCGCCGACACAGGCGACTCGCAGTGGCAGCTCAGGACGCTGACGAACGGGAATTTGCAGCCCGCGTCCATAAAAGTTATCCATGGCATAGCGCTGCAGCCGGCCGATCATAATCGGCTTCTCAGCGCGGTGATGCATCACGCAGGAACCTTCGCAGAGCACCTCCACGGGACACACGCGCGCGCAACTTCCCCCCAGCACATTCGCTTCAAGAATGCTGCGGGCAGAGCCGGCGACATTGCCCGAGGCGATCTTCTTGATGAAGCGCGGAACGTCGATGTGGGTGGGGCAGGCAGCGGTACAAGGCGCGTCAAAGCAGTTCAGGCAGCGGTTGGCTTCCACCATTGCTGCCTGTGGCGTCAATGCAGGCTTCAACTCCGGAAAACGAGCTGTAATACCGGCATGGGGAGTGAATGCGGTGCCCAAAATCGTGGCCCTCCGTTCAAACAAACTGATCGTAGAGATTGCAAGCTACCCCTTCCCACAAGGTAAGTCAATAGAATCAGGGGTTTCCCTATTTGTTCCCATAACTGGAAAGAAATGACCGGAATCACAGCACTTCTACGCCAACGCTGGTAGTGTTAAAAGAAGTTTTTCCCGTCAAAGGAACAGATTTTGGCAAATACAGTACTCCCACCCACTACGGAAGCACAGACGATCAACAGCACGTCTACCGCACCGCATCCCTTTCTGGTAAGTCCCCCCCTGTTGAAGACTCGGCCCAACACCGACGTTTTGATGGGCCGCGCTGCCCAGGGTGGAAAGATCAATTGGATCACGTCCATCTTCATGGGCGCGTTCCATGTGGGAGCGATTGCCGCGCTCTTCTGTTTCTCCTGGAAGAATCTGGCTGCGTTTGTGGTGCTGTACTTCCTCGCCATCAACGTTGGCATCGGCATGTGCTATCACCGCCTGCTGACACACCGCGGCTACAAGGTCCCCAAGTGGCTGGAGTACTGCCTGACCATCTGCGGCACGCTCGCCCTTGAAGGCGGACCAATCTTCTGGGTAGCGACACATCGTGTCCACCACCAGCTCAGCGATCACGAGGGCGACCCGCACACGCCGCACGACGGCACATGGTGGGCTCATGCCGGCTGGATCATCTCCGGGCGCACCCTGCATACGCACACCGCGATGCTGGCTCGCTATGCTCCTGACCTGACCAAGGACCGTTTCCAGGTCTTCATGTCGAAGTACCACTGGCTCTCGATCGCCACCGCCGCCGCCATCTGCTACGCCATCGGCGGCTGGTCGATGGTGCTGTGGGGCATCTTCCTCCGTACCGTACTTGGCCTGCACTCCACCTGGCTGGTGAACTCGGCAACGCACCTGTGGGGAGCACGCCGCTTCGAGACTCGCGACGACTCCCGCAATAACTGGTGGGTCGCTCTGCTGACCGGCGGCGAAGGCTGGCACAACAACCATCACGCTCACCCGGTAAGCGCCCGTCACGGCCTGCGCTGGTACGAGTTCGATATCAACTACTACGGCATCTGGGTGCTGGAAAAGCTTGGTCTGGCCAAGAAGGTGCTGATCGCACAGTGGGATCCGAAAGATCCCCGGCCCGCCGGCAGCTAGAGCAAGTACCATCTATCTCATTGAGGCCCGCATCTGCGGGCCTCAGTTTTTTGCCAGTAACGCGCGACCTTCTGGCCTTCCTCGGTACACTTATAGCCGTGCGCATTCTGACCCGCTACATTCTGCGTGAGTTGCTCTCACACGCCCTTCTGGGCGGCGCACTTTTTACCTTCGTGCTTTTCATGCGCGACCTGGAAAAGATTCTTGAGCTGGTCGTGCGCGGTTCGGCGCCCCTGACAGACGTCTTCCGCATCTTTCTCTACACCATTCCCAATACACTCACGCTCACACTGCCCATGTCTGTTCTGGTCGGTGTTCTGCTCGGCCTATCGCGGCTCGCGGCCGACTCTGAAGTCACGGCGATGCGAGCCAGCGGTGTCGGCGTGCTGGATTTTACCCGCATCGTCTCTATCGTCGCGGTCGGAGCCTTTTCTCTCGGACTCGCCAATTCTCTCTATCTCGCACCTCGCGCGGCCTCCGCGCTCATCCAGATCGAGAACGAGTTGAAACAGTCGCAGGTCAGCTTCGAGGTGCAGCCCCGCGTCTTCTATGAGGACTTTAAGGATTACGTCCTCTATGTCCAGGATGTCGTGCCCGGCGTCGGTGCAGCGCAGTGGAAGAACGTCTTTCTTGCCGACCTGGCGCATCCTGCCTCGCCGCTCATCACCACTGCAGCCGAAGCGGTCGTGGTCAACGGCGGAAACCAGACCCTCCGCATGACCCTGCATGCGGGCGGTCAGCATCAGATCGCCGCCAACGATCCGAACCAGTACAACATCTCCACCTTTACGGAGAGCGACTTGCCGATCAGCGCCGGAGCGTCTGATGACACGCACATCACCCGGCGCAATACTCCCCTGCTGGCGATGCCGCTCAAGGAGCTAATGCGCGCCAGTGCGCCCGATCGGATTCTGCGGCGTATCGAGCTGCAGAAGCGCTTCTCCTATCCCTTCGCCTGCTTTGTGCTGGTCTTGGTGGGTGTGCCTCTTGGCCTGTCGTCACGCCGCGGCGGTAAGTCGACGGGCTTTGTGCTGACCATCCTGTTGGTCTTCATCTACTACCTGCTCTCCTCCATCGGAGAAGCGGTCGCACGACAAGGCAAGCTACCCGTCGTAGTGGGCATATGGGCAGCCAATCTCGTCTTTGCACTCGCAGGCACTTTTCTACTGTGGAGACTCTCAGTGGAGACCATCCCCCTGGGCCGGCTTGCCGGCATCGGACAGTGGATAGCTGCCCGTCTGAAGCGGGGCAAGACGCAGGAGTCACAAACCGAACAGACTGAGATCGTCTCGACAGACCGCGGTGCGCGTAAGACTATCTGGGGCTTCCCTTTGCTGCTGGACGACTACGTCATGCGGCAGTTTGTCGCCAACTTTGTCCTGGTACTCTCGTCGTTCGTGGCATTGTCGCTGATCTTCAGCTTCTTTGAGCTGGTGGGAGATATCATCCGCAACCGTACGCCGCTGGTTACGGTGGGTGACTACCTGCTGAACCTGATTCCTTACATGCTCTACAACCTGGCTCCGCTGTGCGCCCTGATCGCCGTTCTGGTCACCTTCGGCGCATTGAACCGCACCAGTGAGATCACGGCCATGAAGGCCACCGGCATCTCACTCTACCGCATCGCGGCGCCGGTGCTCGTGCTCGCGGCGGTGTTGGCGGCGCTGCTGTTTACTTTCGACGAGTTCTACCTTCCCACCGCGAACAAACGGCAGGAAGCCCTGCGCTCGGTCATCAAAGCACGGCCGGCGCAAACCTTTTCACGTCCAGACCGAAAATGGATTACCGGGCAGACGAACGGCGGCGAGGATCCGGTCCGTATCTTCTACTACCAGTTCTTCAACCCGGACATGAACTCGTTCGCGAACCTGACCGTCTTCGAGTTCGATTCCAACACTTTTGCCCTCAAGCGCAGAATCTTCGCATCCTCCGCCCACTGGAACG
>JABFXN010000388.1 GCA_013361705.1 Acidobacteriaceae bacterium
GAAGTGGATCGCACGCATGGCAAGGGGCGGCAGCGCGAGCGTTATCGCGCGTGTCACCGCTGAGGTCAGCAAGATGCCGCGCGAACTGTTGCCCGCGGTTCGCGCACACTGGTCGCGCCCGCAGAGTTTTGAGACGCTGGCCGAGTATCTTTCTCAACTAACTCGGTGCGTGATGGAAATTCCCTACACATCCCTGGGTCACCTTTCGTTGACCGTGATTTCTGCCGAGAATGCAACCGAGTCAGAGCTAAGGGAGCATCGCAAGCTGGCTTCACTCTCAAGCAGAGGCGAGCACATCATTGCGGAAAGGAGCGGTCATTGGATACAGTTGGATCGTCCGGATCTGGTCGTCAGCTTGTTGCAGCGCTCCTATGGCGTATCTCGGAACCCCTATGTTCCTTTCCCCTAGAAAAGTCGAATCTGCTGAGGGGAAAATCGCCGAATGGTGTTCGCGCGGCAAGGAGCGTTTTCCATGTCTCGGAGAGCATTTTCCTTGTTGCCGGGTAGCCCGGAAGGGTGCAGCGGCGTTTTCATTTGGGAAAACGCCCTAGATACGGAAGCCCTAATCTGCACCTACGGAAAAAATGTTCTAGCGATCGGATTTGCGCAAGAGCTCCAGGGCCGCATCTGTGATCTTGTTCTCAGCGCAGCCGGGCTTCAACCTGGATCCGATGACCTGAAATGACAGATGGCTGTACGCATCATCCGAATAGATGTAGCCGGAGTTAGCGCCGCCATTCGTCAGCGTCGAAATAATAAGCTTATTCGCCGCTGCGGCGCCCTTAATCTTCAGCCCGATGTTCGTATAGACCTCGCCATTGATGCCGGTGAAGTAGATATCCCCAATGCGCACCAGGCTGACCATCAGATTCACGTCGGCCCCATCTTTATAGGGTGGCATCGCATTCTCGCGAACTGGATTATCCGTATCGAGGCGGTCGCGTCCGGGGCAGGTGAACCTCTCCTGACCACCCCAGATGCGAGCTTCCGAAACTGGCTTGATGTCATGACGCATGAGGTAGAGTGCCTTCTCTGCGATCAGGACTCCCATCATTGCGACGTCTGCACTGGTGCGATCGATCGCTTTCCGATACGCGGCGAGGTTTTGATCGGGCACTGGTCTCAGACCAGCCGAAGCGGCGGCTGGATTGAAGTTGCTCGGCGAAGCCGGTGGCGGGGGCGGAGCTGCAATGGTCTCCGTTCCTGGAGCAGTCTCTCCACGGAATGATGTCAAGAAATTCTCCCGCAACGCCGGATTCTGATCGCCGGAGGTTCCCTGAGTGAAGATGGCAACGGTCTTGTGATCGAAATGTTCTTCAATGGTGCGCGAGGCTTCGCCGGGAAAGTCGGCGCTGATAACGCCGGAAAGATAGAAGTTGATCGGGTGCATTGCATAGTTCATGTAGACCCCGATCGGAACATAGTCGGCCCCGATGAACTCGACAACCGATAGAGTCTTGTCCGACACACCCTGCGGATTTGGCTCCTGTCTCCACTCCAGTTTGCTATTGAAGAGATCCCGGTTTACGTTCAGGTCAACGTTCGCGCGTCCATAGCCGACCATCGCAGGTGCGAGCTTCACCTTGGCATCGGCGGCAGCCTTGACGATTCCGTCCACTACGGTGCTAGATGAGGGTGCGCCGCCAAACCCATCCGTCGATCCACTGTGCGTGTGCGTGGCGGCAATCAGGATGTTCTCCTTCGCACACCCTGTTGCAGAAGCAACGCGTGGAAGGGCTGCTTCATACATGTCCTTACGGATCGCACCTTGGTCCACACCAATCAGCACCGCGCAGCTATCGCCAGAATCCACAACAATGGCGCGTGCAAAGAGATGGTCGCGGATCGTGTCTGTTTTGAGCTTCAACTCACCCGGCTTTGGGGTAATGTCGGCCATGGCCGCGCCCGCGCGCAACGGATTGCTCCCTTGTGCGCAGGCTTTGCCGGTTGCGGTCAACACCAGAGCAGCGGCTACGATCATCGATCCTGTAACGAGATTAGCGGTTTGCACGGACTTCTCCTGAATCTGCGGTATGGAACTGCAGCGTGTAAGTGGTATTGGATTTGCCATTCGGCGAGGTGACAACAATCTTTGCCTCTCCCATGGCTGGAATATCGAGACTCTTTGCCTTCAGGATGTCGAACCCATTGGCGGTAAGTGCGGATGTGCGTAGCGAGGTGGGAATCACTGCCAAATGAACTGTCTTACGGCCCTGATCGAGGAGCACCTGATAGGTCTTGACCTGGGGGTCGAACGTCGGAGAGAGCCTTGCTCCGTTCAGTTGTAGACTAACCAGGCCGGCGATCTCGTCTACGGGCGCAGGCAGATAATGCTCTTTGTTCACGTTGATCGCGACCCAATCGGGATCGCTAAAACGGTCGCCGATCACAACCTGCTGCAATCCTGCGGGCCGATACGATGGCACCAGAGCCGCATCTCCCTTATCCATCAAGGTCTGCACCGCTGCCTGCAGATTATCGAGATAGCCCTCGCCCTTGAGAGGATGATCGTTATGACCGGTCATGACATAGTTCACGCGACCTGAAAACCTGGCGCGCGAACCGACAATCATTGCCAGATAACTATCCAAGGGCGCCTGGGAACCCTGCATCCATAGAGCGTCAGGGATCATTGGAGAATTACTCCCGTAAGAATCACCGGTGAAGAGATACCTGTTCTTCTCATCGAAGATGACAAGCGAACCCTTGGTGTGTCCGGGGGTCTCATAGACGACCAGCGATCGATCGCCAAGATCGATGCGCTCCCCATCATGGATCGCCAACAGATTGCGAGCGATCACCTCATCGGGAATCCCTCTGGCTTTCAAGAGCCGCTCCACGGCTGGCCGGTCTGCCTCACCGACATGCTCGACGCTCTCACGGATGAACTGATCTGCCTGCCCGATATGATCGCCGTGGTTATGTGTGAAGATCGGCTCAACAGGCAAACCACCTGTGTACTGCACGATATACTCACGTAACGCTCCCCGGCCCATTCCGCTGTCAATCAGCGCATACCTGGCGCTTCCCTTCACAAGAAACATCTTGTCGTTGTCCGAATCGCGCACCATGCGCACGCCGGGAAGAACTTCTTCCGAGACATAGGAGGTTCGGTCGCGGCGGTCGACCGTGTACTGAAAGTCGGCGACATCGCTATTCGTGTTGCCTTCCTTCATGGCGACGGCGCGCAGCGTGTATCCGGCCTTCAAGCCGTGATCTCCCTCATAGACCCCACCGATGAACAGTACCTGCAGCGGGTTATAGATGGGACTCTTCGACGTGGGTAGGCTGCCGTCCCAGGTGTAGTGGATGGTCACGCCGGGTTCGGTATTGCGTAGAGTGACCGACTCGGTCGTTGGATATGTCCCTGGCGCAGGAAAGGCTGTCGGCATCGGCAGTTTTGGGCCATGCCCCTGCGGCTCCGGCGGTCCGAACTGCGCGCACGTGAAGATAGAAGAACAAGCCCAGACGATCGCAAGCGACGACAAACGAAGGCGTCGTTGGAATCCCTCTCCCTTACCTTGAACGGTCTCGACGGTCGCCCTATTAACAGCTCCATGCAGGACGGAATGCCTGCTCAAGCCTTCCTGTTTCATCTTTGTTCCTCATTCCGCATGGTGATGCCGATGAGTTTCAGGCCACATCATTGATTTGTGCGGATTCGTGAGAAGCCTAGAGAACGAAGAACTCGATGCGAAAGGTCTTTTACCTGCTACTTACAGGAGTAGAAGCAGTATTTTCAGGAGCTTAGCAAGCGTGCCACCGACTAGTTGTTACCAAAAGGCGGTTTTCAGGATGCGAGTATGTCCGGGAATGCCGTTGACGACATCGGTCGTCAAGACCGCCTCGAAGTTACCGCCCTTCCACCCCTTCGGTGCGCGGCTGAATAATTCAGCGGAACGCTCGGTCAAGGTGGTGAACTCCGCAGCAGCTTCGGTGCTCATGGGGCCAATGCCCGCGATCACCACCACCGGCCCGTCCGTGACATCGGAGTGGAAGCTTGCCACGATGCTGTAGTCGGTCGTGATCTGGTCGCGGGGGATGGAAAAGTCGACGCCCCCGATGCGTTCCCCCGTCCTGGTATCGAGAATGCATTTACAAGTGAGCTCGCCGAACCGGTAAGGAATCGCCTGAGTGGTGCGCAGCACCCAGGGATTGTTATAGGCACCCACAAAAATGGCGGGACGGGAATGGACGTTCGAAAGGTCGGTAGTGGAAACCGCCTTCATCTGACAGTCCATTCCGAAGCGGGCCAGAACAAGGCAGGCCCGCATTGCCGACGATGCATCACCGACCGAAACATAGTGGCTGGTCCGATAGATATCAGAAGATAGAGGCGGCTCGGGATCAGTCTTTCCGTCTGCATGTGGGACGAGTTGACCGACGACTGTAAGCACCGGTCCACTATTGACGTCGATAAATGTCCGCCAAAATTCGGGGATACGACGATTAGCCCGTGCTCTCTGAATACCCCAGACGCCGGCCATGGCGACGGCCACAAGAAGAAGGAACAAGATAAGACGATAAAAACGGCGCCCTTCGTGGATCTCCTTTGTCAACGCCCCTTCAGAAACTATGGGTAGTGGCATCGGCATTACAGGCTCAAGATGCGTTTGGCCGAGGCTTCCCTCCAGTGGGTCTGGAGCCGAAGGAACAGAAGCAGTATTGGGATGAGGGAGAAATCGAAACTCCGCAACGTAAGTTCCGGGCGGAAGTGAAACTCGGACCTGTGCTCGCTCGCCCACCAAATCGTAATACTGGGCCAGACGCTTGCGAATCTCGCTGGCAGCCATGCGGACAATCGGATCGGAGCTCGTCTCATAGCCGGGAGGGCGAGAGAAGAGAACAATGCCGAGCTGTCGTTCCCGCAACTTCTCTGTTTCCCCATCCAGCGTGTGGCGGACACAGTATTCCAGCATCGCCGGATAGCGCTTGCTGCTACGAAATGGGCCGCTTTCGAGGATCGCCGTCAGCTCCATGAGGATGAGCGATCTTTGTTGGTCCGTAAGCGGAATGGTCGCGGGAGTTGCCATTGCAGTGAGATGACGAAGCACATTCTATGCGCCCGCGGAACGAACTCTCAACAGTAATTCCTCTATGCGACAAAAGCTATGAATGAGAGGTCAGACCATACACTTTGTGTCCGTTGCTCCAGACGAGATCGTGGAAGAGATCCGGTGAAGCATTCGCTTTCAGCACGGCGAGGGTTTCCCGGGCAACGCATTTTCCAGCTAACCGCGCTGCTCCCGGATTTCCCTGCTGCGAGATACCGCCGCCATGTCCATCAGTACACGCGCAATCGCTCCCGAAGAACAGTTTGTTTTTGTGCCGGCTGAGAAAGTCGGCCGTGAATGATGGATCGCGTGTAAGCGCATTGTTGCCGGAGTTCGCCGACAGGTCTCCGAAGAGATTCGGATAGTCGCCCAGCCACTTGTCCGTGATGCCGCCTCGTATGATCGGGGTTCGCGGGTAATCTTTATCATTTGCGTAGTCCGCGCTGACATTGGCCCAGAAGGCATCACAGTGTCCCACAAAGGTGGTCTTCGGAAACTCTTTCAGAATCCTGTCAAACCGCTTAAATCCGGTGTTGAAGACACCCTCGGTGGGAGTGTGTGGAACCTCCTGGAAGTGAATTGTCACCGGCACGTTCAGCTCCGCCGCCGCTGCATAGAGACGCCGCATCTCCGGTCCATCCGCATCGACATGAAACTTCACCTCGCCAAATCCATGCGCTCCCGCCTTTACCGCTTCCGTAAGAAGCTTGACAGCATCTGCCGCCGTAACATCCGTGCTTACTGAATACCCCGCAAAACGCGCGGGCTCGCCAGCAAGGAAACGCTTCGCATCATCCGCGGATTGCAGCCGCGATAACAGATACGCAGTCTGACAGCCGGAGCCGTTCAAGTGTGCGAGATTCGCTTCAAGTGTAGGCCGCTGATGAAAGTGGCAATCGATCACCGGCGAACCCCATTCGAGGCTATGAGTCGATGGCGACTGGCTCTGCAGGACACGTGCCGCAGCCACCGTCACCGCCGAACCAACAAAACTTCTACGGCTCATCCATGTCATGCTCTGTACTCCAGATCGAACGATTTGAGATCAGATTTCAAGACTTCTCTATCCGTTCCCATACCTGTCTTTCAAGGCTGAACGGATCATCGACAACTTTACATTCGGCATCGATCAACATGGTGGCTCTTCTTGTGTTGGAATAGGCGGGCCACTCGGGTTGTCCTTTCGCTGCAGGGCGGCCGGTACGCGCAAACGTGCTCCAAAACTCACTCATATTGTGCGCGGCCTGAACACTTCCCGGGCGAGAGTCCGCCATCGTACCGGTACCCCGCCGCTGTTCCGAAGGAGTCTCACTTGCCGGCTGAACATTATTGAACTTGTACACAATCTCAGCGGCATGGGCGGCTCCCATCTTGTGCTGTGTTCCCGGAATCAGCCGATCCGACTCGTGCGTGAAGATATACATGTAAACCGGGGCGCCGTGTTGCGCGAACTTGCGCTCGGCCATCGTCGTCTCGCCGATGCCGGCAAACCGGGCGGTCGCAATCGCGACATAAAGATCTGCCGGCGGCGCCTCGGGTCTGCTCTTGCGATACGCCTTCAGTACCGCCGGGGCATCCGCACCTAGTTCCTTTTCAAGCCGCTCCTTCAGGGTGTCATCCGTCAGAGAGTAGATATCGGTTGCGTGATTTTGGGCGAAAAAGAAGTTCATCTCATCGCGGTTGTAACCAACGATCAGAGGCTTCTGCCTGGAGATGGCCGGAGCTTCTGGATCGAAGGGATGGTTTGGCAAGATTTTGCCGTCCAGCACAGGGCCAAATCCGCCAGGAGCGGGATTGCCGGTCATGCCCTTGCGGCCACCGATCTGTGTGAGCGGGCCGGAGCGGCTCTTGCCAAGGTCCACCTGTACATTCAGAAGCTTGTCGGCCGACACCTCCAGGAGTTGGCGCCACTGCGATCTCTCAAGGCCGAGCTGCTTCAAAACCATCGAGGTCGTCTCGATCGCTGACTCTTTCGGATAGATCCGAATGCCGGGACCACTTTCGATGGATGCTTTGTTGAAGTACGGGGCCGCCGAGGGCATGGCATAGAGGCACGAGGTTTTGCCGCCACCGCCGCTCTCTCCAAAGATCATTACGTTATTCGGGTCACCCCCGAAATGAGCAATGTTGTTATGCACCCATTTCAGACCATCCCTGATATCCAGGATTCCCTGATTGCCAGAAGTCTCATATTCCTCGCCTCCGAGGTTCCCGAGGTAAAGAAATCCCATGAGACCGAGCCGATGGTTGGTTTCGACCACCACAACATCCCACGTGCGAGCGAGATTGCCTCCATCCTGATACCTTGCTCCGCCGGAGCCTACCGTAAATCCTCCACCATGGCTGTAGAACATGACCGGACGCTTTTTCCCATCGGCTGCAGGAGTCCACACATTCAGGAAGAGACAATCCTCAGCGGACGGTGGCTCGCCCGGTCTGCCATTTCCAGGCTGCAGTGATGGAGCACCGAATTCCAAGGCATCCCGAACACCTTGCCAGGGCGCCAGAGGCGGCGCAGCCTTGAAGCGGTTCTTCCCCGCAACAGAGCCTGCATATGGAATTCCCTTGAAGGTCGCCAGGCCATTCCCTTGAACACCACGGAGCTTTCCATAACTGGTTTCAACCTCTACAAAGGAGGTTGATGAGATTTGTCCCATGCTCAACGACTCGAAGAGTCCGAGCGTGAATGCCGAGCTACCGATAAGGAAGTTGCGGCGGGTGACGTTTCCGAAGTTGAAGGGTTGGCGATCTGACACGATTAGCCTTTCTAAAGATCCAGGTCTGCTGAGACTATCCGCAGCTGCATCGCCATCAAAGGTTCTTTGCCGTCAATTACCTGTAAAGAGTTTTTCATTTCAATGGTTTACGGCAAGAGAAGAGCGCCCCAGCAGCGGGTCGAGTCGTCGCTGGGGCACTGC